>JAGAQI010000103.1 GCA_017622795.1 Lachnospiraceae bacterium
CAAGCTGGGATATACATCCATGCTTGACTATTACCTAATAGTTCGTGAAAACTAAAGAACCGCCGTATACGAGAACCGTACGTACGGTGGTGTGAGAGGTCGGGAAAATTTATTTCAAATTTTCCCTCCTACTCGATTATAGAAATATATTATAAAATTCTAGTTGTTATAAAATTTTGTTATACCATCCAGTTTGGAATGCATATTAACCAGTAAGGCATCTGCAATAGTAAGAGCGGTCATAGCCTCTACCACAACAACGGCTCTCGGAACAATAACCGGATCATGACGACCTTTGATTTCTACGGAAACAGCATCACCGTTTTTATTTACGGTAGACTGTTCGGAGAAAATAGAAGGGGTAGGCTTTATGGCGGTGCGGAAGACGATATCGCTGCCGTCGCTGATGCCGCCGAGGATTCCTCCGGCATGGTTGGTTACTTTGCGGATGGTTCCGTTTATCGGAACAAACGCATCATTGTTTTCAGAACCTTTGCTTTCGGCTACCGCAAAGCCGGCGCCCAGTTCGAAGCCTTTCACAGCACCGATGGAGAGCATGGCTTTAGCAAGGTTGGCATCCAGCTTGTCAAAAACCGGTTCACCAATACCTGCCGGCATACCGGAAACCACACATTCAATGATGCCGCCCAGGGAATCTTTGTTTTCCATGGAAGCTGCAAGTTCTTCCTCAGCAAGAAGGGATGCTTTCGGATCCGGCATATAGAGAGGGCTGGCCAGTTTGTCTGAACGGAGTTCCTGTAATCCTTGTTTGGAAATACGGTCAAATAAAACAGTTTCGGTTTCAAGATTATCTTGCGTCAGGTAGGTAATATAATCGTACTTCTGACAGGAAACGGTACCGATAGATTTGGTGTAGGCACAAATTTCAATGCCAAGAGATTTTAAAAACTGAATGGCAATGGCGCCTGCTGCTACACGGCCTAAGGTTTCTCTGCCGGAGGAACGACCGCCACCGCGATAGTCACGGAATCCGTATTTTTCATCAAAGGTATAGTCTGCATGTCCCGGACGGTAGTAAGATGCAATTTCAGAGTAGTCCTGAGAACGCTGGGTTTCATTCTCTGCTAAAAGCAGGATAGGTGTTCCTGTGGTTTTTCCTTCGAAAACGCCGGAAAGAATACGGATGTTATCCTGCTCTTTGCGCGGGGTGGAATACTTAGTTTGTCCCGGTTTGCGAAGATTTAAGTACTGTTGGATGATTTCTTCATCGATGGGAAGACCTGCCGGACAACCGTCTACTATGGCACCGAGACCGATGCCGTGGGATTCTCCGAAGGTGGTTACTTTAAAGATTGTGCCAAAGGATGAACCTGCCATATGATTTTACCTCTTTAACGTAATAATGTATTTGTTCCAGTATAATATTTTTTTTTCTATAATGCAAGAGGGTCTGGCGTTATTTTGGGAGAGGGCGAACTAAAAAGGGCACCACGGTAATGTGATGCCCTGATTTTATTATTGTTTGAATGAAGCAGTAACACCGGACTAAGGATTAGCAGCAGGTGTTGCAAGGATTACAGTTGTTGCAGCCGCAACCGTTATTTGCTGTTACATAGCCATTGTTGTTGTCGCCGCAGCCACAGAACAGGAGTAAGAGGATAATCCAGAGACAGCTGCAGTTGTTGCCGCCAATGAAACCACCGTTGTTGCAACCGCAACCATCGTTATTGTTACCACAGAATAATAAAAGAAGAATAATGATCCAGCAGCTGTTGCCGCCACAGTTAGAAAAGCATCCCATTTGAAGGACCTCCAAAATGTTTTACAATGCTATATTATGTGGTACGGTTTGTCTTGTTTCCGGTTTTTGCTGATTATAATAAAATTTTTTCGATTGCTACATCCTTTTGCTTGGTTAAGTCTACATAAAGGTTTCCGATTTGAACCAGAGGTCTGGTAATATCGGATTTATTAATCATTAAAATGGTTCCGATGCGTCCGTCGGTCAACAGAACTTCGTGCTGGACGTAATTAAGAGAAACGTGCTCGATAAAGGTTGTAAGGAATTTGTAATCATATTTCTTGTAGTCGGTGTCCTGCAGTTGCTTCATTGCATTAAAAGGAGTAAGGGCAGGATGTCCTGCTTCATCGGTAATCAGGGTGACATAACTGTCCGCAATGGAAAGCACTCTGGTAATCTGATTAATATTGACGAAGGAAACACCTAATGGAAAACCGCTTTCATCAAAACGTTCGTGGTGTGTTAAAACCGCCTGCTTGATACGGTGATCAACATTTTTGTTCTGCAGCAGACGATAGCCCAGAGTAGGATGCTGTTCGTGGCAGTTTTTTTCCAAGCCGTCGTGTAAGGTGAAAGTAAGAGAATCCGCATCCGGGTATTTCATGTGACCGATATCATGTAAAAGTCCTGCCAAAGACACTAATTCGATTTCCTCTGCAGAAAGTTCCGCCCATCTGGCAAGCAACTGGGCATACAGTGAAACATTAATGGAATGGGAATAGAGACTGCCGGCATCCTGCTGCATACTGTGAAGTAAATCCAACAGACTGAGCTCGTTATCTGATTTTGTGATAACAGTTTGTAATAGATGAAGAAGGGCAGGAATATCCACATCTTTATCCTTCAGTACAATGTCTTTGAGATTTTGGGACAGGGTTTCTTCTGCCACCTGATAAGTTTGTTTGAATTCCTGTATTTTCTTGTTGCGTATACGCTTTTTTTCTGAATTGATATTTGTGACGGAGGCCGGTTCTGTAACGTATTCAATCACGACTTCATCAATGAAATGCTTTGTCAGCAGTTCAAATACTTCGCCGGTAACCGGAGTCTCCGCTGGAACCAGAATAACGCCGGAACGGTTATAAACATCCGTTTTTATTATCATTCCTTTTTTGATATGGTGTGTCTTCATTCGAATTAGAGCCATAGTAAATTATTCCTATCTTTAATAATTATGAACATTATACGATATATTGAACAAAAAAGAAAGTACTAGATGTTGTGGCACAAGGAAAAAAGAATAAAGGTATAAACTAGATATTGATAATAACCGATAAATCATATATACTGTTTATGCAAGGGGAATGCCCGTAGGAAGAAGGAGGATTTTAGGAAAATGAATGTAGTGAAAAGAGACGGACGCACGGTTGATTATGATAGAAATAAGATATTTAGCGCCATTACAAAAGCAAATGCTACCGTAAATAAAGAGGATAGGGTAGAAGAGTCCAGAATCAATCAAATTATTTTGGCAATGGAAGGACTAAAGAAACCTACCATGCAGGTGGAAGAAATCCAGGACTTCGTGGAAATGAAGTTAATGGAAGACGGAAAGTTTGCTCTGGCGAAAAATTATATTATTTACCGCTATACAAGAGAACTGGTCAGAAAGTCCAATACAACGGATGAATCCATTTTGGGCTTAATCCGTGCAAGCAATAAGGACGTGATGGAAGAAAATTCGAATAAGAATGCGGTGATTGCGTCCACCCAGAGAGATTTAATTGCGGGAGAAGTATCCAAGGATTTAACAAGAAGAATTCTGCTTCCGGAGAAGATTTCCAAGGCCCACGATCAGGGCATTTTGCATTTTCATGATGCGGACTATTTTCTGCAACCGATTTTTAACTGCTGTCTGATTAATATCGGAGATATGTTGGATAACGGAACCGTAATGAACGGAAAGCTAATTGAAAGTCCGAAGAGCTTCCAGGTGGCATGTACCATTGTTACCCAGATTATAGCTGCAGTGGCAAGCTCCCAGTATGGCGGGCAGTCGGTAGATGTGCGCCATTTGGGCAAATATCTGCGCTACAGCAGAGAAAAATATCAGAAGAGATACCGGGAAAAATTTGCGGGGGAAGCGAGTGAAGAAGTAATTAAATCCTTCGTGGATGACCGTTTATTGGACGAACTCCGTTCCGGTGTGCAGACAATCCAGTACCAGATTAATACATTGATGACAACGAACGGTCAGTCTCCGTTTGTCACCCTGTTCCTAAATCTTGACAAGGATGATGAATACCTGGAAGAAAATGCACTGATTGTAGAAGAAATTCTTCGTCAGAGATTAGAGGGAATTAAGAATGAGAAGGGCGTTTATGTAACACCTGCATTCCCGAAGTTGATTTATGTTCTGGATGAGCACAACTGTTTACAGGGAGGAAAGTACGACTATATTACCAAACTGGCAATCCGTTGTTCGGCAAAGCGTATGTATCCGGACTATATTTCTGCGAAGAAAATGCGTGAAAATTATGAGGGGAATGTATTCAGCTGTATGGGCTGCCGCAGCTTCTTAACTGCATGGAAGGACGGAAACGGCAAATATAAGTTTGAAGGCCGGTTTAATCAGGGGGTAGTTTCTTTGAACCTGCCGCAAATCGGAATTATTGCAAAGGGTGACGAAGAATACTTCTGGCAGCTGTTGGAGGAACGTCTGGCTCTGTGCTTCGAAGCACTGATGTGCAGACATCATGCCTTGGAAGGAACCCTGTCGGATGTGAGTCCGATTCATTGGCAGTATGGAGCCATTGCGAGACTGAAAAAGGGTGAGAAGATAGACAAGCTGTTACATAACGGTTATTCCACAATTTCTCTTGGCTACATTGGTTTGTATGAGGTTACAAAGCTGATGACCGGAAAGAGTCATACAGAAGAGGGAGGCACACAGTTTGCCATGAAACTGATGAATCGTCTTCGTAAGGCAACGGACGGATGGAAAGAGATTACCGGTATTCACTTCGGCTTATACGGAACACCGGCAGAATCTTTGTGTTACCGTTTTGCCAGAATTGATAAAGAACGGTTCGGTGAGATTCAGGATATCACCGATAAGGGATATTATACCAATTCTTATCACGTGGATGTCCGGGAAAAAATTGATGCGTTCCATAAGTTTGATTTTGAATCCCAGTTCCAGGTAATTTCCTCCGGTGGTGCTATTTCCTACGTGGAAATTCCGAATATGCGCCATAATCTGGAAGCATTGGAAGAACTGGTAAAATATATTTATGACCATATCCAGTATGCAGAGTTTAACACAAAATCCGACTATTGCCATGAATGCGGATATGATGGGGAAATCGGTATTAATGACCAGTTGGAATGGGAATGTCCGCAGTGCGGAAACAAGGACCACGCCAAGATGAATGTTACCAGAAGAACCTGCGGATATTTGGGTGAAAACTTCTGGAATGTGGGAAAAACAAAGGAGATTAATTCCAGAGTGCTTCATATTTAACAGAAGAACGGAATGTCAGGAATCATATGAATTATGCAGATATAAAACAATACGATGTGGCAAACGGCCCCGGTGTGAGGGTGTCTGTTTTTGTCAGCGGTTGTACCCATTATTGTAAAGGCTGCTTTAACGAGGAAGCTTGGGATTTTAGTTACGGTCAGCCTTTTACAGAGGAAACGATTGCAACAATACTCCGATATATGCAACCGTCCTATGTAAAAGGCCTGACGGTACTTGGTGGGGAGCCAATGGAACCGCAGAACCAGCCGGCAGTGCTGGACTTATTAAAAAAAGTAAAAGAGAATTACCCGGAAAAGTCGGTTTGGATGTTTTCCGGGTACGACTACGAAAAAGACATGTTAGGACGGATGTGGGAGGAAGTTCCGGAAACGAGAGAAATTCTGTCCTGCATTGATGTTCTGGTGGATGGGGAATTTGTGGAAGAGTTAAAAAATTTATCCCTGCGATTTAAAGGGTCCTCCAATCAGCGGACCATTTTGGTGCAGGAATCGTTACAGGCAGGAAAAATCATTCTTTATGATTTAGAACAGCAATAGGGGAAAAAATATGCCGAAGAAGTTAATAAATACATTAAAATACGGTAGCAGAAGAACCAAAGGAAAATTGTATTTGATGTTTGGAATATTGGCAGCAGGAGTAATTCTTGAAGTATTGGCGCTGGTTTTTGGGAATATGCTGCTCGGTATGGCCGGATTTATCGTGATTTTTGTAGACGGAATGATTTTGTTTAATACTTCCTTTGAAGAAAAAACAGTGTCGGTTACACCAAAGGAACAACCAAAAAGAATGCGAAAAGAAAAAAGCAGGAAAAAACAGAATGAGCCGGAGGAGGGCCCCGGAGCTTTAGAGTGGATAGCGGGAGAACGGAAGGAAAAGCCCGAGCAGGAAGAAAAAAATCCTCTGGCCAAGTATGGGGAAAAAGAACTGAAAAAATTAATGGTGGCATACAAAGTGAAGAAGCACCATGTTCCTGTTTTGATTGACTTGTGCTCTGCGGAAAAAATTATACAAAGTCCTGCTTATGTGTGGAATGATGCAACCTACCTTTATTTTTTAGTACTGGAAGAGGAACCGAGATTGCTGAAATCCAGACTTTCTGACTCGGGAACTATTCATATCCGCAGAGGAATGACAGCCAGACCGATGGAGGAGTATCCGGAGCTGAATGATAAATCGGTAGTCAGTATGATTTTTGGAGGACTTCTTCCAAAATATTATACGGTGGAAAGCAGCCCGTACCGGGTAGAGCACAGAAAAAACATGTATTCTGCCGCACCGGGGATATGGTGTACCTCCGGCTCCGTAAAGAATTTATTGAAGCTTTTACCTGCACGGTTTGTACTGGATGACGGAAAGACCGAAGGAGAGAGTGTTTATTTTCAGGAAATATATGTTGCAAAAGTGATGTTTTATGATGGAATATACTCTGCCCAGGAATATAAAGAAAAGGTATTGGAGGTTTTGGGCGAGTTGATTCGGGCGGAAATTGCCGAAAATACAGTAATGGAATATCTGAATTCCATGATGACAAAAGGGTTGATTCCGCGGGAGTATGCAGAATATGTTCTGACTAAGCGAAAAGGTAAGTGATTTCGTTAAATTTCGTGAAGTTACGATTGACAATACGAGTATAATTGTATACAATAATGCAAAAGTGAAAAATATAAGGGAGAGTACATAATTATGCAGAATCGAAAAGTACATATTAATCCACAAAACAATCTCCTGTTTTTGGATGAGAAAATTTATCCGTTAGTAGATGTAAAAGAACCAAATGTGTTCCGTAATCTGTTCCCGTATGATGAAATCCCAAAGATTGCATTTAACGACAGAATTGTGCCTCATAATTTTCCGGAAGATATCTTTATTACCGATACTACCTTCCGTGACGGACAGCAGTCCAGAGCACCATATACACCGGAGCAGATTGTAACCATTTATGATTACCTGCATAAGTTGGGTGGTCCAAACGGTATTATCCGTCAGAGTGAATTTTTTGTTTACAGCAAGAAAGACAGAGATGCGTTATATAAGTGTATGGAACGTGGTTATAAATTTCCGGAATGCAGCACCTGGATCCGTGCCAGCAAGAAGGATTTTGAACTGGTGAAATCCATCGGTATCCGCGAAACCGGTATTTTGGTAAGCTGTTCCGACTATCACATTTTCTATAAGATGAAGATGACCCGTGCCCAGGCAATGGAGCACTATTTAAATATTGTAAGAGAGTGTCTGGAAACCGGTATTGCACCAAGATGTCACTTAGAAGATATCACCCGTTCCGATATTCACGGTTTTGTTATTCCGTTCTGTTTTGAACTGATGAAGTTAGGTATGGAATACAACATTCCGGTCAGAATCCGTGCCTGTGATACCATGGGCTATGGTGTAAACTTCCCGGGTGCCGTGATTCCTCGTTCCGTACAGGGTATTATCTATGCGCTGAATGTACATGCAGGTGTTCCGTCCGAATTGTTAGAGTGGCACGGACATAACGACTTCTACAAGGCAGTTACCAACTCCACCACAGCATGGTTGTATGGTGCCGGCGGCGTAAACTGTTCCCTGTTCGGTATCGGTGAACGTACCGGTAACACACCGCTGGAAGCAATGGTATTTGAATATGCCCAGTTAAAGGGAACCTTAGACGGCATGGATACTACCGTTATCACGGAACTGGTAGAGTACTACAGAAAAGAAATCGGTTATAAGCTTCCATCCAGAACACCGTTCTGCGGGGCAAACTTTAATGTAACCAGAGCAGGTATCCATGCAGACGGTCTTCTTAAAAATGAAGAAATTTATAACATTTTTGATACGGAAAAATTCTTAAACCGTCCAGTTTTAGTTGCAGTATCCAATACTTCCGGTTTGGCAGGTATCGCTCACTGGATGAACACTGTATTTAAATTAAAGGGAGACGATGCACTGGATAAGAACAATCCTTTGGTTGTGGAATTAAAGGAATGGGTAGATGAGCAGTATGACAATGGTCGTATCACCGTTATTACCGACAAGGAACTTTCTGAGCAGATTCAGCTCCGTCAGGAGAAGCACGGTATTAATCTGCCACCGATAGTCGACTAAGGCGGAGATGAATACTTGGTATGGTCAGATGTCAAACTTGTTTGAACATCTACCGTACCAAGTATTCACGAAGTAAAACGGCTTGCGAAAGTTTTACTTTCGCAAGAGTCCGCCTTAGTTAAAACATATATAAAATTTTTGGAGGATTAAAAAAATGGATTACACAACACAGATTGCAGCAGCAAAGGAAAAGTTCGGAAAGCTTCTGGAAGAACAGTTAAAAAGAGTAGAAGAAATGAAGGCACAGGGGGATTTCGTAGATTACGCAGCGCTCCCTACTATTAAAATCGGCGTATGCGGCGGTGACGGTATCGGCCCTGCGATTACTGCCCAGGCACAGAGAATTTTAGAGTACTTACTGGCAGATGAAGTAAAGTCCGGTAAGGTAGAATTTAAAGTAATCGATGGCCTTACCATTGAAAGAAGAGTGGCTGAAAATGCTGCAATTCCTGCGGATGTGTTAGAAGAGTTAAAGGCATGTGACGTTATTTTAAAGGGACCTACAACCACACCTAGAAAGGGCGATCCATGGCCAAACGTAGAAAGTGCTAACGTTGCCATGAGAAAAGCACTTGACCTGTTTGCTAACGTTCGTCCGGTACGTATTCCGGAGCAGGGCATTGACTGGACCTTCTACCGTGAAAATACAGAAGGTGCTTACGCAGTAGGAAGTAAGGGTGTTCATGTAACGGAAGACCTTGGCGTAGATTTTACCGTAGTAACCAGCCAGGGCTGTGAAAGAATTATCCGTGCAGCATTTGAATATGCAAAGGCAAATAAGAAGACAAGAGTAACTGCAGTTACCAAGGCAAATATCATCAAGACTACCGATGGTAAGTTCCTGGATACTTTCCGTGAAATCGCAAAGGAATATCCGGATATCACAGCAGATGACTGGTACATCGATATTATGACTGCAAAGCTTATTGATGAAAAGAGAAGACGTGATTTCCAGGTATTGGTTCTTCCAAACCTGTACGGCGATATCATTACTGATGAAGCAGCTGAATTCCAGGGTGGTGTAGGTACTGCCGGCAGTGCAAACATCGGTAAGAAGTATGCGATGTTCGAAGCAATCCACGGTTCCGCTCCTCGTATGGTTACTGAGGGAAGAGATAAGTACGCAGATCCTTGCAGCGTTATTCGTGCAGGTGCAATGCTTCTCGCTCACATTGGTTATACCGAGCAGGCAGATAAGCTTTACAAGGCGCTGGATATTTGTACCATTACAGAGAAGAAGTACGTGGTTACCGGCCGCGACACCGGCGTAACAAGTGCCGAGTTTGCAGACTATATCATGGATACTATTGCTAAGTGCTGTTAATTTTGACAGGTTTTGCGAATGAGGCTTAGCAGGTGCTGACAGCACTTAAAATAACCTCAAGAAGGAAAGGTAGTAAAAATGGAAGAGGGTAAAGAAAGAAGTACTGTCCAAAAGGAAGTAACTGACAAGTATTCTCTCCGTGGACGAGTATTTCACCGTATTCGGGAAGATATTCTGTCCGGAAAATACAGTGAAAACGAAGAGTTAAAGGAAGCATCCATCGGAGCGGAGTTCGGAGTAAGCCGTACTCCGGTCCGGGAAGCGTTACGACAACTGGAGTTGGAAGGTCTGGTAAAGATAATTCCTAACAAAGGGGCATATGTTACCGGAATTTCCGACAAGGATACCAGAGATATTTATATTATCCGGTCTTATTTGGAAGGACTTGCTGCCCGCTGGGCCTGTGAACGTATCTCCGAGGAGGAAATCGAAAGTCTGGAAGAAATTGTGTATTTATCTGAATTTCACGCGAAAAAGAAGCACTATGAGCAATTGGTGGAGTTAGATAACAAATTCCATGAAAGCATCTACCGTGCTTCCGGAAGTAAAATCCTGGAGCATGAGCTGACTACATTTCATCATTATTTAGAGCGGATTCGTAAGCAGTCCCTGCGGAAAGAAAACCGGGCTCTGCAATCCAACGAAGAGCATTTGTCTATTTTGGAAGCGATGAGAAAGCGCGATGGAGATTTGGCGGAAAAGCTGGCCCATGAGCACATTATCCAGACCATTGAAAATATGAATAAGGAAGGGTTGTAAGAATGAATAAATTCGGAAAATTCTTAGGCTGCTTTTTACCGATTTTGGTAGCACTGTTTTGTCAGATTGCCATTTCTTTCGGGTTTTCCATTGTGTATGGAGTTATCGTTGGAATGGAAATGGTTTCCCTTGGAATTACGGATATGGCCGAACAGGAAGCCTATCTGGCAGAAAATATGAGCAGCAGTAACGTCATAATGATTATTACAGCGATTGCAACCATGGCTACGTTGCTTGTGGGTGCACTGTGGTATCGTGGTCATAAACCTGCCGCAGATTTCTCCTTGAAGAATGTGATAAACGGAAAATTGGTACTTGCCATGGCGTGTCTTGGCCTGTCCCTGCAGTTTCTGATTTCCATGTGTCTGAATGCAGTATATCCAATTCTGCCGCAGAACTTAACCGATCAGTATTCGGAATTGATGGAACAGCTGATTGGCGGAAATATCTGGCTGTCCCTGCTTGTGACAGTAATTTTGGCACCGCTGGCAGAGGAATTGCTGTTCCGTGGCGTCACTATGAAAAAAGCACAAAAAATCATGCCGTTTATGGCAGCGAATGTGCTGCAGGCAGTGCTGTTCGGAATTTACCACATGAACTGGATTCAGGGCGTATATGCTTTCGTTCTTGGTATGATTTTAGGATTTACGGCGGAATATTTCCATTCCATTTGGGCATCTATATTATTGCATGCCTTTGTGAACGGTTCCGCAGAAGTATTATCTCTTTTGCCGGCATGGGTAACCGAAACAGCAGCAGGTGTAGTCGGTATTGCATTCGTCGGTGTTGTACTGCTGTTTATAGCGGCAAAATTATATCCGAAAGCAAAAAAGGAACCTGTCATTGTGCAGACGGAAGTAAATAATCAGGAAAATGAGTTGTTTAGGGAAAATTCATTTGACGAATAAGCATTTAAAAATTATAATAGTAAAAAAAGAAGAGGCAGATGAAAGAATCTGCCTTTTCTATTCCAGAGAATATTTATGAAAAAAGGAGGAGGTTTGGCTATGATTGAAATCTTTAAGACAAAAGATGGAAACCTGGAACAAATTGAAAATGTAGAAAAAGACTGTTGGATTTCCATGACGAACCCCACTCCTTCGGAAATTCATCAGATTGCCAGCATGTGCAGTGTGGAAGAAGATGTACTTCGGGCTGCACTGGATGCGGAAGAACGGGCCCGTATCGAAATTGAAGACGAGTATACCCTGATGATTGTCGATATTCCTGCTATTGAAAAAGAAGTAGTAGAAAAGCAGGAAAAAGACCGTTATATTACCATGCCGCTTGCCATTGTGCATCCGGATGATTATATTATTACGGTTTGTCTGGTAGAAACTCCGATACTTACACCTCTCCGTACCGGAAGGGTAAAAGGTTTCTCTACCCATAAAAAAACCAGATTCATCCTGCAGATTTTTTACCGTGTTGCCACGCAATTTCTTCAGTCGCTCCGTTCCATTAATCGTCAGAGCGAATCCATTGAAGACCGACTTCATGTTTCCCAAAGGAACAAGGAATTGTTTGAACTTCTGGAACTGCAGAAGAGTTTGGTATATTTTACCACCTCCCTGCGGGCAAATGAAGGTGTTTTCGAAAAAATGATGAAAACGGAGAAGGTAAAACGTTACCCGGATGATGAAGACTTGCTGGAAGATGTTATTATCGAGAATAAACAGGCGATGGAGATGGCAAATATTTATAACGGCATCTTAAGCGGAATGGTAGATACCTTTGCGTCGGTTATCAGTAATAACTTAAACATTGTTATGAAATTTCTTGCAACGGTAACCATTGTGATGTCTATTCCGACAATGATTGCCAGCTTCTATGGTATGAATGTACCGTTACCGGGGCAAAATAATCCGTACGGATTTTATATTGTACTTGGGTTTGCGTTATTATTTGCAAGTATTGTAGCAATTTTCCTTCATAAGAAGGATGTATTTTAGTATTGGTCAGTAAGAAAGGCAGAATGAATAAGAAATGGGCAAGTTTTTAATGCGGATGGAACAGAAATACGGAAAATATGCGTTAAATAACCTTCCGTTACTATTAGTTGGATGTACAGGCATTGGTTATGTATTGCAGATGATTCTTCCGGGTATGGTGGAGTATTTATACTTAAATCCTTATTTAGTATTACATGGACAAATTTGGAGACTGTTTACCTGGGTACTGGTACCGGACAGTGGATTCGGCAGCGGCATCTATGGTATGCTGATGATGGTTTTTGTGTTGTACTGTTACTACATTTTAGGATGTAATCTTCAATTTGCCATGGGAAAATTCCGTTTTAACCTGTACATTTTTTCGGGTTTACTGTTTACGGTAATCGGCAGTTTTGTTTTATACGGGGTTGCGTCTTTCCGCTTTGCGGAAGTGATGGAATATTTAGGAGAAAACGGGGCTAATGATGTATTTACCATATATGGGACTGCAGTAGTGGATGGTCAGGCAGTATTACTTCCTGCTTACTGGTTCCGTCAGGTAAGTACAAGTGAATTGCAAATGTCCATGCTGCTTGCGATTGCGGCAATTTATCCGGACGCGGTGTTCCGCATCAATTTCTTAATTCCGATTAAAGCAAAATGGCTGGGTATTTTCTATGCGGCAATTATGTTATATAGCTTTTTTATGGGAGATATTTCCTCCAGAATTATGCTGGTATCGTCCTTGCTGAATTTTATTGTGTTTTTCTTTGCAACCAGGGACTATCGCAGAATCTCTCCGAAGGAGCAAAAGCGTAAAATGGAATACCGGCAAAAGGTCCGCCAGGCGCAGCAGGCAGGCAATGCTGCTACGTATCAGGGAAGGTCTGTGATTACCAGACATAAGTGCTCCATTTGCGGAAAAACAGAATTGGATGATGAAACGTTAGAGTTCCGTTATTGTTCAAAATGTGAAGGTAACTTTGAATATTGTTCGGAGCATTTATATACCCACGAACATGTAAGGCGTATTGTACCGGGTGCTGAAATTAAACCGGAGGAGTAAATCCATGAGAACAGTCTGGTTGCTGTTGCAGGTATTTGCAGCAAGGTGGAAAAACAGACGGAATATGGTTGGAATACTAGTGCTTATTATAGTTATGATAAGCACTTTTTGCTATGTAAAGAAACAGGAACCGCAAAAGGAGGAAAATCCTAAAATCGTACTGGGAGTGGCGAAGGAGGATTCTTCGGAATACGCGGAGATTCTCATGGATTACTTTAAGGACAATGAGGATTTTTTAGCTTATGTGGATATTGTGGAAGCTGAGGAACAAGAGCTCCAACAAGCGCTTGGAGAAGGAAAACTGGACGCCTATCTGGTGATTCCGGAGGATTTTGCGAATCGAATGATTCAAATGGAAAATCTTCCGATTAGGGCAAAGGTTTCCATGGAAAATCCAACGAAGGCGTTAGTGCTCCGGCATGTAATGGAAGCATATGAAACATACATAGAGGCTGTGGAGGAAAACTGCACGGCACTTTACCGACGGATGAGGGAAGAGGGTTTTTCGGAATGGGATTTAACCATGGCTAATATGGAAATTTCCATGGATTTGATTTATACCGCTCTCGGAAAGGACAGCTTTTTTCAGAGAAGCATGATTGAAGCAGAGCTGCCGGATACTTTGTCTTTTACAGAACATTATCAGTATACCCTGGTTTACTTTGTTTTGCTGTTTACCTTTATCCCGGCAGGCCTGCAGGTGCTGCGCCTAAGAAAAAACGGAATGTCGGACCGGCTGAAGGCAGTGCAGATATCAGCAGGAAGCATATGGACAGCAGTCGGAATTCCATATGTGTTGCTTTCATTGGCTGTGATAGCCGGTGTGCTTTGGATAAAAGATGGACCGGACCGGATATGGAATAGTATGGTTTTTATTCTTCCGTGGCTGTTTGTGTTTTTGATGTTCGGACAGACTTGTAAAGAAGAAAGTCATTATTTATTTTTATGTTGCATGATATTGATTTGTCTTGCAGTACTTGGAGGAAGTATAATTCCGGAGGAATTCTTACCGGATAGTTTCCAAAAGATTGCAAAATGGATGCCAAACCGGAATTTCACTTATGTGATGGGAGGTGTGCAGCCATGATATCCTGGATACGGGAAGTATTTTTATCTGCGGGAGTTTCAATTAAAATGATGTTTCGCGGATGCTATACCGTGATTTTGATGGTAGTTAGTCTGATTCTGCTGGCGGCTATGCTGTTAAGTATGGATTCGGTGAAAGAGGAAAAAAGCAAGATTGTCATCGGTATGGCGGATGAGGAAAAAAGCACTCTGTCGGCAGAGATTATTGCCGGAATGAAGCAAAAGGACTTATATGAAGTGGTGGAAGGCGAAGAACCGGAGCTGAAAGAACGGCTGGCAGCAGGAGAACTGTCTGCAGTGTGTGTACTCAATAAGTCTTTTTCTAAAAATATTTACCGGGGAAAAACAAACCGACTTGTAAAAATTTATGAAACCGGCAATAAAGAAGCATTATTGCTTTCTGATATTCTGGCAGGTGTTATGATGGAAGAAATTTGCACATCGAAAAGCTACCAGACACTGACTTCCTACGAAAAAAAGAGAGGAAAAGAGCAGAGCATGACCTTGGAAGAGTATCGGGAGTATGTGCACAAGTTATTTGCAGAAGAAGGAATGGAGTTTTCTTTTGATGTGGAGTATATGGCGACAGACGGAAAGAGGAAAGAAAAGCCGTCCCAGTCGGTGATTTACGAACAGGCGGTTTTTGCGGTATTTGCTCTGATGGCCGGGCTTATTTCTATTTACAGCGTATTACCGTTCCGCTCCTTTTTGTATGGTACGGCATCCCACAGGGTGAGAGCATTACCGATGCGGGTAAGTGCATTATATGCAGGTAGTGCCGTGGCCGGTCTTTTTGTGCCGATGTTATTGGGAGCACTGTTCCTGGGGTGTCTGATTTTACAGAATAATGCGGATTTCTCAAATTTTTATTCATTACTTGTTTGCACTGGAGGATATGTTTGTGTTATAGTATGTATAATGCTGGTGGCAGCAATGGGAATCCGGAATCAGACAGTATATCAAATGGGAATGCTGGCAATGATTCTTGTGTTTGGAGTATTTGGACTAATCAGTCTTGCAGAAGGAATTCTTGTTCCGGAGGGTACGGTATTGTGGGTACCAAACAGCTGGTATGTCCGTAAAATGACAGAACTTTTCTAAACGAAAAGATAGGGAGGATTTACAATGGAGAAAACAACACGACAGTTGGCCGCTGATATCAAGGCGGGAAGAAATACAGAACAGGCATTGCCGGAGCTGATGAACCGCATGGCGTCTGCGTATGGTATGCTGTCTTACTATAATATGAATATGGAGCTTTCCGTACTTTTGGAATCCACGGCAGAAGGGTTGATTAAGCCGGGGCGTACCGTAAAAGAACTGGAAGAAAAGCTTTACGAGATAATGAGAAGAACCTTACTTTCTTCCTTTTCACCGGAAACATATGAAGAAGCCATTAAAGAACTGGCAGAGCTTCGTGATAAAGTAATATCCAAAATGGAAATTTTAACCGCATATACCGATTTGTTTATTTTATACGAGTATGTCATGAATCGTCTGGAAGCAGTTTTCGAAGAAACAGAAGAACCTGCGGCAATGGATAATGATGCAGTGGCAAAGGAAATTCTTCAGTGGATTTTTTCGGAAGAGGAGCCGGCCTTAGTTAATGAACACATCAAAGAGATGGTATCCTGCCTGCCGGTGCGTATGACCAAAGGAAAGTTTTTGGAACTGGTAGAAAATGCATTTTCCATCTATAGCGAATCAGACAGCCAAAGTATTGAGATGTTTGACTATATGCTTCGCAGTGCTGCCGGTTTGTATACCCCAAAGGGAATGGCAAAAAGTTATGCGAAATTGGACAAGGTAAAAAAATTATTTGACAGCAAGGATTTGACTGCGCTTTCCGGAGAAGAGTACGAAGAGCTTAAAACTGCATTGGCAGAAGGAACGGAGTATATCCGTAATGCCACGGAATGTTTAAGTGATATTCAGGCGGTAGTAAATGCCTTATTAACGGTGTTGCTGACCAAGCAGTATTTTACATTATCTGCAGAACGGGCAAGTGTCCGTCCGCAGGAAATGACAAAGCAGCTTCTTTCCGGAGAAAATACAGATACAGAAGTATTATTTGCCGGTGTAGAAACCGAAATGGAAGCAATTTCCGAAGAAATTATGGGACTGGAGGCTTCCCTGCTGTACGTAAAGGAAAATATGGAAAAGCAGATCGGAGAACTGATGTTATCCGTGGTATATCAGAGACTGTTAACAGTACAGCGTTTGAATTCCAGCAGTGCTTATGCTTCCCTGGCGGAAGCAAAAACAGAGGAAAAGGAAGGGTATCTCAAACAGACAAAGGATGCTTTCCTGGTGGATGTACGGGCGGCATTGGAGCAGGGCTCCAGAATCAGAAACCGTGCGGTAATGGCAGCGGTGCTGAAAGAACTTCCGGTATTTTTCAATAATCATACCGAGGTTATGAATTATGTGAGAGGCGCCCTGGATGGCTGCAGAGATGAAAAGGAAAAGAAAATCAGCGTGGAATTACTTCGCAGCTGCTATTAAGGTAAACCTTTACTTCCCATCCAAAGTCTGATATGATATCAATGTGTGAATGAGGTTGACAGGCATGATTGTTTGGTCAGAAAAATTATACATAGGCGAGCAGGCTGAAAAGAAGTGCAGAAAAATTCAAAAACAACTGGAAAACGGGAAAATGGTAATGGGCTATTTTTTAATTACCAAACCGTCCAATGACAGTAATCTTCTGGACATTCTGCCGACGAAAGAGCTTCTTTTCCCGTATTATAAAAAGCAGACCCTTTTGGTATATGGCTTAGCCAAAGGAAAAGAAGAGGCGGAAGCATTGGTGGTTTCCATGCTGGAGGATGTCTATCGGGAAACGGACGGACTTTGTTGCAAGGAGTATTTTAAAACAGAATGATACAGGTATTATTACTCATATTAAAAATAATCGGAATTACCCTGCTGTCTGTTTTGGGTATTATACTGCTTGTTGTGGCGCTGGTTTTGTTTGTACCGGTTTTTTACAGGGTCAGAATTGTACACAATCCCAAGGAAACCAAAGTAAAGGCGAAAGTAAGTTTTCTGTTCCCGCTTCTTCTCGTAACGGTAGAATATTGTAAGAAGCTTTTCTATAAGCTGAGGGTATTCGGATTTGCAGTAATCGATTCGGAAAGGCCAAAGAAGGAAAAAGTTCCGAAAGAGAAGAAAGCTAAAAAAATAAAGAACAAAGAAGAAAAGAAACAAAACTCTCCGCAACCTGTGGAATACGGAGACGATGAGGAAGTTTTTTTAGCTCCTTCGGAAACTGTATCTGAAGTGCAGGAGGCGGAAGAACTGCAAGTAGCAGAGCCGGAAACTGAGCCAAAGGAAGAGCCGGAACCGGCAGAAACGCAGACTTCACAGGAAGAAAAGCAGGGGATTTTTGAAAAAATCCGGAGTAAGATTCAAAAGATAAGAGAAACTATTGGTAATCTTATTAAAAAAGTCAGGAAGCTTTTTCATCAAAAGGAAGAAGTGCAGAGAATTCTGGCACAGCCGGAGACAAAGAAGGCAATTTCTTTTGTGTGGGAGAAACTGAAGCGGATTCTAAAGCATGTTCTCCCGAGAAAAATCAAAGGATACGTAGCGTTTGGCGCCGATAATCCGGCTACCACGGGACAAGTTCTGGGTGTACTGAGCGTGGTATATGCAAGAACCGGTATGCTGCTTGAAATCCGGCCGAATTTTACGGAGAAGCAGCTGGAATGTGATGTAGAGCTCAAGGGCAGAATACAAGTATTTACATTGCTTGTCATTGCCGTTAAAGTATTTTTAAATCAGGAACTGAGAAAACTGATTACAGAGTTTAAAGGATTAAAAGAAATAGAGTGATGTAAGGAGGAGCAAGCAATATGGCAGACAACAGATTTGACAGTACGGTAGAAGCATTATTTAAGGGAATGGACGGATTTTTATCCACAAAAACAGTAGTTGGTGATGCCGTAAGATTTGAAGACGGTACCATTATTCTCCCGTTGGTGGATGTTTCTTTTGGCGTAGGAGCCGGAGCATGGGCAAAACAAGCCGGAGATATGAGTACCGGCGGCGGTCTTGGCGGAAAAATTACGCCGAGTTCTGTGGTAGTATTAAAGGACGGTCATGCAAAGCTTGTAAATGTAAAGAATCAGGATACGGTAACCAAGGTTCTTGATATGGTTCCGGATCTTATCGATAGCTTCAAAAAGGACAAAACAGAGAAGAAAGAGATGCAGGAAAAGGTAGACAGCGTAGTGGCTGACATAGAAGAATAAAAAAATAATTAATTTGTGCTTGCATTCTGAAAGGTTTTCTGTTAAAATGATTTTGTTTGTGGGCCATAGCCTTAAATTATTACCTAAGGAGGTGCAATAAAATGGCTAAATGTGCAGTTTGTGATAAGGGTGCTTTATTCGGAAGAACTATCAGCATTACCAGAAGCCAGGTTTCCGGTAGAGCTAATAAGATGTGGAAGTCCAACGTTAAGTCCGTAAGAGTTAAGACTGAGGGCGGAAGCAAGAAGATGTATGTATGTACATCCTGCTTAAGATCCGGTAAGGTAGAGCGTGCGTAAGCCGCAAAAAATGGATTAAGCAAAAAAAAGCTTGATTAAAAACGGGTGTCCGGCGGTTGCCTGACACCCTTTCTTCGTATCAGGATTTGTTTTCTATTTACAAAACAGATGATATCCGCATACCAGACAGAGCAGAATCATACAGAGGGCCAGAATACCGTGGCGAATAAACAGCATGAGTATCATTCCTACGGCAATCCAGAATAAAATAAAACCAATCAGGCGTTTCATAAGGGCTGCTCCCAACGGTGTGTTTGATATAATATATGTGTGATAGAGAAAAAAATTTAAAGAAAAGGTTCCTTTTCGGCTCAAGTTATGGTAAAATTCCTATGTTGGAAACATTTTCTGCGGCCGTGGGTAAACGGGCCGGGAATATCAGGATTGGAGGTATTACTATGAATAGCATGGCAAGTGGTATTATGAATACAAACCTTGGAAATGTTCAAATTGATAAAGATGTTATTGCAAAGTACGCAGGTTCTTCTGCTGTGGAGTGTTTTGGTATTGTAGGCATGGCAACCATCAGCGTAAAGGATGGCTTTGCAAAACTTTTGAAAAGAGAAAGCTTAACTCACGGTGTGGGGGTTACTGTAACAGAGGATAACAGAATTAACATCGACCTTCATATTATCGTTTCATATGGTGTGAGCATTTCTGCGGTTACTGACAATCTTATCAGCAATGTAAAGTATAAAGTAGAAGAGTTTGCCGGTCTTCCGGTAGAGCGGATCAGCGTGTATGTAGAAGGCGTCCGCGTGATAGATTAACCGTGTCGAGTAGGAGGATAATATCGTGGCAAATATTACAGTAGATGCAAAGATGCTTTGTAAGGCGTTTTTAGCCGGTGCACAGCGTATAGAGGCAAAAAAGGAATATATTAACGAATTAAATGTTTTCC
Organism: Lachnospiraceae bacterium; assembly: GCA_017622795.1. GTDB lineage: Bacteria > Bacillota > Clostridia > Lachnospirales > Lachnospiraceae > SIG299. Next base: position 19,956 of record JAGAQI010000103.1, read on the forward strand.
CTGTTCCGGACGGTGACACAGGTACTAACATGACATTAACCATTATGTCTGCGGCAAAGGAAGTAAGCCAGATGGAAAATCCTGCAATGAAGGAGCTTGCAAAGGCTATTTCTTCCGGCTCCCTGCGTGGTGCAAGAGGTAACAGCGGCGTTATTTTATCCCAGTTACTTCGTGGTTTTTGCAAAGTAGTCGGTGAACATAAGGAAATTACTGTGCCGGTAGCAACAGAAGCGTTCCAGCGTGCGGTAGAAACTGCATACAAGGCAGTTATGAAGCCAAAGGAAGGTACCATTCTTACTGTAGCAAAGGGTGGCGCAGAACGTGCAGCCCAGCTGGTAGAAGAAACGGACGATATTCTTTACTTCATGGAAGAAGTAATTAAGTATATGGATGAGGTTCTGGCATATACACCGGAATTATTACCGGTTTTAAAAGAAGCAGGAGTGGTAGACTCCGGCGGTCAGGGCTTAATGGAAATTATGAAGGGTGCGTATGACGCACTTTGCGGTAAGGAAGTAAAATTTGATATTCCGGTAGCTGCGCCGGTAGTGAAAAAAACAACAGGTGCTGCTTCTGATGATATTTCCACCGCTGATATTAAGTTTGGGTACTGTACCGAATTTATTATCATGTTAGAAAAAGAATATACCATGGATACAGAGCTTGAGTTTAAGGCATACTTAGAGTCCCTTGGTGACTCCATTGTAGTAGTATCCGATGATGATATAGTAAAGGTTCACGTGCATACCAACGATCCTGGTCTTGCTATCCAAAAGGCGTTAACCTATGGTTCATTAACAAGAATGAAAATTGACAACATGCGTGAAGAGCATAATGAGCGTGTAATCTCCGGCGGAGAAGTGGCGCAGGCTGCAGTCGCAGAAGCTCCGAAGGAAGAACCGGTAAAACCGGCAGAGCCTAGAAAGGCAGAAGGCTTTGTAGCAGTTTCCATCGGTGCCGGTATGAATGAAATTTTCCTTGGACTTGGTGTAGACAGCATTATCGAAGGCGGTCAGACCATGAACCCAAGTACCGAAGATGTATTAAATGCCATTGATGGTGTGAATGCAGATACGGTTTATGTTCTGCCAAACAACAAAAATATCATTCTTGCTGCGGAGCAGGCAAAGACATTAACTGAGGATAAAAACGTGGTAGTTATTCCATCCAAGACAGTTCCTCAGGGTATTGCAGCTTTAATTAACTTTGCATATGATAAGACTCCGGAAGAGAATGCAGAGCTGATGACGGCAGAAATGAAAAAGGTAAAAACCGGTCAGGTAACTTATGCGGTACGTGATACCAGCATCGACGGAATGGAAATTAAGCAGGGCAACATTATGGGTCTTGATGATTCTACGATCCGTGCAGTTGGTGATTCTGTAGAAGATACTGCGTATGAACTTCTGGTAAATATGATAGATGAGGATTCTGAACTGATTACCTTATATTATGGTGAAGAAACCAGTGAAGAAGTGGCTGAAGCGCTGGCTTCCCGTATTACGGAGAGCTATCCGGAGGTGGAAGTAGAGGTACACTCCGGCAACCAGCCAATCTACTACTACGTGATTTCTGTAGAATAATGAAGTTTAGAAGAGTGCCGTAAAGTGATGCAAGGCGTCATTTTACGACACTCTTGTTGTCTTTGTGGCGATAAAATGATGGTATGGCTGCGGAAAGGAGAAGAAGATGCAAATCAGTGACTGTATTGACAGCGTCAAAGGAATCGGCGACAAAACAAGAGCATTGTTTGAAAAACTGAATGTAAATACGGTGGGGCAGCTTCTTACATATTATCCAAGGGATTATGAAACGTTTTCCGGACCGGCTCCGATTGCTTCTCTCAGGGAGGGGAATGTCGGCGTTGTGGAAGCTTCGGTTTCCCGCATTTCCGAAACAAGGGTAGGGGGCAGAATAAATATTCTTACTTGTGTTGCCGCAGATCCTTCCGGAAGTATTACGCTTACCTGGTTTAATCAACCCTACTTAAAAAAGCAGTTAAGCATGGGATACCGTTATGTTTTCCGTGGAAAGATAACAAGAAAGGGAAATCAGCTTCGGATGGAACAGCCGAAGTTTTATAAACGGGAAGAGTATGCCAGACTGCAGAATGTATTGCAACCGGTATATCCGCTAACGAAGGGACTTACCAACAATATGGTGTCCAAGTCCATGAAGCAGGCTTTGTCTTTGGCAGGAGAACTTCCGGAATATATTCCGGCGGCAATACGCAGGGAATATGGTGTATTAAAAAGAAAAAATACATTGGAAGAAATTCATTTTCCAAAGAGCAGGGAAACTATGCTGGAGGCAAGAAAGTCTCTGGTGTTTGAGGAGTTCTTCCTGTTTTCGGTATATTTGAGGGAACTGGCGGGCAGTAAGGAAAGTAAAACCAGTGACTTTATTTGGAAAAATGCAACGGAGTGTGATGCATTGATAAATAGTCTTCCCTACGCATTAACGGGCGACCAAAAAAAAGTATGGGAAGAAATAAAAACAGACTTGTCAAGCGGCAAAGTGATGGCCCGGCTGGTACAGGGTGATGTAGGTTCCGGTAAAACCATACTTGCTATGCTGGCACTTTTACTGACAGTAAAAAACGGTTGTCAGGGATGTTTAATGGTGCCGACGGAAGTGCTGGCAAAGCAGCATTATGATTCCGCAAAGAAACTGTTGGAGCCGTTTGGCGTAAAAATCACGTTACTGGTTGGTTCCATGACGGTAAAGGAAAAGAGGGAAGCCTACGAAAAAATGGCAGCCCATGAAACGGATGTAATTATCGGAACCCATGCGTTGATTCAGGAAAAAGCGGAATATGCAACGCTTGGTCTGGTTATTACGGATGAGCAGCACCGGTTTGGTGTAAAACAGCGGGAACAACTGGCAGGAAAAGGAAGAGAGCCTCATATTCTTGTCATGAGTGCAACACCAATTCCAAGAACTTTGGCTATGATGCTGTACGGGGATATGGATATTTCCGTAATTAAAGAACTTCCTGCAGAGCGTCTGCCGATTAAAAACTGCGTGGTTGGCACAGACTATAGGGAGACTGCTTATAAGTTTATAGAAAAACAGCTGGCAGCAGGACATCAGGCATATGTTATCTGTGCTATGGTGGAAGAAAGCGAATCTTCTGACTTGGAAAATGTAACAGAATACAGCGAGCGCTTAAAGGAGCGTTTTGGAACAACGGCCTGTGTGGAAGCTTTGCATGGTAAAATGAAACCGGAAGAAAAAAACAGTATCATGGAACGGTTTGCTTCCGAAAAGATTCAAATCTTAGTATCTACTACGGTAGTGGAGGTCGGGGTGAATGTACCGAATGCTACCGTAATGATGATAGAAAATGCAGAACGTTTTGGTTTGGCCCAGCTGCATCAGCTGAGAGGGCGCGTGGGCCGTGGCAACGCCCAGTCCTATTGTATCATTATGAGCGAAAATACGGACGAAGCCACCATGGAACGTTTGGAAATCTTAAATAAATCCAACGATGGATTTTTCATTGCCTCGGAAGATTTACGTCTCAGAGGTCCGGGAGATTTGTTCGGTATCCGTCAAAGCGGTGATATGACCTTTAAAATCGGTGATATTTATCAGGATGCGGATTGCCTAAAAGAAGCAAATGAGGCGGCCAACCGGTTAAACGGGGAAGACAGAAAGCAAATTATGAGAGAATTATTTGAAAATGGAGCAAATGACATCTTTCTTTTTTTGGATGCTTATAGTACTATCTAAGTAGATAGTTTTTTAAGGAGTTTCAATATGACAACAGCCTATTCCAATCAACAATTATATCATATGGCCGGAGAAAACTACCGTACCCTGAAAACATTCTGTTCCTTGCTGGAAACGGAAGGCTATTGGGAGCAGGCGGAAAAGGTACTTCACATGAAATCAGAGGAAGTACTGGAATTATATGTCCAGTCCCTGCTGGTTTGCTTTGCTGTGTATTGCAAGCATATGAATAAAACGGAAAAAGATTTTATCGTATCCCTTTCCGAACGGAATGAGCTGTCATTCACGGAAGAAACGGAAGATTCTAAGGTGTTTGAAGCGGCGGAACGGTTCCAAAAAAATCCGCCGATTCTTTACCAGCTGTTGTCCCTTCGGGATGTGGAGCACGATTCCGGTACGGCAGGGTTGTTTTTTGACGGTATTTTAAATATTATGCTTTGTTTGTCCTACCTGGATGGCAAAAGAGAAGCAATTGCTACGAAATATCTGGGCATCTATTTTGACCGCATCGGTATGTTCTTGGAAAATGCAAAGAATCCGTCCCAGGCGGTGGACAGCAAGTATATCTTTAAGAAACTTTGTCATGGTGTACTGGAAAAGAGTAATGAAGAGTTGATTTATGCGGCCGGAGACTTTTCGTTATATAAGAGAAGACATTTGTTTTATAAAGAAAAGCACATGGCAGCGGTGCACGTGGCTCATGTAGAATCCGCGACGAATCAGGCAGTGCTTTCCGAGGAAGCGAAAGTACAGGAACCATTACTTCCGTTGGAAGAAATATTAGAGCAGCAGGAGGAAAAACAGGATCAGGATATTTTAGACACTATCGGCGCGGCTCATCTGGAAGAATTGTTAGATGAGTTGAACGGTTTGGTAGGTTTGAGTGAGGTTAAAACAGAAATCCGTTCCCTGGTAAACCTGATTAAGGTCCGCAAAATGAGGGAAAAATACTGTCTGCCGGAAATCGAAATGTCTTACCATATGGTATTTACGGGAAATCCGGGTACCGGTAAAACAACGCTGGCAAGACTGGTTGGTAAAATATATAAAGAACTTGGCATTTTAACCCACGGCGAAATGACGGAAACCGACCGTTCCGGTCTGGTGGCCGGCTATGTGGGGCAGACTGCTTTAAAGGTAAAAGAAGTGGTGGAAAAAGCGGTAGGCGGCGTTTTGTTCATTGATGAAGCTTATGCGCTTGTCTCCAGCGGCAGCAATGATTTCGGTGGCGAGGCTATTGATACCTTGGTTAAGCTGATGGAAGACCACAGAGATAATTTAGTGGTAATCGTGGCAGGCTATACGGAAGAAATGAAGAGGTTTTTAAAATCCAATACCGGTCTGGTTTCCAGGTTTAACCGTTTTATTCATTTTCCGGATTATACCACGCAGGAATTGGTGGAAATTTTAGAGGGGATGTCTAAAAAAGCCGGTCTTAAGCTGGAAGAGGGTTTAAGGGACACCATTTACTATTATTTAGAGAGCATGGAACAAAAGGAGCGGGAAGAGTTTGGCAATGCCAGAGGAATCCGCAATTTCTTTGAAACCATGGTGGTGAATCAGGCAAACCGTCTGGTAACTATGGAAAATTGTTCGGTAGAGCAGCTGACACTCATTAAGGCTGAGGATATTGCCTGGCTGGAAGATAAAAAATAAAGGATGGAGCAAAAGAATGTTAGGAGTAGTATATATCCTTTTAAGTATATTGTGCGGTAGTACAATTTGCAGACTGCTGTTTAAAAACTTAGGAAAACCGGCAGAGGAGGCTGGGCTTCCGGCTTTTATGGTAAAGCTTCCGGCCTGGTATCTCATTGGTACTTTAGCAGTGACCTGGCCGGTATATCTGTTTTCTTATTTGTTTCAGAATGCACAAAAGCCTTTGCTTTGGGGAAATCTGATAACCTGGCTGCTTGTAATGACTTTTGTGGTTGTTACCTTTTGGCTTAACAAAGAGAAAAAGAGTGTAAAGGAACTGTCTGCCAAGGCGCCCCAAAGCATCAAAGAGTTTTTCTTTATGGAAAGAACAAAAGAAGAGCTGGCGTATGGACCGCTTTTATATACTTTGGCGGCTGTGCTGTTTACAGGTTTCCTGATGTTTTTAACCTTCAAGGTGCTGGATAACAGTATTTATGTAGGATATTCGGTATTCAGTGATTTTGCTCCCCACTTGGGTATGATTCGTTCCTTTTCGGTGAGCAATAATTTTCCGACCCAGTATGCCCATTTTGCCGGTGAGGATATCCGGTATCATTTTATGTTCCAGTTTATGGTGGGCAATCTGGAATTTTTAGGGATGAGACTGGATTATGCATTCAATCTGCCAAGTATGTTTGGTATGATTGGTACTTATATGCTGTTGTTTGTTTTGGCGGTACGGCTGACGAAAAGCCGCCTTTGCGGGTATTTAACGGCCCTGCTTTTCACGTTCCGCAGTTCTTTTACGGTGTTCCGCTATATGGCCGAACAGGCAAAAGACAACGTTTGGAATGCCTTAAAAACAAATACGGAATTCTTGGGTTACACTCAAAATGAAAACTGGGGTCTCTGGAATTTAAATGTATATTGCAATCAGCGCCATCTGGCCTTTGCTTTGGCAATGATGATTTTGGCAATTATTCTGTTTTTCCCGTATGTGGAAGCAATGGGAGAAAAGCTTCTGGAAGCACAAAAGGGAGAGAAGCCAACGTTCACAGAACGCATGGAACAGCTGAAAACCCTGTTCTTTACGAAAACAGCCTTTGGGATAAAGGATGTGAAGTTTGCGGTCGGTATGGGAATCTTTTTGGGAGCTCTGGCTTTTTGGAACGGTTCTGCACTGGTGGCAACACTGGCAATGCTGTTTTTTATGGCAGCGGTTTCGGATTACCGTCTGGATTATCTGATTACAGCGGTACTGGTACTGCTGTTGTATTTTCTGCAGTCCTCCCTGTTTGTGGAAGGCTCTGTGGTATCCCCTGCTTATTATTTTGGTTTCCTGGCGGAAAATAAAACTTTATGGGGTGTGGTTCTGTTCATTGTGGAATTGACCGGTATTGTATTGTTTGTTGCGATTGCCGGTGCGACGCTTGTAAAGGGAACAAAGCGCTATATGCTGGCGGTATTCCTTGTTCCGTTTGTTTTGGCGTTTACCTTGGCGTTAACCGGAGACATTACCGTAAATCATAAATGGATTATGATGTCACTGATGCTGGTGTCCATGTTTGCGGCATTTTTATTGACAAATTTATTGAAGTCGGGAGACTGGTTAAAACGTGTTGTGGCAATTCTTCTGTTGCTTGTGTTGACAGCCACCGGCATATATGACCTGACCACAGTGGTAAAAAGAAATGAGAATTATTTGATTTTCTCTTATGACGATCCGGTTACCAACTGGATTGCAGAGAATGCCACCTGTGAAGATATCTTCCTGACCCCGTATTATTCGTTGAATAATGTGGTAATGGGAGGTGCTATGCTGTATTACGGCTGGCCATATTACGCATGGTCTGCCGGATATGATACTTACAGCAGAGAGCGTGAAGTACGGAATATGTATGAAGCTTCTTCCGTGGGTGAGTTAAATTATCTGATGGAAAAAAATAATATCCGCTATATTATTGTGGATCATGATTGCAGAACCAGTTCGGAATATGAGGTCCGGGAGGATGTTATTGAAACGGCATATGAAACTGTTTTTGAATATGATACCGGTGAATGGATGGTACGGATTTTCGATACAACAAAAGAAAAATAAAAAGCTCGGAGGAGAAAAGGATGGATAAATTATATATTGTAATTCCTGCATATAATGAGCAGGATAATATTGAGGATGTAGTAAAGGACTGGTATCCGGTGGTGGAAAAAACCGGAGCGGAAAGCAGACTGGTTATTATTGATGACGGAAGTAAGGATGCTACTTATGAAAAACTTCAGGAACTGGCAAAGGACCGTCCACAGTTAGAAGCAATCCACAAGGAAAACGGCGGACACGGAGCCACGGTACTTTACGGTTACCGTTATGCCATTGATAAGGGCGCAACTTATATTTTCCAGACAGATTCCGACGGTCAGACCCTGCCTTCCGAATTTGATGAATTCTGGAAGCAGAGAGAAGACTATGATATGGTTATCGGTCACAGAAAAGGACGCCAGGACGGCTTCTCCCGTGTGGTAGTAACGAAGGTGTTAAAGGCAGTATGTCTGCTTTGTTTCCATGTCAATGTACAGGATGCCAATACTCCGTTCCGTCTGATGAAGGCGGAAAGCTTAAAGAAGGAAATCGGTTTGATTCCGCAGGATTACAACTTATCCAATGTGGTTGTTTCCGTACTGTTTATTAAGAAAGGTTACAAGGTAAAGTATTTACCGATTACCTTCCGTCCGCGTCAGGGTGGTGTAAATTCCATTAATTTGAAGAAAATTGCAAAAATCGGTCAGAAGGCGGTTAAGGATTTCATTCAGATAAACAAGATTATTAAGGTATCCAAGTAAGGAGACATAAGCAAAATGAGTAAGAAAAAGAATACTAGTCAGTTTGATGTAATGCCGGTGGTGCAGAGCATTTTTCTGATGTTTGGCTATCTGGGTGTTTTAGTAATCGGACGAATGTTGCTGAAAGAGGAGTTTTCGGAAGTGATGCAGTGGTGGTTTGCCCTGGTGCTTCTTGGAATATCCTGCCTTCCTTTGACTAATTTACTGTTTTCGGGATTTCATGACGGTGGCTTTATGTTTTCCAAGTCTCTTGGCCTGGCGTTTTCCGGCTGGCTGTTGTGGGCATTGTCCTCCATGCACATCCTGAAATTTACCAGAGTAAATACTATTCTTGTGGTAGTACTGGTTTTTGCTATCAATATGGCATTTGTGATTGTTTTAAAGAAAGTGCCGAAGGTAAAAGAATGGAAAGAAAAAGTAACGGTAATTGCAGAGAACGACACTACTAAAAAAGTTGTGCTTGCCCTTACCTTTGAACTTTTATTTTTAGCAGTGTTTATTGTGGGCTGTTATGTGAAATGCTTTAAACCGGAAGCGTACGGTACGGAGAAATTTATGGACTATGGTTTTATGACTTCCATGATGCGTTCCGACTATATGCCGCCGGAGGATTTTTGGGCATCCGGCACCAATTTGAATTATTATTATATGGGCCAGTATATGTCCACCTTTGTAACGAAATTATCCGGCGTTACCGTAAATTCCGGTTATAATTTAGGATTGATGATGCTGATGGCGTTCTGCTGCATGATGTCCTACTCCATTGTTTATGAAGTAATGCGGATGACGGTTTCTCTTCGTAATGAAAAGAAACGGGAGCAAATCCGTAAGGGTAATGAAAATGTTGCAGAAATCGGACGGGGCTTTACTGCTCTGGTTTGCCATGTGGCCGGTGCCCTTGCCGGTGTGGCGGTTACCTTTGCCGGAAATATGCATTACACAATTTTCTGTAAGATTATTCCTGCCATCCAGAACATGCTTGGTATGGAAGTGGATTCCTACTGGTTCCCGGATGCAACCCGCTATATCGGATATAATCCGGAAACAGAGGATAAAACCATTCATGAGTTTCCGTCCTATTCCTTTGTGCTGGGTGATTTACATGCCCATGTAACAAATATTATGTTTGTACTGACGGTACTGGGCATTTTATATGGCTGGTTATTATACCGTAAAACACGCATGGATGCAGTAAAGAGCGGAGCAAGAATTGAACCGTATTCCAGATGGCTGGAAGTGTTCCATCCGTCTGTCATAATGGTTGGCTTTTTTATCGGACTATTCCAGATTACAAACTATTGGGATTTCCCGATTTATTTTGTGGTGTCCGGTGCGGTTATTTTATTCAGTAATGCGGTAATTCACAAATTTGAAAAGGAAACCCTTATCTTAACTGCCCTTCATGCGGCAGTGGTCCTGGTAATGGGAGTTATTGTTTCCTTCCTGTTTAATTTGAAGTTTGATTCCATGGCAAAAGGAATTGCACTTTGTACCGACCATACGCCGTTGTACCAGCTGGCAGTACTCTGGGGACTTCCGGTGACCGTACTGGTTTGCTATCTGGTGTCTACCATTTGCAAAAAGAAAGCAGAAGAATCCTATAACAGAAAAAAAGGCTCCCTGCCGTTACTGTTCCAGTTTATTGACCGCCTGACGGTACCGGAGCTGTTTATTCTTACCATCGGACTTTGTGCGGCCGGTTTGGTGTTGATGCCGGAAATTATTTATGTAGTAGATATTTACGGCGGACATAAGCGTGCCAACACCATGTTTAAATTTACGTATCAGGCATTTATTATGTTTGGCTTGATGATGGGCTACGTAATTACAAAGTTTGTCCTTTTGGCAAAGAACGGAAAACAGATTGTCTGCGGTATTCTTACCGGTTTCCTCTTGTTTACGACGGTAGGATATCTGGGTAAATCCGTGGAGTCCTGGTTTGGTGACATAAAGAATCAGGACAGATTCCAGGGATTGGATGCAGCTGAATTTGTAGACAGGGAAAATATATATGATTCCGAAGCCGTAGACTGGATAAACGAAAATATCGAAGGACGTCCGGTAATGCTGGAAGCACACGGTAACAGCTATACTTATGCAAACCGCATTTCGGTTCTTACCGGATTACCAACCATCCTTGGCTGGCATACCCATGAGTGGCTCTGGAAGGATGATTACAACTGGGTAGAAGCAAGAAAAGCGGATGTGGAAGCAATATATACATCCAATGATGTTATTTTGGTAAAAGAGCTTTTAGAAACATACGATGTTGCTTATATTTATCTGGGTGACCAGGAACATGAAACCTATGATGTGAATGATGCATTGCTGCAGTCACTTGGAGAAATCGTGTTCAAAAATGACGGAGCATATATTATAAAAGTGAAATAAGCGGAAGAGGACAGAAATTCTGTCCTCTTTTTGTTTACTTAAGAAAGACAACAAAGGGACATGGCACAGATTGACAATTCTGGTCTATTGTGATAGACTGTAAACGACAAGGCGGTCTATTGCAATAGACTGAACAAGCTTGATTTTTATATAGGGGAGGTGCCATATGGAGAAAATCTTTGAAAGTGAGTATCGTTTTCTGTGTATCTTATGGGAACGGGAACCGGTGACAAGCCCGGAATTGGTGAAGTTGTGTAATGAAATATTGGGTTGGAAAAAGTCCACAACCTATACTGTGATTAAGAAGCTGGCAGAAAAGGAAATTGTAAAGAGTGAAAATACCATCGTTTCTTCTTTGATAAAGAAGGAGGAAGTAGATAAACAAGAGGGGGAAGAACTGCTGCAACGTACAAGCAACGGTAATGTGCCGGCATTTTTGGCTTCTTTTTTAAAAGACAGAAAAATTAGTAAAGAAGAAGCAGAACGGTTGCGTCGGTTGATTGACGAAATGGAGGAATCGGTATGATGGCAGTTGTAAGCAGATTGTGGCTTATGAGTCTACAGGGATGTGTGTTGATCCTTATCGTATTGCTTGCAAGACTCTTGCTGAAGAAATATCCTAAAATATTAAGCTATAGCCTCTGGGCCTTGGTGGGAATAAGGCTGTTGTGTCCTGTGTTTATAGAGAGTTCCGTTAGCCTGCAACCGGATTTCAGCAGGTTACAAAATAATTGGGAGAATCCGCGTCAGGAGACAACAGAGAAAACTTTGCCCGTGCAGATTGCGCCGGAGGTGATGGAAAGTCAGAAAACGGAGCCAAGGGAAGAGGAACCGCAAGTGGTGCCGCACGAAAAAACAGAAGAAAATATGGATGCAGTAATTGAGATGGAAGGGATAACTCAGAACAGTAATGCCAAGAAAAAAAGTTTTTCCGTTTCAAATGCAAAGGAATTGCTTGCCGCAGTGTATCTGATAGGCGTCATTTTAATGATGGCAGGATATTATGTATGTAGTTTAATTGTAAAAAGAAAGCTTCGCACAGCAATAAAAAAGGAAGAAGGAATCTGGTTGTGCGATAACGTACCATCTCCTTTTGTAATCGGAATAATTCAACCAAAGATTATTCTTCCGTATGGTTTGAAGGAGGAAGAGGAATATTATATTTTACTTCATGAAAGAACTCATATCCGACATAGGGACTCCTTAATTCGCAGTATAGGTATCCTTTGTCTGTGCCTCCACTGGTGGAATCCTTTGGTCTGGTTGGCGGTTCACTGCATGAATCAGGATATGGAGATGTTTTGTGATGAAGCAGCATTGGAACAGGCAAATTCCAAAGAACGAAAGGCTTATGCAGAAACCTTGTTGAACTTTGCTATCCGCAGGAGCGGATTTTCCGTTGGGTTGGCCTTTGGAGAATCCAATGCGGAACAACGGATTAAAAATATCGTGAAGAGCAAAAAAAGAAGCAGAATTATTTTTGCGGTGGTGATGACGGCAGCGGTGCTCGGAAGTGTAGTATTTTTGACTATACCAAGGACTAAAGCAAAGGAAGCGCTGAAAACTGAAGAAACGATAGCAGCATTGACCGTGACTCCTGCGACAACGGAACAACCGGAGGTGACGTCCGGTGCAGAGCCGATACCGACATCACCGATAGAAAAAAAGCAGGCACATAAATTTAACAAATATGATGTTTTGACGGAATATGAAGTGCCGCAATATTCTATGGAATTTCTTTTGAAGAACGGAACGGTCCGGACACTTCTGGGGGATGCCCCCGGAACCGGCGAATGTGTCTGGTATTTTGTAGAATATCACGGAGTAATGTACTATTTATACCGGCTTGTCGGTGAGTCGGAGGAAAAGCTGCAGCTAAGTGCCTTTGCATATGTGGATAAACAATACGCTCTTGAAAATCATCTTCAGGTGGGATGGACAAAGGAAAAAGTACTCATATGGTATCCGGACATGGCGATAGTTCCGATTAAAGGCGAGGCATATGAAGAAGACTCGGCTTGGAATCTTGGATTTAACAGTGGAGCATTCCCTTCCAGTATTGCCGGACAGGATGTTAATTTTAATTATGGGGATAAGAATATCTGGTTTTGGCAGGAACAGTTTGATTACTGTATGTTAGCAGAGATAGAAGGGGAAACCAAGCTTGGTAGGACCATGGCCCTGGCCTTGATGATGAAAGAGGATAAGGTGGCGGCGATAACTTTCTATTGTCCGAATGATGGTTTTATTACACCTGAGGAATGGAATTTGGAAATATCCGCCATGGGTGATTTTGAGTGGCCGGATGAAACCTTCTTTAAGGTGAATCTTGCTAATGTATGTCAAGTAGTTTCAGATAAAAATATTAAAGGTCAAATCTCTAAAAAAGGGTAAATTTAATAAACCCACAGGTTGTGGATTTGAAGAAAATATATAATAATAAATATAGATTTACTGTTCGAGTTC
>JAGAQI010000104.1 GCA_017622795.1 Lachnospiraceae bacterium
GTATTTTAATATCCGTGTTCGCCTGACTCCTCCGACGGTTGTATGCCCAGTCTGGAACAAACATAAAGCGGTTTGTCCATTCTGTTCATACAACCGTCGTTTTAGATGTCGGACACTTGGATATTAAAATATTAAAAAATTGAACTGTAACAGCCCATTGTTTAACATATCTTTAACATTTGTGTGATATGATTCGATAAGAATGGAGGGGTATGTCATGTTTAAAATACTTGTAGTAGAGGATGAGAAAGATTTAAACCGCACCATGTGTTCGTTTTTAAGCCGTTGCGGGTATGAAGCGGTGGGAGCATTAAATGCCAACGAAGCCTATGATGAAATGTACGGTCAGATATTTGACTTAATCATTTCTGATATTATGATGCCGGGAATTGACGGTTATGAATTTGCAAAAACCGTACGGGAATTAAATCAGGAAATTCCGATTTTATTTGTTACTGCACGAGACGATTTCGAATCAAAGCGCAAGGGCTTCCGTGCCGGCATCGATGATTATATGGTAAAACCGGTAGATTTAGAGGAAATGGTGCTTCGAATCGAGGCATTGATGCGCCGGTCTAAAATTGCCAGCAGCAAGAAACTGGAGATTGGATCCCTGGTTCTGGATGCGGATGAACATACTGCCTATGTGAAGGACGAGGAAATCAATCTTACCGTGAGAGAGTTTAACTTATTATATAAGTTATTGTCTTATCCAAAGAAAACCTTTACCCGTTCCCAGCTGATGGATGAATTCTGGGATATGGATTCTGCCTCCGGCCCAAGAGTGGTGGATGTGTATATGACAAAAATCAGAGACAAGTTCTCGGAGTGTGATGATTTTGAGATTGTAACGGTACACGGCCTTGGCTATAAGGCGGTAATTAAGTAGGAGGCTTACATGAAACGGATTGCCTATTCGGTTTGGAAATTCATTGTGTTGTTTGCATTTTTGTCCTTTGTCATTACCTGTAACTTTTTATTATTTATGCAGTTTGTTCCGTTGGAAGCGGCAGAGCTGGACAGTGCAGCATCTCTTACCATGTTCAATGTGATTTTTCTGACTCTGATTATTTGTATTTTGTATGAGGTGTATCACAGATGGCGGGTTCGCCGGCCGGTAAAACGGATTTTGGGTGGTATGGAAAAAATCGTTGAAGGTGATTTTTCTGCCAGAATCCCGTATCTTCAGGGAGAAGACAGCGGCAATGAATATGATGACATTATAAAAGGTTTAAATCACATGGCAGAGGAGTTGTCCGGTGTAGAAACCTTGCGGACGGATTTTATTTCTAACGTGTCTCATGAGTTAAAGACCCCTTTGGCAGTAATTCAAAATTACGGAACCATTTTGCAAAATCCGACGCTTTCCGAAAAAGAGCAGATGGAGTATGCCAAGGCAATTACGGAACAGACCAGAAAATTGTCTGCCCTGATAACCAACATTTTAAAGTTGAACCGTTTGGAAAATCAGCAGATTTTTCCGGAAAAACAGGATTACAACTTGTCTGAGCAAATCTGTGAATGTCTGCTGGGATTTGAACAGGCCTGGGAGAAAAAGAATCTGGAGATTGAAACAGATATAGACGAAGATGTGATGATTTGTCAGGATGCGGAGCTGCTTTCCTTGGTTTGGAACAATTTATTTTCCAATGCGGTAAAGTTTTGCAAAGAAGGGGGCACGGTTTCTGTTTCCGTAAAGAAGGAAAAGGATGGAGTGTTGGTTTCCGTCAGCGACGAGGGATGTGGTATCAGTCCGGAAGTGGGCGCCCATATCTTTGAAAAGTTTTATCAGGGAGATACTTCCCATGCCACCCAGGGAAACGGACTTGGCCTGGCATTAGTAAAGAGAGTAATTGATATTGTAGGAGGAGAGATTCATGTTCAAAGCGTTCTGGGAAAAGGTTCGACCTTCCTTGTCCGTTTGGTTGAATGCAAATAAAACAGGCTGTATTGCCATCGGACGTGGTTTCGCATGGTTTGGAAAACAGTGCGCAAGATTCGGACGCTGGTGTGCCTCCTTGTGGAAGGAGCATTTGCAAGCACCGGTGTTAAAGGCATTGCAACTTCATTGGATTCCTGCACTTTTGCTGGTGATAGTTTCAGCAGCGCTGCTGCTATATGCGTTTGCCTGGCCGGATGCTAATCCGGTAATTGCCTATGCAGGATATTTTATTTCTGCGTATACGTTGGCTGTGGTTTGCTTTAGGATGCCGAAGATTATTAAGGGAATGAAAAAGGTTTTGTATTCCCATGCATACAGTGAAAAATTTTTAACCGACAAAAAACTTCGGACAGAGTTTTTTCTGTATTTTGGCTGCGGATTCAGTATTGTTTATGCCATATTTAAATTTACTGCCGGTATGTATTACCGTTCCGTGTGGATTGGAGCAGTGGCGGTTTATTATATCATTGTCAGCCTCATGAGGTTTGGTTTAATCAAGCGGTACCGTTATAACCTGCAATATGAAGATGAACGGGAACAGCGGCTGTTTGGACTAAAAAGTTACCGGTTTTGCGGAATACTGATGTTTGTGTTAAATGTGGCAGTTACGGGCTTGGTCATCCAGCTTATCTGGCATGGGGAAACCTATCAGTATCCGGGCTTTTTGATTTATGCCTTTGCGGCTTATTCCTTTTACTGTATCGGAATGGCAGTACGGAATATGGCAAAGCACCGGAAACTGGATACGCCTATACTGGCAGCGGCAAAGATGTTGTCTTTTGCTTGTGCCCTTATGTCTATACTGGCAACCCAGACGGCAATGCTGACCCAGTTTGGAGACGGACAGGAGATGTTTGCACGCATTATGAATGCTGTAACCGGCTCGGTGGTATGTCTATTGATTTTCGGTCTGGCTTTGTGGATGGTTCGACGGGCAAATAAGGAAATGAGAAAAATGGGAGAATAATGATGGAAGAAAATAATGTGTTTGAATATAAATATTCTGCGAAACAGCAGGAGGAAGTGGATGCCATCAAGAAAAAGTATCTTCCTCAAGAAGAAAAAGCCAAGGAGCTCAGTAAACTGGAAGAATTAAAACAACTGGATAAAAGGGTGGAAATGACTGCTACTCTTTGGGCCGTTGCAGTGGGTGTTATCGGAACTTTGATATTTGGTACCGGAATGAGTCTGATTATGGCTTTTGAAACGGCAATGTATGTGGCAGGAATATTGTCCGGTATTTTTGGTATTGCCGGCATGGCATTGGCCCTTCCGGTATACCGCCGGGTACTTAAGAAGCAGAGGGAAAAAGCGGCGCCGAGAATTCTGGAACTAACGGAGGAACTGACAAGAAATTAGTGGAGAAAGGGGTTACCTATGAAACGGAAGGTTAAGATTATTCAAAAGGGAAAAGTAGTAGAAAAGGAAGTGCTTCATATTCCGCTTCGGTTTGTGCTTGCTATCTTTCTGATTATAGCAGAGACTCTGGCTGTGCTTGCCATTACTCTGGCTTGCGGTTACTATATTCCGTATTTTTATATCCTGATGTTTTTTACACAGGTATTTTGTGTTTTAAAGATTATTAACTCCGAAGAGAATCCGGATTATAAAATTCCGTGGCTGCTCTTTGTTTTGATTGTTCCGGTGGCCGGCTTTATGATTTATTTTATGTTTTATAACCGTATGCTCACCAAAAAGCAGGTAAAACGTATTGCGGATATTGCGAACCAGCAGGTACATACCAAGGATGAATCTACTTTGCAGGCACTGGAGAAGGAAGATAAAATGGCTTATTTACAGGCAAATCAGCTCTGTAAAATGGCCAATACCCATGTGTACCAAAATACGGACATGAAGTACTATCCTATGGGAGAAGAATTGTTCCCTGCCATGTTAGAAGATTTAAAAAAGGCAGAACGCTATATCTTCATGGAGTACTTCATTGTGGAGGAAGGTCATTTCTGGAACAGCATTCTTGATGTGCTGAAAGAAAAGGCAGCCAAAGGTGTGGAAGTCCGTGTGCTGTATGATGATGTGGGTTGTATGCTCACTTTGCCGGGTAACTATTATAAAACTCTGCAAAGCTATGGAATCAATGCCCTTCCGTTTTCCAGATTAAAGGGTCAGGCGGACAATGAGTTTAATAACCGCAGCCACAGAAAAATTACGGTGATTGACGGTATTGTAGGATACACCGGTGGTGTAAACATTGCCGATGAATACATCAACGAAAAGAGAATGTTCGGTGTCTGGAAGGATGTTGGCATCCGCCTGGAGGGTGAGGCTGTGACCCAGTTAACCTCCATTTTTCTGGCAGACTTTGAACTGAACCGGAAGAGTGAGGTGCCTTCCTTTGCCCCTTATTTTTGGAATGTACCTTCCGTAGAAAACACAGGTTATGTGGTTCCGTTTGGTGATGGTCCGGGACCAATCTTTAAGCACAGGGTAGCCAAAATCATGCTGATGAACATGTTAAATCAGGCACAAAATTATGTTTATATGATGAGCCCGTACCTGATTATCGATAACGAGCTTTGTCAGTGTATGGAAAATGCAGCAATGCGCGGGATTGATGTCCGCATTGTTACTCCGCATATTCCGGACAAGAAAATTGTATTCTGGATGACCCAGAGCCACTATAAGCGCTTAATGGATGCCGGTGTAAAGATATATGAGTATGAGCCGGGCTTTGTCCATGCTAAGGTTTATATCTCCGATGATGCGTATGGTATTGTGGGTACCATCAATCTGGATTACCGCAGTCTGGTGCATCATTTCGAGAATGGTGTATGGATGTATAAGCATGAGGTGTTAAAGGCTGTAAAGGCCGATGTGGAAAACACGATGGCACAGTCTCTTGATATGGAAGAGCATCCGTTAAAGGATAATTTAGTGCAGCGGTTTGTACGGGCACTGGTTCGGGCGCTGGCACCGATGCTGTAAAAATATAAAAATGTACCGCCTCTAACTTGTAGAGAGCGGTACATTTTGTTTTTCAATTCATTTTTGCCAAATCTGCAATGGAGACATTGTCCAAATAGTCTGTAACGATATCGTTCAGTTTAGTCCACATAGGAAGGGTACGGCATTCTGCAGCATTTTCGCAAGGCTTGGCGCCGCATTCCAAGCAGGAAACCGGAGCCAGGGTGCCTTCAATCAGACGCAGAAGGTCTCCGACCTTATACTCTGCGGGAGGCCGGTTTAAGCGATAGCCACCGCCCTTGCCATGCAAGGCTTCCACGTAATCAGCTTTGGAAAATACGGTCATAATACTTTCTAAGTATTTTTGGGAAATTCCCTGACGCTCGGTAATTTCTTTTAAGGGAACATATCCTTGCTTTCCTTGCTCTGCTAAGTCAATAAGTACCCGCAATGCATAGCGGCCTTTGGTTGATATCATCATAGTAAGTGACTCCAATACAAATTTTTAAAAATTAAAATAAATCAGTGGAAAGATAACGGTCACCGGAATCCGGAAGAATAACAACAATGGTTTTACCTGCGTTTTCTTCCCGCTTTGCAACTTCGATGGCAGCGTAAAGAGCTGCGCCGGAGGAAATGCCGACAAGAACACCTTCCTTTTTGCCAATCCATCTGCCACCTTCAAAAGCATCATCATTTTCTACCTGTATTATTTCATCGTAGATTTCTGTGTTCAAAATCTCAGGAATAAAGCCGGCACCGATCCCCTGGATTTTGTGTGCTCCAGCCTGACCGCCGGAAAGTACCGGGGAGGAAGCGGGTTCTACAGCAACAACCTTAAGTTCCGGCTTTTTGGATTTTAAATATTCACCGGTGCCGGTGATAGTGCCGCCGGTGCCGACGCTGGCTACCAGAATGTCAATTTCACCATCTGTGTCAGCAAAAATTTCCGGACCGGTGGAAGTAAAGTGAGCCTTTGGGTTCACCGGGTTGACAAACTGTCCTGCAACGAAACCTCCCGGCAGCTCTCTTGCCAGTTCCTCAGCTTTTTCGATAGCTCCTGCCATACCCTTCTTGCCGTCAGTAAGTACCAGTTCTGCACCGTAAGCGGCAATAAGCTTGCGACGCTCTGCAGACATGGTATCCGGCATAACAATGATGGTACGGTATCCTTTGGCAGTAGCAACCATAGCCAGTCCAATACCGGTATTGCCGGAGGTTGGTTCAATGATAACGGAATCCTTGGTGAGCTTGCCGCTTTTTTCTGCATCTTCAATCATAGCTTTGCCTACGCGGTCTTTGATGGAACCAGCCGGATTTAAGTATTCTAATTTTGCCAAAAGCTTTGATTTTAAGCCAAATTCTTTTTCTATATGTGTGAGTTCCAGCAGTGGTGTGTTACCAATCAGCTGGTCTGCTGATGTATAAATTTTTGACATAATTGTTGCCTCCATTCTGATGTGTGTGACACGCTAATATATTATATGTTACATATTTCTTATTCTACCGCAGAAAATCCCAATTGTAAATCCGCAATAATATCATCAATGTGTTCGGTGCCGATGGATAATCGGATGGTGTTCGGTTTGATTCCCTGTTCAGAAAGTTCTGCTTCGCTTAACTGGGAATGGGTAGTGGTGGCCGGATGGATGACCAGGCTCTTTACATCAGCTACATTGGCCAGCAGAGAGAAAATCTCCAGATGGTCGATAAAACAGTGGGCTTCCTTCTGACCGCCCTTGATTTCAAAGGTAAATATGGTGGCACCGCCGTTTGGGAAATACTTCTGGTATAATTTATGCTCCGGATGCTCTGGGAGGGAAGGATGGTTCACATGCTCCACCAGCGGATGCTGTGCCAAAAACGCCACTACTTTCTTGGTGTTTTCCACATGGCGGTCCAGTCGGAGGGATAAGGTTTCCACACCCTGAAGAAGTAAAAAGGCATTGAATGGGGAAATGGTGGCACCGGTATCCCTGAGGAGGATGGCCCGGATGTAGGTAACAAAAGCAGCAGTGCCGGCAGCATCTACAAAGGAAACACCATGATAGCTAGGGTTTGGAGCTGCAATCTGCGGATAATTTCCGCTGGCTTTCCAATCGAATTTGCCGGAGTCCACAATGATACCGCCAAGAGTGGTGCCGTGTCCACCAAGAAACTTAGTGGCGGAGTGAACTACGATGTCGGCACCATGCTCAATCGGGCGGATTAAGTAAGGGGTACCGAAGGTGTTATCGATAACAAGTGGTAAACCGTGACGGTGGGCAATTTCGGCCACCGCATCAATATCCGGGATATCTGCATTTGGATTGCCCAAGGTTTCCAGATAAACTGCCTTGGTATTTGGACGGATGGCAGCCTCCAGTTCTTCAAGATTGTGGGCGTTTACAAAGGTAGTGGTAATGCCGTATAACGGAAGGGTATGGGCCAACAGATTGTAACTGCCGCCGTAAATGGTTTTCTGGGCCACGATGTGGTCGCCGTTCTTTGCCAGAGCCTGAATGGCGTAGGTAATGGCTGCGGCACCGGAGGCCAGAGCAAGAGCTGCAACGCCGCCTTCCAGGGCGGCAATTCTCTTTTCCAGAACGTCCTGGGTGGAGTTGGTTAGTCTGCCGTAAATATTGCCGGCGTCGGTGAGACCGAATCTGGCTGCGGCATGGGCGGAATTATCAAACACGTAAGAGGTGGTCTGATAAATCGGAACTGCTCTGGCGCCTGTTGTTGGGTCTGGTGTTTCCTGTCCTACATGAAGCTGTAATGTTTCAAATCTGTATTTGTTTGTACTCATAATGCTAATCTCCTTCCAATTGGTCTGCTGTGTAATTTTCTGCTGTAATAGTGGTACCATCACACATTCGACCAAATCGGAAGTTGTGTCTTACCAGATATTCAAAGTAATATGTCATTTCCATTACCTACCAATCGTGTATGTTGGTAATGTTATACATCTAATTACCTACTATGTCAATAGGTAAAATAAAAAATATTAATCTTTTTTGCTTTTTTTAATATTTCGTTAACAATAGCGCGGTATAATGAACATAGCTTAGTGCAATAAGGTTTTAAAGTTATAGAAAACAAAAGAAAAGGAGTATTGGAAAATGGATGTTACAAAGAAAAAGAAGCTGCGCAACAAATTAATCGCAGGTATTGGTATAGGGTTTATCCTGACGGTTTTGTGGATTATCTTTATGATGAAATTATTGGAAAAAGGAGTCGTCAGCACTGCGGTGGCATCGATTTCCATTATAGGTATTCTTTTGGTTACGTGTGTTTCCATCTTTTTGATGATTCGGTTTTTTCTCGGAAAAATCATGAAGATTTTTACCGGTATGCATGATATGACGGATGAGGCGATGAATCTGGGCATGAACAAACTGATGGAGCGTAACGATGAAATCGGTGAAATGGCCCGTTCTGTGCAGGAAACCTTTTCTTCCATCGGTAACGTGGTAGTAGGAATCCGAAAGGCTTCCGCGGAATTGGGAGAAGTTTCTGATGAATTTCAGGCAATTTTTGAAAATATGGCAACTGCAGTGGAACAGACGGAACAGGAGGTAGAAAGCATTTCTGCAAACAGTACACTGCAAGCGGAACAGGTAGCAGATATGAAGGTAAAAATCGATGCCATCAGTGCTGCCATTGAAAAGATTGCGGCTAATGTTGAGAATCTGGCGGAGAGCGCCGAGTTAATGGGCAAGTATGATGTTTCCGTGGAAAAGATTTTAGAGGAACTGGTTGCCATCAGCAAAAAGAGCAGCGAGGCAATGGAAAATGTAAGACAACAGACAGAGCTGACCAACCAGTCTGCCCAGAAAATCCGGTCCGCTACCGAGATTATTGCCGGAATTTCTGCACAGACCAATTTGCTTGCGTTGAATGCCAGCATTGAAGCTGCAAGAGCTGGTGATCACGGAAGGGGCTTCGCTGTTGTAGCAGAAGAAATTCGGGCATTGGCTGACCAGTCCAAGGAATCTACCGGACAGATTGAAGCGGTGGTAGCAGCTCTGTTGGACAATGCAGACATTAGTGTTGCAGTTACTAAGGAAGTGTCCGATGCTTTTGTCAAGCAGAATGAAAAAATTCAAGAAACCGAAACCATCTTTGGTTCCTTGAATAAAGAAATCGGAAAAGTCAGTGATTCTATTCAGAAAATTGCCGGAGAAGTAAATGACCTGAATAACCATAAGAAAGTAGTGGAAGCCGGTATCGATTCGCTGACCGTTACTTCACAGCAAAATGCGGCAAGTGCAGAAATTACTACAGAGAATGTGGAAGAGTTCAGCCAGATTGTGGACGAGTGTAACAAGGCAACAGAAACTGTCGTGAAGGTTTCCATGGAGCTGATTGGTTATATCGGAGAATTTGGCGAGGATGCCATCAAAGAAAAAATAGTCATGTAAAAAAGGATGCTGTCGGCAGAAATGTCGGCAGCATTTTCTGTTTTTCGCAGTTCTTTTCATTTTTAATATTTCATTAACATTTCCCCAACATTTCAAAAATATCCCCCTGTTAGAATAAGGCCATAAGATGAAAAAAACAAATCAAATAAAAGAAAAGGAGAAATTCAAAATGGAAAAGAAAAATTTTATTAAGTTAGTATTAGGCGTAGTTGGTGGTTTATTATTCTCTCTCGGTATGTGCATGTGTTTGCTTCCTGAGTGGAATATGTTTACTGCAGGTGTTGTTTTTGCGGCTGTAGGTGCTCTTGTTCTTTTGGTAACATTGATAGTGCATTGCAAGCAGTCCGGTAAAAAGATTAAGCTTCCAAGTGCAAAGGTTGTGTTAAAGACTCTTTACGGCGTGTTTGCTACCTTAGTTTTTGGCCTTGGTATGTGTATGGTTATGGTATTTAAAGGCATGATGATCTGGGGAATTTTAATTGGCATTGTTGGTATTGTGTTACTGCTGTTCCTGATTCCGATGTGCTTCGGTTTTAAGAAAGCAGAGTAATATTTTTTTCTCCTCCGGGCATACTGTTAAACAGGATAGGAAAATTCTATCATATATGTAAAAGTGTGCAAAAAGGAGAGATAGCATGAACTACTTAGAAATTGAAAAAGTAACCGGTCGTGAAATTTTAGATTCCCGCGGCAACCCAACGGTAGAGGCAGAAGTGACTTTGACAGACGGAACTGTGGCAAGAGGTACCGCGCCAAGTGGAGCTTCCACGGGGGAGTTCGAGGCTTTGGAACTTCGGGACGGTGATAAGAAGAGATACCTGGGTAAGGGCGTAACCAAGGCAGTGGAGAACATCAATACAAAAATTGCAAAGGCAATCGTGGGTATGGATGCTTCCGATATTTATGCCGTGGATAAGGCGATGATAGAGGCAGACGGAACCAAGGAGAAGTCCAAGCTTGGCGCTAATGCCATTTTGGCGGTGTCCATTGCAACAGCAAGAGCAGCGGCTACTGCAATGAATCTTCCGCTGTATCGTTTCCTCGGCGGTATTTCCGGCAACCGGCTTCCTGTACCGATGATGAATATTTTAAACGGAGGTGCACATGCAGCAAACAATATTGATGTGCAGGAATTTATGATACTGCCTGTGGGTGCAGAAAGCTTCAAGGAAGCGCTCCGCTGGTGTGCCGAGGTATTTCACGCACTGGCGGCACTTTTAAAGTCTAAGGGGCTGGCTACTTCCGTTGGCGATGAGGGCGGTTTTGCTCCTGACCTTGCCAGCGACGAGGAGGCAATCCGGTATATTTTAGAGGCTGTAAAGAAGGCAGGTTATGAGCCGGGCAAGGACTTTATGATTGCTATAGATGCGGCAGCCAGTGAGTGGAAAGGAGAAAGACAAGGCGAATATATCCTTCCGAAGGCGGGCATAAAATTCACGTCGGAGACATTGATTGCCCATTGGATGAAACTGGTGGAAAAATATCCGATTATCTCCATTGAGGATGCGTTGGATGAAGAAGACTGGGATGGCTGGAAAATGCTGACCGGAGTACTCGGAAAAAAGGTACAGCTGGTGGGTGATGATTTATTTGTTACCAATACAGAACGTTTACAGAAGGGCATTGAAAACAAATGCGGTAACAGTATTTTAATTAAATTAAACCAGATTGGTTCTGTTTCCGAAACGCTGGAGGCCATTAACATGGCACATAAGGCAGGATATACCGCTATAGCTTCCCATCGTTCCGGCGAGACAGAGGATACCACCATTGCGGATCTGGCGGTGGCATTAAATACCTGTCAGATTAAGACCGGCGCACCAAGCCGTTCCGAACGTGTGGCAAAGTACAATCAACTGCTTCGCATTGAGGAGGAGCTGGCCGAGGGTGCAGTTTATCCGGGAATGGAAGCGTTTCGCAGTAAGAGATAAGTATTACAAAAGAAAAGCCTATCGGGATGTTTATTAGAAAGAACATCCCGATAGGCTTTTTGCTTGAAATTAGTTATTAACTGATGTCTGCATGAAGCAAGCTTTTACGGACTAAACGATAAGCTGGACGCTCTGCCTGACGATATATATCACTGTGGTGTACAGGATACATACCGTCATTTTTATAAGCAACATAATATGGTTTCCATTCTTCCAAAGTAAAAGGAAGAATGCCTTTTGCAATTAGCTTTTCTGCAGATTTTGCACAATTGTTTAAATCAGTTCTGGTGCCTGGAACGCTATAATTTGCGGAGGCAACAAACAATTCAAATAATTCCTCCGGGTCTAAGGCTCGTGCTTTCCATGCCGCAAGGTTGATTCGGCAGAAAGTTTCAGAAATCGGTTCGTATAAAGGGATGGAAGCGTTAGCAGGAGTTGATTCATACTCTGTGAAAAAGTATTGTTTTGCTTTTTCTTTATCCGACAACATATGTTCCACGCCAAAAACAGCCTGATAGCACATTTTTATAACGTCCTGCATCTGCATAGACGGATGAAGCTCTATTTGGTGTTTTAAGTAATAACTAAAATCCATACAATACATCCTTTGCATTTTTGTGAAATGAGTATACCATATTCCTCGGAAAAAAGGAACGTATAAATTTGTTAATTAATAATGATATGGAGTAAAGAATGGTTCTCTCCCAGTGGTTCTTCCGGGAAATAGGTGATGTTTCCGGATAGTCCCAGCATTTGGTAGGTTAGTTGAAGGAGTGAGTCCTCCGTAAGAGAACTGTTTACCGGATATACCAGAGTAATAATATCCTGCTCTGCCTGTTTTTGGATTAAAGCAGAAGCTTCGTCCTCTGTGGCGCAGATAACCTCAGCATATGGATATAAACGGTAGGATGTGTCGTCACAGTTATGGACCCCGCCGCATTCACAAATCCAGGAGATGTGGTCATCCAGTCTGGAAATTTCTTCATCAGTCATTAGAAAATGTGTGTAAAGAAGGAGTTCGGGATGGCTTTTTACCGGATCATCCCAGGTGACATCAATATGATACCACTCTCCTTCGATTTGCACCAAATTCCATGCGTGCACATCGTTCCAGACATATTCGCAAGGAACTTCAGCCAGCATCATGAAAAGTTGAAAAGTGGAGGCATAACCGGAGCAGACCGCCAGTCCGTTTAACAGAGCTCCCTCTGCGTAATGGGAAGGGCCACCGGAACCGGAGGCGGCAGTGGTCTCATCATAAGTTGTATTCCGGATGAGATAGTCGTGAACGGCCAATACTGCATCTATATCGGATAGTTCCTGTAGATGCAGTTCTTCGGCGATAGCAAACAATTGCCGGTAGGCAAGCAATTCATTGTCGGTTAAAAAAGAAATATCTCCGGTGCGTAATGCATAGCGGATTGCTAAATCCGTTTGTGTTGTTTTCATGTCGGAAAAACGGAGATAATAACCGTTGTGGTATTTGGTAAGACTTTCAGCTTCTAACGAAAGAATTTCCGGGAAAAGCTGTAAATATTCTTCCGGGGTGTGAAGCATAGTGATATCCTCTACCATAAGCCCGAATTTATAATAACCGCCCAAAGCCATCTGAAACAATTGCCGGTTAGCTTCCTCCGCAGAGGTAAGCACGGTTTCTTCTAAAATGGTATCCTCCCGGTAGGTTAGGTCAGGAAAACCTGTCGGAATCACCGGAGCCGGAGTCGGTGTGCTAGTCACTGTTGGAGCCGGAGTCGGTGTGCTTGTCGGCAGAGGAGTCGGTGTTGGCGTACTGGTTGCTGTTGGAGCCGGAGTCGGTGTGCTAGTCGGCAGAGGAGTCGGTGTTGGCGTATTAGTTGCTGATGGAACCGGTGTCGAGGTGTTTGTCGGCAGTGGTGTGGTTACCGCCAGTGTCGGCACAGGACTTGCTACAGACTTTTCCTGTGTTTTGTTGCAAGCGACCGGCAAAAGCAATAAAAAAATACACAGAAGTAATAATTTTAGTTTTCGTGATGTCATGATTTCATATCTCCTCTTGCCAATAATTCTTTATATTCTTTCGGGGACAAACCATATTCTTTTTTGAACGCCCGGTAAAAGCTGGAATAATCACTGAACCCGCAGCGTAAGGATGCTTCCATAATATCTGCATTACTGAGGATGGCGTCCCGGCATTGCTCCAGCCGTTTTTTCATAATATATTGATGTACGGACATTCCCAAGTTTTCCTTAAATACATGGGCAATGTGGTACTTGTTCACATAAAATTCATTGGATAACCGTTCTAGGGATAAGTCCTCTTCCAGATGTCCTTCAATAAAGGAAATCAGATTTTGATACAGACTTTGTTCTTCTTTTTGCGTTGCCGGATGTTCCTGTTCGTAGACGGTCCGGTTGACGTGCAGTAATAAGTCGTTGATGCAGAGCGAAAGCTTGGCTTCTTTACCAAAACGGTCAAAATGGATTTCTTCCAGAATCTGAAATACTTTTGATTTAATGGTATTAAAGGCAATAACATCGTAATGATATACATACTGCTTGGTAATGGAGACATGCTGCATCAGGTATCCGTAGTCGGAAGAAAGCTGCATCAACTGGTTACAATAGTCTCTTGTAATCCAGAAGACGATACGTTGGTAAGGCAGCTCCTCGTTTTTTAGTTCAATGTGATGTTTTACCAGTGGCGGAATTAAAACCATGTCTCCTGGACGTAGGTTATAGCGGATTCCGCTAATCTCTATGTCTGCTTCCCCACCCAGAAAAAAATAGAATTCATAATAATCGTGGGTGTGGTTTTTCTGCTTGGACATATGGGTATCATCATAGTAATAAATTTCAAAGTCCTTGGACAACATATATTGCCGCGGACTAAAGGTAGTACGAAGGTATTTTTTCATAATACAAATTCCAATCAAGAAAATAAAATTTACAAATTCATCCTACCACAAAACCGCAACTTTTGCAATGTCCACAACAAAACTGCCAATGGTAATTTTTTTTGATTTCGGTTAACATGTATACAAGTGGTCGGAATACGAATATTCCGGCACTTTACAAGAAAAAATAATATTGTAAAAGCAAACGAAAGCGAGGGTATTTACTTATGGAAATGACATTAAGATGGTATGGTTCTAAGTTTGACACAGTAACATTAAAGCAGATTAGACAGATTCCTGGTGTGCATGGGGTTATCACCACTTTGTATGATACAGCTCCTGGTGAAGTTTGGAGCAGAGAACGCATCCGTGCCATGAAGGATGAAGTAGAGGCTGCAGGTCTTCGTGTGGCAGGTATCGAAAGCGTAAATATTCACGATGCTATTAAGACAGGTGCTCCGGAAAGAGAGCAGTATATTGCTAACTATATTGAAACATTAGAAAATTTAGGTAAAGAAGATATTCATCTGGTATGCTACAACTTCATGCCGGTATTTGACTGGACACGTACCGAACTGGCTCGTATGAGACCGGACGGTTCCACGGTTCTTGCATACACACAGGAAGCAGTTGATGCTATCAATCCGGAAGCTATGTTTGAATCCATCGCAGGTGACATGAACGGCACAGTTATGCCGGGCTGGGAGCCGGAGCGTATGGCAAGAGTAAAAGAACTGTTTGAAGAGTATAAGGACGTTACCGACGAAAAGTTATTTGAGAACTTAAAGTACTTCCTTGAGAAGATTATGCCGGTTTGTGACAAGTACGACATCAACATGGCAATTCATCCGGACGATCCTGCATGGAGTGTATTCGGTCTTCCGAGAATCATCATCAACAAGAAGAACATTCTTCGTATGATGCAGATGGTGGACAACCCTCATAACGGTGTTACCTTCTGTTCCGGTTCTTATGGTACTAACTTAGATAACGACCTTCCTGACATGATTCGTTCTTTAAAGGGCAGAATCCACTTTGCACATGTTCGTAACTTAAAGTTCAACAGCCCAACTGATTTCGAAGAAGCTGCTCATCTTTCCGCAGACGGTACCTTTGATATGTACGAAATTATGAAGGCTCTTTATGATATCGGTTTTACCGGACCTATCCGTCCTGACCATGGCCGTATGATTTGGGACGAAGTTGCAATGCCTGGTTACGGTCTGTATGACAGAGCCCTTGGCGCAACTTATCTCAATGGTCTTTGGGAAGCAATTGAAAAGAGTTCCACAAGAAAGTAATTTGACGTTTGTGTAAAAATAGCTTTTGCCCTTACGATATCCGTGTCCGCCTGACTCATCTTACAGTTGTACACCCAGCCCGGAACAAGCAAAAAAGATGCTTGTCCGTACTGTTTGTACAACCGTAGTTTGAGATGTCGGACACTTGGATATTGTAAGGTCTAAAAGCTGATGATTTACGGCAAAACGTCATATTATGTTCTTGTGTTATAGGAGGATATAAAATGATTTTAAGTAAGAGTGGTTTAGAAAATAAGGCGCAGTGGGAAGCAGCGGGATATGCTCTTCCTAAGTTTGACCGCGAAGCAGTAACCAAGGCAACTAAGGAAAATCCATTCTGGATTCATTTTGGTGCCGGTAATATTTTCCGTGCGTTTCAGGCAAACGTAATGCAGAATCTGTTAAATGACGGTTCCTTTGACAAAGGCCTTATTGTAGCGGAAGGTTTTGACTATGAAATCGTAGAGAAGATGAACCGTCCGCACGATGATTATACTATTTTAGTTACCTTAAAGGCAGACGGCAATATCGAAAAGACTGTTGTTGGCAGTGTAGTGGAATCCTGCATTTTGGATTCTGAAAATACAGCGGAATATGACCGCTTAAAGGAGATTTTCACAAAGAAGTCCCTGCAGATGGTATCCTTCACTATTACTGAAAAGGGCTACAGCCTGGTAAATGGTAAGGGTGAGTTGCTTCCTGCAGTAGAGGCAGACTTTGCGGCAGGTCCAAATAAGCCTGCGAGCTACATCGGTAAGGTGGCATCCCTGCTCTATACACGTTTCTTAAACGGTGCTACACCAATTGCTATGGTAAGTATGGATAACTGCTCTCATAACGGTGACAAGTTATATGCTGCTATCAAGGCATTTGCAGAAAAGTGGACCGAAAACGGTACTGCAGAAGCCGGCTTCTTAGGTTACATTAACGATAGAAATAAGGTTTCCTTCCCTTGGTCTATGATTGATAAGATTACACCAAGACCGGATGCTTCCGTAGAAGAAATCTTAAAGAAGGATGGTATCGAAGGTTTAGAGCCTGTTATCACTTCTAAGAACACCTACGTAGCTCCTTTTGTAAACGCAGAAGAGTGTGAATATCTGGTTATCGAAGACTGGTTCCCGAACGGCAGACCTGCTCTTGAAAAGGGCGGTTTGATGTTCACTGACCGTGAAACCGTAGATAAAGTAGAGAAGATGAAGGTTTGCACCTGCTTAAATCCTCTTCATACCGCATTGGCTGTTTACGGCTGTCTCCTTGGTTATGACAAGATTTCTGAGGAAATGAAGGATGCAGAGCTTGTAAAGCTGGTAGAAACCATCGGTTATGTGGAAGGTCTTCCGGTAGTAGTTAATCCGGGCGTGCTTGACCCTAAGGAATTCATCGACACCGTACTTAAGGTTCGTATTCCTAACCCATTCATGCCGGATACTCCGCAGAGAATTGCTACCGATACTTCCCAGAAGTTAGCAATCCGTTTCGGTGAAACCATTAAGAATTACATTGCTTCTCCTGACAAGAACGTAGCAGATTTAAAACTTATCCCTCTTGTATTTGCCGGCTGGTTAAGATACCTCATGGCTGTGGATGATGAAGGCAACAAGTTTGAATTAAGTCCGGATCCGCTCCTTGATACTGTTTGCCCATATGTAGCAGACATCAAGCTTGGCGATACCGATGTAGAAGCTAAAATTAAGCCTGTACTTGAAAATGCAAAGATTTTCGGCGTGAACCTGTACGAAGCAGGTCTTGCAGACCTGGTTTGCAAGTACTTTACCGAACTCATTGCGGGCAAGGGTGCAGTAAGAGAAACACTGAAGAAGTACACAGCATAAAATGGAAAATGCCACCCAAGACCCGCTCAGCGCTGACGGTCATTGGGTGGCATTTTAATTTTATAGTACGGGAAATAAGTTTTGTAAAACAATTTTCAATTTGATTTACTTAACAACGATAGTTGCCTGGTTTTCATCGACAGTTACTTCGCCTGTGGCAGTATATTCCTGACCGCCTGCAGTGATGGTAATGCTGCCACCACGGATAATGAGGTTTTCTTCGCTTTCGATACCGTCCTTGGCTGCAGTGATGGTAAGGGTGCCACCACTGATATCACAGGTTTCATTGGTGTGGATACCGTCTCTGGCTGCGGTGATAATCAGGGTTCCGTTTTCGATGTTTAAATCGTCGGAGGCTTTGATACCGTGGCCTGACTGGGAGGTAACGGTTAAAGTGCCGCTGCCTTTAATTTCTAAATCGTCTTTCGCATAGATGGCAGCCTCCTCCGTACCTTTGGAGGAAATGGTGTTTGTAGTACCTTTTTCCATAGTAAGGAATGTTTTATCTGACTGTTCAACAAAAATGGCAGAATCATTATTGCAGGAAATGGATGCATTGGAAAGACGAAGCTTTACACGTTCTGTGGTGGAAATGACAATTTTCCCGTTTTCCAGAGTGCCGGTTACAAAGAAATCGCCGCCTGCGGTAATGCGGATAATAGTACCGTCTACGGTAATTCCGGTACCGGATACACGTAGATTTGATAAATCAATGGTGCCTAGATTGGACTTCCATTCTTCTTCCGAGATAGGAGTTGTAACCGGGTCGGAAGTTTCAGTTGGAGCAGGGGCGTTTTCGGGAGCAGTAGTTGGCACAGGAGTACTTTCAGAAACAGCGGCAGATGTAGGAGCAGGCGCTTCGGTTTCCTGTGGTAATGTGGTAGGCTCAGGAGTACCTGTGGAACTTTGACCGCATCCTGTCATTACCAGAAGAGAATATATTGTTACTGTAGTCAGTATTTTGCTGATTTTATTTTTAGACATAATAGAATTTCCTCCTTGCTTCTTAAAACTTAAAGACAGTATATCAGTATTATAGCAGAATGTAAACAAGCACTTAAAGCAGTTTCTTGGCCGGAACGCAGAAAATAAGTATCAAGAAGTAACTTACCTCAACTTATAAATTTAACAAGCTTTCAGAAATACTTCATTTCAGCATATATGAAACATAAGAAAAAGGATATCGTTCCAAGACCGTCAGCGGTGAGCGGGTCAGGAACGATATCCTTTTTTCTTATGTTTCTTTAATGATAAAAAAGAAGCTATTTCTGAATTTTGTTAAGTTCTGCGTTAAGTCCAAGAAGCTGCTCCTTGGTCATCTTTACGCCTGCTGCGCCCATAAGGCCTACCATACGAAGTACGGTGAAGCTTCCCAGCATTGCCATCATGCCGTCTGCCTGGGCCATCATTTCGGCAGGAGTTCTGTCGCCACCCATCATGCCGCCGGTCATGGAGCCCATCATCTGCATGAAGAAAGCCTTGCCTGCAGGATTTGTCATAATGTCAGATAACTTATCGTTAAGGGAGAAATAACCTTCCGGTGCGGTAATGTCGAACCAGTTAAGAACGGCACCCTTTTCTACCAGGCGGTAAGCTTCATTAAACTTGTCTACCCTGTTGATTACGCCGGAGTCCTTGCAGTTACCTGCAACCGCAACTAATTCTGTCTTGCCAACATTTGGCACGTTGAAGTAGAAGAAATGAACGTCGCTGGTCTGCTTGCCAAGGCTCTTGCCGTTAGCAAAAAGTTCAACCTCAGGTAAGTTGGAGTAAACGGTAACCTTGGTAACATCTTCTACACGGTCTACGTATCTCTTGCCGCAAAGGTGTACAAAAGGAGCCTCTGCAGGGTCACGGAGCCAAGCCTTGTAAGCGTAGAAGGAATCCTTCTTATACTTTCTGTCGAAGGTCATTAAGCCCTTGTGGTTCTGGCCGTTTTCACCGCCTTCATTTCTTGCATCTGCACCGAAGTCGAACATGTTCCAAACGTGGGTAGCCCACATATATTTTCTGGTAAATAACTGCTTGATTAACTCTTCGTGGTAATATGCCTGATATTCCTCGGTGTAGTCACCCTGCTCCGGATTGGAAGTGTGCCAGTTGAGAGCTTCACAACCGTATTCGGAACAACCGATTGGCTGGTTTGGATACTTCTCGTGGAATTTATCAAACCAAGGACCATTCATGGAAGTGTCACCGCCGTACCAGCCGAAGTAGTGGTTGTAGGAAACGGTATCCGGAATGTGAACGTATTCTTCGTCCATATCACACATGGAAACGCATGCCATAGTGGTAAGTCTGGTCTTGTCCATCTCGTGGCAAAGGTCGTTTAAGATATGATGATTTTCTAACAGGTCAGGATCTGCAGCACCGCCCATGGTGATTTCGTTGGATAAGCCCCAAACAACGATGGATGGGTGGTTGTAGTTCTGGGTGATGAGTTCCTTCATCTGGGAGATGGTGTTCTCGCGGCCGCCCGGCATATGGGTGGAGATGTAAGGAATTTCTGCCCAGATAACCATACCGTATTCATCACATAAATCATAGAAGTACTGGTCGTGCTGATAGTGGGCAAGACGGATGGTGGTTGCACCTACTTCGTAGATGTATTCCATGTCTTCTTTGTGATGTTCTGGAAGCAGTGCATTACCGATGCCCCATCTGTCCTGGTGGCGGGATACACCGCGCAGCGGATAGGATTCACCGTTTAAGATGAAGCCTTCTTCCGGATCAATCTTATAGGTACGGCAGCCAAATCTTGCGCTGACAGCGTCGATAACTTCTTCACCGTCTACGAGAGAAATTTCTGCAGTGTAAAGGTATGGGTCTTTACGGCCATGCCATAAATGAGCCTTTTCAATATTTAATGTAACTTTGGTTTCTGTTGCATCTACGGTAGTTTCTGCAACAAGACATCCGCAAGGTCTCTTTAATTTGTAAACCAACTTCTGGTCTGCCTTAGCGTTAGTAAGGAACGCTTCTACGGTAACTTCGGCATCTTCACCCTTAACAATAGGAGTAATTGCAAGACCAGGTCCTCCGTAGTAGTCAAGGTCAAAGTGGGAATTGTTTACTGCAAGGATGTTGACGTCACGGTACATACCGCCGTAGAAGGTGAAGTCAGCGTTCTGTGGGTAAACAGTGTTGTTTGCTCTGTTATCTACTGCAACAACTACCAGGTTTTCTGCTTCTAAAACGCTGGTTATGTTAACTCTCCAGGTGGAGTAACCGCCGTCATGATGTCCTAAGTGCTTGCCGTTTACGTAAACATCCGCAGAGGAGTTGGTGCCGCGGAATTCTAAGTAGTACTGGTCAGCTTCCGGTAAATCAAGCTTGGAAAGCTTCTTTGCGTAGTAACAGACACCGCGGTAATAGTCGGCATCGCCGTCCTGACCGTCGATGGCATTCCAGGAATGAGGAATGTTAACGAAATCCCACTTTTCAGGCAGTGTGGTTGGCACTGCATCGGCATTTTTTGTGAATGCCCATTTCGCATTAAAATTGATAATTTGTCTCATGTGAATCTCCTTTTCTATTTTTTATTTGTAGTTTTTATTCGCTTGTGGTGAAATAGTCCGGATAGTCCCGGATAACTTTCATGCTGGAGTTAAAACCGTCATACAGGTGATGACTGATATGGTCGTCCAGTGCTTCCAAATCTTTATTTACAATACAGTTCCAGATTTGTTCGTGCTCGTTATAGAGACGTTGTAACTCGTTTTTGCCGGCCAGATTAATAAATGTACGGAAACGCTCGTACTGGGAATTGACCGCAGCGTAAAACAGAGATATATTTTTGCGGCCGGCCAGTTCATACAGTGAATAATGAAATTCATTATCGTACACAATAAAGGTACGGGCCATTTCTTCCAGCGGGATATCGGATTCCAGCAGTTCCTTTTGTTTTTGCAGAAGCAGGCAGATTTTGTATTCCTGGGATCTGTTAAGGTTCTTAGCGAGTTCACGGAAAATGGATTGTTCCAATGTACATCTCATATAGAGGATGTCGGAAACCGTGCGCAAATCAATCAGGGAAACAAAAGTGCCGATGTGAGGTTTGATTTCCAGCAAGCCTTCAATTTCCAAAATTTTGAAAGCGTCCCGGACCGGAGTACGGGAGGTTTGGAAACGGGCGGCGGTTTCAATTTCGCCGATGGAGGTTCCCGGAGGAAGCTCCAAGTGTAGTATTTCATTTCTTAATTGGCGGTATACCTGTTGATAGGTGCCTGTATGATTTTTCTTGTCCATGGTTATTCTCCTTTGTGTAATGCGTGGTTCCCACAATATCTATTATAAGACGAAATTGGCAAAAGGTCAATAACTTGTATACAAGAATATCAGCGTAAAATGCAAAAAAAGGTCATTTTTTTTGTTAAAATTGCATAAAAGAAAAAAGTAAATGAAATAAAATGTAGGGAAACCGAACAAAAAATGAAATTTGCGAGAAACTACTTGTATGCAAACAAAATTCCATAGAAAGGTGGACAAATGGTTGTGATGGAAAAAAAGAGAAAAAAAGAGGAAAGAGTCTTTGGCTGGAGAGACAAATTGGGATATCTCTTTGGAGATTTCGGAAATGATTTTACTTTTATTTTATCTTCCAGCTTTCTATTGAAATTTTACACAGATGTTATGGGGGTGTCTGCGGCGGTGGTTGGTGTGGTTATGATGATTGCACGCTTTGCAGATGCTTTTACGGATGTGGCAATGGGGCGTATTTGTGACAGGGCCGGAGCAACGGCAGCAGGAAAATTTAAGCCCTGGATTCTTAGGATGTGCGGTCCGGTAGCGATTGCATCGTTTTTGATTTATCAAAGCGCCTTTGCAGATATGCCGATGTGGTTTAAGATAAGCTGGCTGTTTGTAACTTATATTCTCTGGGGCTCGGTATTTTACACGTCCATCAATATTCCGTATGGCTCCATGGCGTCTGCAGTATCCGCGGAACCGGGAGACCGGCAGTCCTTATCTACGTATCGAAGCATCGGCGGAACCCTGGCGGGTTTGATTATCGGCGCGGGCGTACCGATGTTAGCATATAAATCGGATGCCGCGGGGAATATTGTACTGGACGGCGGAAGCTTTACTTTTATTGCAGGAGTATTTTCCGTACTGGCAGTAGGATGTTATGTACTTTGTTATGTATTGACTACAGAACGTGTGAAATTTTCTACGGAGGTTGTGCAGAAGCGGGAAAATAACAGTGTATTTACCATGTTAAAAAATGCAGTAAATAACCGGGCGCTGATTTCTATTATTGCAGCATCGGTAGTAATGTTGCTGGCGCAGCTCACCATGCAGTCCATGGCAAATTATGTGTATCCGAATTTTTACAGGAATGCAACGGCACAATCCGCTTCCACCATTACCATGGTGTTTGCCATGTTTGTTGCAGCAGGGCTGGCTAAGCCTCTGGCAGGCAGATTTGGTAAGGCAGAAATCAGTGTGGCATCTAATCTGCTGGCTGCAGTAGTATGCTTTGCCGTATTTGTAATCCGCCCGGAAAATGTATGGGTTTATGTACTGCTGATGACTTTATGCTGGTTAGGCCTTGGAATGTTTTCTATGGTAAACTGGTCCCTGATTACGGATGTTATCGATTATTCGGAGCTTAGAAACGGCATCCGGGAGGATGGTTCTGTTTATGCACTTTATTCTTTTGCAAGAAAATTGGGGCAGGCAGCGGCCGCCGGTGTTTCCGGAGGACTGTTAACCTGGATCGGATACAGTGATGCAACGGCATTTGAACCATCGGTGACTCTCGGCATTTTCAATATTTCGACACTGGTACCTGCAGCAGGCTTTTTGCTGTTGGCTTTGATTCTTTGGTTCTGGTATCCGCTGCATAAAGCACAGGTAGACAATAATGTGGCGGCACTAAAGAAAAAACGTGGGGAAGATGTCTGATTTTTGCTGTACCAAAATCAGAAAAATGAAGTATGATAAAACAAAGAGCATTACAGAGAGGAGACGGCACATCAACGCGCCGGAGAAGAAAAATGAGAAAAAACATCCATTGTGCAGCAGTGTTTTCTGATCATTGCGTATTACAAAGAAAAAAAGAAATCAGGGTGTGGGGAACGGCAAGCCACGGAACAGAAATTGAGGTGGTGTTAAACGGAGCTGCGGCAAAAACCGTAGCCAGGGGCAGTTCCTGGGAGGTGACGTTGCCTGCTATGGAAGCGGGCGGTCCGTATGTGCTGGAGGTAGTTTCCGAAGGTAAGGTATACCAACACTTTGAGGATGTTATGATTGGAGAAGTATGGTTGGCAGGAGGCCAGTCCAATATGGAATATATGCTGAAGCAGGATGCAGACGGTGCCGCTGCCCTGGCACGCATGGCGGATTCGGACGTGCGCTACTATCAGGTACAGCAGGTACCTTTTATAGATGATTATTTTTACCGGGTGGAACAGGAAAATCATTGGATGCTTCCTGATGACGAAGAAAAGGACACCTGGTCTGCCGTGGGATTTTATTTTGCAGAGCGTTTAGCAAAGGAATTGGAGGTTACGGTCGGAATCATCGGTTGTAACTGGGGAGGCACTTCTGCTTCTGCGTGGCAGGATAAGGACAGTATTTTAAGCCATGAGGATACCAAAATCTACTGGGAAGAATATGAGAAACTGTTAGAAACACAGAATCCGTCAGAATACGAAAAAGAGAGAATCGCTTATTTTGATTATCAGGCAGATTGGCAGCCGAGAATGGATGCCTACTACGCAGCAAATCCTACCTCCACCTGGGAAGAAGCGTTGGCAGCAGTAGGTGAGGCAAAATGGCCGGGACCGATGGGACCGAAGCACGAGTTCCGGCCGGCAGGATTATATGAATGTATGCTGCAGAGGGTAGTTCCGTATACTCTCGGAGGTGTGATATATTATCAGGGCGAAAGCGATGACCATCGTCCGGAGGCATATTATAATCTTTTTGGAAGTATGATCAGCGTGTGGCGCAGAGAGTTTAGGGATGCAGAATTACCGTTTCTTTGCGTGCAACTACCGATTCACCACTACGACGGGGATACGGTTATGGACAAGTGGTGTGCCATTCGGGAAGCCCAGATGCGGCTGCACCGGGAAGGTGTGGTAACCGGCATTGCAGTGGCATTAGAGTGTGGTGAATATAACAATATTCACCCGGTACATAAGACAGAGGTGGCACGCAGACTGGCAATTCAGGCATTGTATCATGTGTTTGGAATCGGTTCGGAAGAAGAAGTGTATGGTCCGATTTTCCGGACGCTTGCGGTGAACGGTTCCGAACTTCTGGTAAGTTTTTATCATGCGGAACATGGTTTTACGGTAAAGGGAAAAGAAATAAAGAACTTTGAAGTTGCCGGCCCGGACGGGAAGTTTGTACCTGCAAAGGCAGAAGTAAGAGGCAGCTCGGTAGTACTCAGCAGTGAAACTGTAAGTGTCCCGGTGGCGGCGCGGTATATGTGGATTGATTATGCGGAAGTAACCTTATTCGGCGCAAACGGACTTCCGGTGGCTCCGTTTATTACTTTACCGCAATAATTGGGCAGAAAAAGAAAATAAATGACGTGAAAGAATATCGCCTCAGTTGGTATAATGGTGCAGAACGGAAAATAAATCATTATAACTATAGGAGGGGGTAATATAATGAAACGAGGAAGGAAACGCTTTCTTTGCCTGGCTTTAGTGCTTTGTATGATGTCCGGATGCGCTTCGCCTGCGGATAAAGGAGCAAAGGAAACCGTTACACCAAGCAAACCGATAGAGGAGATTGTGCCGACCGGTGAACCGGCAGGTGAGGTTACACCGGTACCGACGGTTGCACCAACGGCCAAACCAACAGAAGAACCGGCAGTACCGACGCCAACGCCGGTAATGGCTGCGTTTGTACCGGAAAATCCGGAAGGGGATGCGGTTATCCTGGCAGATAAATCAGGTGCGGCGCCGGTTTATATTGATGCAAACGGTCCAGCCTTTGCAGGACTCCGCCTGATTGCCGATGCGGTGGCAGGTGATATTGAGGCAGTGACCGGGCAGAAACCGGTGGTAGTAAATACAGAACCGGAAGAAGGAATCATGATTATTGCCGGTCTGGTAGACGAGGAGATTATTACGAAGGAAGGTCTTACCTGGGAAATCACTCCGAGTAACGAGGACTTTAAATCTGCAGATTTTGAACGCTATCAGATTCAGGTAAAGAAGGACGGAGATAAGACCAAGGTGATTGTGGCCGGTGCAGACAAGCGAGGTACTATTTACGGTCTGTTCCATATTACCCAGGATTTGTGCGGCGTAAGCCCATGGATTTGGTGGGCGGATGCAAAGCCGGCACATCAGGATGTGTTATCCTTTGAGGCAGCGGAGCTCGAAGTGACATCCAAGCGTCCTTCCGTTAATTACAGGGGCTTTTTCTTAAATGATGAAAACCCTGCCTTAGACGGTTTTGCGGACAGTCATTTCGGTGGTCTGAACTATATGTTTTACAGTCATGTGTTTGAACTGATGCTTCGCTTAAAGGGTAACTATTTATGGCCGGCCATGTGGTCCAATTCCTTCAATTTGGACGGTATGGAAGGTGTAGAAGGAAAGTTTACGGAACTGGAAAAAGAGTATCACTATATGTTAAACGGCGTGATGCACATTGACAGTTATCCGAATGATGTAAAGGAATACCGGGTGCAGAATATTAACCGCCTTTACGGTGAAAAGGTGCCGGAAGTTAAGGGCGGTACAGAGGACGGATGTCTTGGAGAAGGCTCTTATCCGATGTATCTTGCCAATGCGGTGCTGGCAGACTTTTACGGCGTTATGATAGGTGCTTCCCACCATGAACCGATGGCCCGTGCCGGTGCAGAATGGGGAAGATTTAAAGGAACCTATTATTCCCAGGGCGAAGAACCAGGTGCTAAATCCGGCGCGTGGAACTACTATCAGAATGTGGAAAACATCTCTAACTTCTGGAGTGATTCCATTGCGAGAAACGGTAACTTTTCCAATAATCTGTATACGGTCGGCATGCGTGGGGAAAATGATACTGCGCTGACAGATGCCAGCGGAAAGAAGCTTACTCTGGCAGAAAATGCCCAGATGTTAAAAGATATATTAGTAAAGCAGGATTCTATTTTGCAGAAGTTTAACCAGGGAGATACTACAAGGCTTTTGTGCCTGTATAAGGAAGTGGAAACCTGCTGGTACGGTGGTAACCGAAATAATCCAAGCAAGGCAGATGACAGTTTTGCGCTCAGAAAAGACCCGGTAGTGCAGGAAATGCTCGGAGCGGATACCAACAACATTGTGATGTTCTGTGAAGATAACAACGGCTATTTACGTACCTTAGGCGAATACGGGGAAAAGGATGATTACAACTACGGTTTATATTATCACTTCGACTATGTAGGCGGTCCAAAGACATCCATGTGGATAAACACCATGCCGCTGCAGCGTACCTGGGATAATATGACTACCGCATATGAGTACGGTGTGGATGATGCCTGGATTGTAAATGTCGGCGACTTAAAACCGATGGAGCTTCCGATGACCTATTTCCTGGATTTGGCTTATGATTTTGAAACTTACGGAAGCAGCAATCCGAACAGTGTGGAAGAATATACAAAGAACTGGGTAAGACAGCAGTTTGCTGCCGGTAATTTAAGTGAGGAAGAAGTAGCAGAGGTTGCGGCTATTCTCACCGGTTATACCGATATGAACGGTGCGGTGAAACCGGAGAGCTTATTCGCAGATACCTATAGTGTCTTAAATTACAATGAAGTACAGAGGCATCTGAAGGAAGCAATCGAGCTGGAAGAGCTGGCGGATAAATATCTGGCAAGATTTGAAAATACGGAGCTTTATGATGCCTATTATGAGCTGGTGTACTATCCGGCTGCTGCAACGGCAAACTTAAATAAATTGTGGATGTATATGGCATTAAACCAGCAGTATGCAAAGCGTGGCAGTATGCTGGCAAACGTATACGGAAAACTGGTGGAAGAGGCGCTGGATGTTGACCGTGCCCTTACTGCCACCTATAATACCCTTGGCGGCGACTTAAACGGTAAAGATAAATGGTATCGCATGATGGTATCTGCTCCGGGTAACGGGGAAAAGGTTGCCGGATTGAAGGCGCATGCCCATA
Organism: Lachnospiraceae bacterium; assembly: GCA_017622795.1. GTDB lineage: Bacteria > Bacillota > Clostridia > Lachnospirales > Lachnospiraceae > SIG299. The sequence continues at coordinate 27,321 of JAGAQI010000104.1, forward strand.
TGGCTTACAACAGCTGGAATCACGAATCCAGTATGGAAATTATTCCGGCTACGGTGGAAGGAACCGTGGGAAGCCGGCTGATTGTGGACGTGGCAGGTGATGAAAAGGGTTATTCCTCAGGAACAGTATCCATGCCGGGATTCTATAATCTGAATAAGGAGGCGCATGCCCTGACACTCAGCAACGGCGGCGGAGATTATCTGTTCTATGAAATTACCGATGTGCCGGAATGGGTGATTATCGATGGTCAGACAGAAGGCGGATTTTATGTGAGCCGTGTGCTTGGTGTATCGGTGGACTGGAATAAGGTTACAAAGGATACGGAAGGCAGTTTTAAGATTATCAGCGGCGATCAAACAGTTACTGTTGAGGTTACGGCAAAGGTTATGACCGTGCCGGAAGATATCCATGAGAAAGCAGCTTTTGTGCTGGATGGAATGGTATCTATTGTGGCAGATAATTATACTGACAAGGGTGCTTCTGCTGATGGTACCCGGTGGCAGGTTATGGAAAACTACGGAAAGACAGGGGCTACCTTAAAGATGTTCCCGGTATATACCGATGACTATGAAATCGGAACCGGCCCTTGGGTAGAATATCAGGTTTATATCCCTGACGGAGAACCGACGGGCGAATACCGCATCACCGGATTCTTCGGACAGAGTAACAATATTTCTTTTAATGAGGGTAATCATTTTAATATCGGCATTCAGGTAAATGACGGCATGCTTAAGAAGGTGAATACGCTGGATGGCGGTTACATTGCCGGAGACAGTCATGGATGGAACATGAATATTCTTTTGGCCGGTCATACCATGAGCTTAGGAAACGTGGGGCTGAAGGAAGGCGTTAATATCATCCGTATTTACGGTATGGACCAGAACGTAATGCTCCAGAAGCTGGTGCTGGTAAGCGGAAACGCTGCACCAAAGGATTCCTTTGCGGGACCGGAACAGAGCTATTATGCAGGCATGGGTGAGGTTGCCCGGCAGGCACTTGTTTGTTATCAGGCAGAAGACATTAAGTATTTACCGGGAAGCGTGCTGGCAAAGGATTGTCTTAATGTAGGAGCAACAGTAACTGACGGCAGTTTGGCAGCAGTACCGGGCATGACATATGTCTATGGTGTGACGGTAACGGAAGAATCGGATTATGTATTCGGTGTAACCGGTTCTTCGGAACAGGGCGCTGTTGTTACGGTGCAGGCAGGAGACTGTGAGCCTCTGGAATTTACTCTCGGAAATGAAGAGGGAACAGTAAGTAACGAAAAGCCGGTCAGACTGCTTCCGGGTTATTACGAAATAGAAGTTACAGTAACCGAAGCGGCAATGCTTTGTTCTGTGATGGCGGAGATGTTTGATGACACGCAGGGTCGTCCGTTACAGGTGGAATGCACCGGCGGTGATGAGAAAAATGCTAAGAAAGCAGTGGACCGTAAATCCTCCAGTGCCTGGGAGCCGGGAAAGAGCAATCCGACACTGACCTTGGATTTGGGTGAAATTGCTTATGCGGATTACTTTGTATTATCCGGTAATTTAACTAAAATATACAGCTACAAGCTGGAGGTCTCCGAAGACGGTGATAACTGGACGACGGTATATTCCGAAGACGGCACACCGGTAAGCGGCAGCAGGGTGTATTTCCAGGGTACAGAAGCTTACAGAGGCAGTAAGTGGAGATTTACGTTTTACGGCACTCTGACAGCGTTAAATGAGGTAGAATTGCACACTTATATGAACTGGACAATGGAGGCGGAAAAGACCTATACCACCGGCGGAAATAATCCGGACCGTCCAAGTTCCGATCCTGCAAAAACAGCTGACGGCAACCGGATTGGTCATCCGAAGAACCGGAACGGATTTATTGCGGATGTAGGCAGTAATATGACGATTACTTTTACGAAGGCGTACCCGATGACCGGTATCATGCTTTCCGGCATGCAACGTTCTGTAGATGATAACAGCGACGGTGTAATTCCGGATGATATGTTAACGTCCGACAGGGCGCCGGCATCCTATACGATTTCTTATCAGACGGAGGATGGAAACTGGGTTTCCCTGGGAACACTGGATACCGCAGGTAAGGTGTTGACATACTTTGAATTTGCCGAAGGTAACGAAGTGAATGTACAGGCAATCAAGATTCATATGGACGGCTGGGCACGTCTGATGGAAGCAGAAGCGGTTCAGATGATTGATTATACGTTAAATGGTGGAACTAACGGACAATAAAAAGTAATGAGCGAAAAAACAAGAGCAGTTCTTTTTTGAACTGCTCTTGTTTTTAACAAACGGAGGAGATTTAAGGCTTTACTTTTTTTGAAAAAGTGGTATACTGAAAACAGAACAAATTTTCGATTTGGAGGCAGCTATGTTTGGTTTTTTCAAAAAAGCAAAGTCCGCAAAGGAATTAGACCGCATCATTGAGGAAATAACTATGAATATGCAAAACAATTATAAAGATGCGGCGCAGTCTGCTTTTAAAGAACTGGAGCAGCGTTTCAACGAACTGGCGGAAGCCGGTGAACTTTCCGAGGCGCAAAAATCGGAATATGGTGTGAAAGTCGCATCCTTTAAAGAGCGGTTAAAGGCATACAGTCATAAGGATCAGAAGCCATACTGGACAAAGTAAAGAACTACGTCACTAAGTGTATAAATAACACTGGAAAATAGCTATAAATATTAAAAGAAGATTTAATTATGGGAGGTGCCTCCATGCAGAACGAACAGGCCTGCTTTAAACTTCATAGTGAATATCAACCTACCGGCGACCAGCCCCAGGCAATCGATGCCCTGGTAAAAGGTTTTGAAGAGGGCAACATGTTCCAAACGTTGCTTGGCGTTACAGGCTCCGGAAAAACCTTCACCATGGCGAATGTTATATCAAGAATTAATAAACCAACTCTGATTATTGCACACAACAAGACTCTTGCGGCCCAGCTTTATGGCGAATTTAAAGAATTCTTCCCTGAGAACGCAGTGGAGTATTTTGTGTCCTATTACGACTACTACCAGCCGGAGGCCTATGTGCCTTCCACGGACACTTATATTGAAAAAGATTCTTCCATCAACGATGAAATTGACAAACTGCGCCATTCTGCCACAGCAGCCTTGACGGAGCGCAAGGATGTTATCATTGTGGCCAGTGTATCCTGTATTTACGGTCTGGGCAGTCCTATCGATTACCAAAGCATGACGGTAAATCTTCGCCCGGGCATGATAAAAGAGCGGGATGAGGTATTAAAGCGCCTGGTAGAAATCCAGTACACCCGAAATGATATGGACTTCAAACGAGGAACCTTCCGTGTCCGGGGTGACGTAGTGGAAATCTTCCCAATCTCCAGTGCTGACACCGCCATCCGGGTGGAATTTTTCGGCGACGAGGTAGACCGTATCACAGAAATAGATGTGCTCACCGGTGAAATTAAGTGTTCCCTGGAACACATGGTAATTTTCCCGGCCTCTCATTATGTGGTGACACAGGAAACCATGAATGCGGCTTTGGCCGATATCGAAGCAGAAATGCATGAACGCGTCAAATATTTCAAGAGTGAGGATAAGCTGTTAGAAGCACAGCGTATTTCCGAGCGAACCAACTTTGATATGGAAATGCTCCGCGAAACCGGCTTTTGTTCCGGTATCGAAAACTATTCCATGCACTTATCCCGCTTAAAACCGGGGGACCCGCCAAATACATTGTTAGACTATTTTCCGGACGATTTTCTGATTATTGTAGATGAAAGCCACATTACTATTCCGCAAATCCGGGGTATGTATGCCGGAGACCAGTCAAGAAAATCCACTCTGGTGGATTACGGCTTCCGCTTGCCGTCTGCAAAGGATAACCGTCCTCTTAATTTTCAGGAATTTGAGAGCCATATCAGCCAGATGCTGTTTGTGTCTGCCACTCCGTCTGTGTATGAGAGCGAGCACGAGCTGCTTCGTGCGGAGCAGATTATCCGGCCAACCGGCCTGTTGGACCCAATGGTAGATGTCCGTCCGACCGCCGGTCAGATTGACGACTTACTTGGCGAAATCCGTAAGGTGGTAGAGCAAAAGCGTAAAGTACTTGTAACTACGTTAACCAAGCGCATGGCAGAAGATTTAACCGATTATTTGCGGGAAGTGGGTATCCGGGTAAAATATCTCCATTCCGATATTGATACCTTGGAACGTTCCGAAATCATCCGCGACATGCGTATGGATGTGTTTGATGTGCTGGTCGGCATTAACCTGTTACGAGAGGGTTTAGACATTCCGGAAGTCAGTCTGGTGGCAATTTTAGACGCCGATAAAGAAGGCTTCCTGCGCTCGGAAACATCGTTAATCCAAACCATTGGCCGTGCGGCCCGTAATGAAAACGGTCATGTCATTATGTATGCCGACACCATGACCGACTCCATGCATAAGGCAATTACGGAAACGGAACGCCGTCGTGAAATCCAGCACAAATACAATGAAGAACACGGCATTACGCCAACTACCATTAAGAAGGCGGTACGTGATTTAATCAGTATTTCCAAGAAAGCAGAAAATCAGACCTACAAACTGGATAAGGATGCAGAATCCATGTCTAAGAAGGAACTGGAAGCGGTCATTAAGAAGATGACCAAGGATATGCATACGGCAGCGGCAGACTTGAACTTTGAAAAGGCAGCCGAACTGCGCGACCGTATTGTGGAATTGAAGAAAGAATTGTTAAATCTGGAATAAATAAATTTAGATAGAAAGGCTTATGCATGCGCGAATGTATAAAGCACAAGGAATAAAAATATGTCAGAAAAAAAGAATTTTATCAAAATCAGAGGTGCAAAGGAACATAACTTAAAAGGAATCAGTATCGACATTCCGAGAGACCAGTTTGTAGTGCTTACCGGTCTTTCCGGTTCCGGTAAATCTTCCCTGGCATTCGATACTATTTATGCCGAGGGTCAGCGCCGTTACATGGAGTCACTGTCCTCCTATGCCAGACAGTTCCTCGGTCAGATGGAAAAACCGAATGTAGAAAGCATTGAAGGCCTGTCTCCGGCAATTTCCATTGACCAAAAATCTACCAACCGTAATCCTCGTTCTACGGTTGGTACCGTAACGGAAATTTATGACTATTTCCGTTTGCTGTATGCCCGCATCGGTATTCCGCACTGTCCAAAGTGTGGCCGTGAAATCAAAAAGCAGACGGTAGACCAAATGGTGGACGAAATCATGCGCCGTCCGGAACGTACCAAATTCCAGCTTCTGGCACCGGTAGTGCGGGGACGTAAGGGTGAGCATGTCAAGGTGTTTGAACAGGCAAAAAAAGCCGGTTATGTGCGTGTCCGTGTAGACGGAAATCTGTATGAATTAACAGAAGAAATCAAATTAGAAAAAAATAACAAGCATAACATCGAAATTGTGGTGGACCGCTTAATGGTCCGTGCCGGAATTGAACAGCGTCTTTCCGATTCCTTAGATAATGTCTTAAACTTAAGCGATGGTCTCGTTATTGTGGAATATATCGGAGATGAAACTACGCCGGCAGAGGAAATCACCATGAGCCAGAATTTTTCCTGCCCGGATTGCGGTATCAGCATTGAAGAATTGGAACCGAGAGCATTTTCTTTCAACAATCCTTTCGGCGCCTGTCCGGATTGTCATGGTATCGGTATCAAAATGGAATTTTCGGAAGAACTCATGATTCCGGATACTTCGTTAAGCTTAAAGCAGGGGGCTATTGCTGTGATGGGTTGGCAGTCTTCCGGTGATCCGTCCAGTTTTTCCGGTTCTCTATTAACTGCATTGGCGAAGCACTACAATTTCAGTTTAGAAACTCCGTACTGCGATTTGCCGGAGGATATCCGTCGCATGCTGATATACGGTACCAATGGTGTTTCTGTTAAGGTACATTATACCGGCCAGCGTGGCACCGGTGTATACGATGTGGCGTTCGAAGGTCTGATTAAAAATGTGGAACGCCGTTACCGCGAAACCTATTCCGATTCCTCCAAGCAGGAATACGAAAGCTTTATGACCAGTACCCCATGTACTCTTTGCGGCGGCCGTCGCCTGCGTAAAGAGGTGTTAGGCGTTACGGTAGGCGGAAAGAATATTTCCGAAGTGACCGATTTGCCGGTCCGCGATTTGTATGAGTTTATGAGCAATCTGGAACTGACACCGATGCAAGCCCAGATTGGTGATATGATTTTAAAAGAGATTAAAGCCAGAACCCGCTTTTTAATTGATGTTGGCCTGGACTACTTAACCTTATCCCGTGCAGCAGGTTCCCTGTCCGGTGGTGAAGCACAGCGTATCCGTCTGGCAACCCAAATCGGTTCAGGGCTTGTAGGCGTTGCTTACATTTTAGATGAACCTAGTATTGGTCTTCATCAAAGAGATAACGACAAGCTTTTAGGTGCCTTAAAACGTCTCCGAGATTTGGGCAATACGTTGATTGTGGTAGAGCATGACGAAGATACCATGCTGGCGGCAGACTATCTGGTAGATATCGGTCCGGGTGCCGGTGCCCATGGCGGTGAAATTGTTATGGCGGGTACTCCGGCAGAAATCATGGCATGCCCGGATTCTTTAACCGGCCAGTATTTAAGCGGTAAAAAGTATATTCCGGTACCAAGTAAGCGCAGAACACCTACCGGCTGGCTTACGGTAAAGGGTGCAAAAGAAAACAACTTAAAAAATATTGATGTAGACATTCCTTTGGGAGTATTCTGCTGTGTTACCGGTGTATCCGGTTCCGGTAAGAGTTCCCTGGTAAATGAAATTGTATATAAAACGTTAGCAAAGAAATTAAACCGGGCAAGAACCATTCCGGGCAAGTACGATGAAATGCTGGGTATCGAGCAGTTAGACAAGGTCATTGACATCGACCAGTCCCCAATCGGACGAACCCCGCGTACCAACCCGGCCACCTATACCGGGGTATTTGACCTCATCCGTGATTTGTTTGCTTCTACTTCAGATGCTAAAATGAAGGGTTACAGTAAAGGTCGTTTCAGCTTTAATGTTAAGGGCGGACGATGCGAAGCCTGCAGCGGCGACGGTATTATCAAAATTGAGATGAACTTCCTGCCGGACGTTTATGTTCCGTGTGAGGTTTGCGAAGGTAAGCGGTATAACAGGGAAACATTGGAAGTAAAATACAAAGGTAAGTCTATCTTTGATGTGCTGGATATGACCATCGAAGAAGCTGTACATTTCTTTGAAAATGTGCCTACAATTCGCAGGAAAATAGAAACTTTAAACGATGTAGGTCTGTCCTATTTGAAACTGGGTCACCCATCCACCTCTTTATCCGGCGGCGAAGCGCAGCGTATTAAGCTGGCAACAGAACTGGCGCGGCGCAGTACAGGAAAAACTATCTACATTTTAGATGAGCCTACTACCGGTCTGCATTTTGAAGATGTCCGAAAACTTATCGAGATTCTGCAGCGTCTGGCAGACGGCGGTAACACGGTTCTGGTGATTGAACACAATCTGGATGTTATTAAGACGGCAGACTATATTATTGATATCGGACCGGAAGGCGGCGATAAGGGTGGTACGGTAATTGCTAAGGGTACACCGGAAGAGGTAGCAAAGATGCCGCAATCCTATACTGGAAAATATGTAAAAAGAATGTTGGAAAAGAAGTAAAACACCGCATGTTACGTGCGATGAAAAGAGGAACGATTATGGCAGGTAAGAAAAAAAGTTATAGCTTTGGGGCAATGCTGTCCCGCATGAAATATATTGACCGTTGGGCATTAATGCGTAATTCTACCAAAGAAAACATTAGCGAGCATTCTCTGGAGGTGGCAATGCTTGCCCACCTGCTGGCTGTTATCGGCAGAGTCCGTTTCGGTAAAGAACTGGATGCAGACAAAGCAGCCCTGATCGGAATTTATCATGACTCTACAGAAATTATTACCGGAGATATGCCAACGCCAATCAAGTATTACAGTGATGAAATGCGCGATACGTTCAAAGAAATCGAAGACTTGGCAGCAATTCAGCTTCTGGCTATGTTGCCGGATGATATCCGGGAAGAATACGAAGATTTATTCTTTGCCCAGGAAAAGGATGCGTATCTTTGGAAACTGGTAAAAGCGGCGGACAAAATATCTGCGCTCATAAAATGTGTAGAAGAAGAAAAGGCAGGTAATACCGAATTCGCCAATGCGAAGAAAATGACAAAAAAATCAATTGATGCCATGGAGCTGGAAGAGGTGGCAGTATTCTTTGAAGAATTTTTTCCTGCTTATTTAAAGACATTGGATGAATTACAATAAATGATATATTAATTTGCCCGAAACTTATGCCGATAAATGTAACAGGCAGTAAGAAATCAGGATGCATGGATGGCGTTATAATTCTGGAAGGATTCCGGAGCTATAACGCTGTTTTTTTACCACGGAGAAAACGCCGCATCGTAAGAAACTGCTGCCTAAAACGACATAACCACTCAGACAGGGAAGTAGAGTGGGCGGTTCCGGCAGGGACCGCGGAACCGCAGAAAGGAGACCCAAATGGCACTGGGAGGAGTGCAGGCCGGATACAAAAATTCCCTGTATCTGTATGCGGCAGGAAATAATCCCGATTGGGACAGTTCCTTCGAAGAATGGCTGGCAGAGCTAACCACGGGGCTTGAGCTTGCCATGGAAGGAAGTATGGAAGACACAATTTCTGATTACGAAGAACGAAGTGATTGTTCACAAGAAGAGGAACAGAGCGAACCATATTCCAAAAGAAAAAAGGAATGGGAAGAAATTCTGGAAGAGGCAAAAGTGGTGGAAGCCATGTTGCGACAAATGCTGGAGAACGGCTTGGGACAGCAAAAGGAAGAAGAGAAAGCACCTAAGAAGCAGAAAAAGGAAGAGTTAGACAATGACTTTTCCTTAGAGGGTGTACCGTTGACAGACGAGGGAAAAAGCCGGAGCAACACCAAAACAAAGGAATCCGGCGGGAACTCGCAATTTCTTAAAACAGATTCCGGACATGGAGCGGAGTATTGGAATCTGGCCAACGGCGGAAGGAAAGTTCTTGTAATGCAACATCCGAACATTTTTTGTCTGACTTGTGAAATACAGTGCGAAAAAAAGAAACAGTGGAAGATAACGGAATAGCAAAAAAAGAATGGCGTGCGGAGTTTAATTTCCGCACGCCTTAATATTTGGAATCAGACCTTAATCCAGCCCATTGCTTCAGAAACTGCAAAAATCAGAATCAGAATCAGGCAGATAGGTGCAACATATTTTAACATGGCAATATAGAACTTCTTTTCCTTAAACGGTTTGTTTAACTCTACTTCATCACAAATCACCTGTGGTTTTACAAAGTAACCGATGCAAATACAGGTAAGTAAAGCTACAATCGGCATTAATACGCTGTTACTTAAGAAATCAAAGAAATCAAGCAGCCCAAGGCCTAGAATCTTTACAAAGTCTAAAGGACCGAAACCGAGGGAAACCAGTGCTCCTAAGGCAAGGATATAGAGAGTAACAACAGCGGTTGCTTTTTTTCTGCTCCAGTGAAGCTTATCGCATACGATGGAAACATTGGTTTCCAACAGGGAAATGGAAGAGGTCAGGGCAGCAAACAGTACTAAAATAAAGAATGCAGCCCCGATGAAACCACCAAATTTCATGCTTTCGAATACCTTAGGCAAAGTAACAAACATTAAGGATGGTCCCTTGTTTAAAGCTTCCTCACTGCCGCCAGAGAACACAAATACGGATGGTACAATCATAAGACCGGCCAGGAAAGCAACTAAGGTATCAAATAATTCGATATGACGGACAGAACCACGAAGGTCAGTATCCTTCTTCATGTAGGAGCCGTAGGTAATCATAATGCCCATGGCAAGAGACATGGAATAGAATAACTGACCCATGGCAGCCAAAATAGTGGTGGCGGAAAAAGCGCTAAAATCAGGAAGTAAGTAATATTTTACACCTTCCATGGCACCCGGTCTGGTTACGGAAAATCCGCAAATAATAATGATTAATACCACCAAAACCGGCATTAAAATGGTACTTGCTTTTTCAATACCTTTTTGTACGCCGATGATAACAACGGCAGCGGTAAGAATGACATAAATTGCAAACCATATCACAGGTTCTGCCGGCTTTGCAATAAAGTCGCCGAAATACGCATCGGTGGCAGCAGTGCTGACCTGACCGGTAATAAAGGTTACCAGATATTTGACAACCCAACCGCCAATAACACAGTAATATGGTGTAATGATAAACGGAACAACGCAACCGAGAGCACCCACAAAGCCAAAACGCTTGTCCAGCTTTTGAAAGGCGCCTGCAGCGCTTAGGCCGGTTTTACGTCCGATGGCGATTTCCGTAATCATTAAGGTAAATCCTAAGGTAACGGCAAGGACTAAGTAAACCAGAATAAAAATACCTCCGCCGTATTTTGCAGCCAGGTATGGGAATCTCCAAAGATTACCGAGACCGACTGCGGAGCCGGCTGCAGCGAAGACGAAGCCCAGCTTGCCGGAAAATGTGTCACGTTTTGTTTCCATAAATTATTCTCCTCCTCAAAAAAATAACCGGAGAACGCAGAATGCATTCTCCGGTATGCGGTATGTATTGATTACATTTCAGCAAGTAATTTTTCAACACTTGCCAGCTTTACGCACAGAGCAAACACTTTGGATGCTTCCAACATTTCTTCCGGTGTTGGGAAGGATGGAGCAATACGAATGTTCTTATCTTCCGGATCTTTGCCGTATGGATAGGTTGCGCCGGCACCGGTGAGTACCACGCCGAGAGCCTTACACTTGGCTACCACAGCCTTAGCACAGCCAGGCATGGTATCAAAGGAAATGAAGTAACCACCCCGAGGCTTAATCCAACTGCCGATTTCTAAGCCGGAAAGTTCTTCTTCCAGTGTATTCAGCACTGCTTCAAATTTTGGACGAAGCAGGTCGGCATGCAGCTTCATATGAGCTTTTAATCCGTTGATATCTTTAAAAAATCTGGAATGTCTTAACTGGTTAATTTTATCATGGCCGATGGTCTGAATGGTCATCTGACTTTCGATAAAGTCGATGTTTGCCTTGGAGGATGCCACCGCGGACACACCGGAACCAGGGAAACTGATTTTGGATGTGGAAGAGAAGATGTAAACCATGTCAGGGTTGCCTGCCTTTTCACACTCTTCCAAAATATTTAAAATTTCATCCTGAATGTCATCATATAAATGGTGGATGCAGTAAGCGTTATCCCAGAAAATACGGAAATCTTCTGCGGCAGGTTTCAGGTTTGCGAAACGCTTTACGGTTTCGTCGGAGTAAGAACTACCGGTTGGATTGGAGTATTTCGGAACACACCAAATACCCTTAACTGCAGGATCGTTATTTACATACTGTTCTACCATGTCCATATCCGGACCGTTTTCATCCATCGGAATGTTAATCATTTCGATGCCGAAGTATTCGGTAATTTTAAAATGTCTGTCATAACCCGGAACCGGACAAAGGAATTTAACTTTGTCTAACTTACACCATGGAGTAGAGCCGTTAACACCCTTGGTCATGGAGCGGGAAACGGTGTCGTACATGATGTTTAAGCTGGAGTTACCGCAGACAACCACGTTGTCTTTCTGAACGTCCATCATATCTGCCATAAGGCGGCGGCATTCTCCGATGCCGTCTAAGTCACCATAGTTACGTGTATCGTTACCAAGCACGGTTCTCATATCGGACTTGCTGTTGATAACATCTAACATAGGCATGGAAAGGGCAAGCTGGGAAAATCCCGGTTTACCGCGGGCCATATTCAGGTTCAGACCCTTTGCTTCCATAGTCTTGTATTCTTTTTCTAATGCAGCTTTAACGGTTAATAATTCGTTTTTGGTCAAATCCTTATATGCTTTTTTCATAGGGTTTTGGCTCACTTTCTGTTAGAATAATTTGCTTGTGATTTTTTGCTATGCTTACTTTACCACGTTAATGTGAAATTGGCAAGAGAAAATTTAGATAAATTTACAAAAAAAAGAGGGAATGCTTTTGTATAACATTCCCTCAAAAATTATTTACCGACCACTTTATTCAGAGTGTTGAGCACTTCATTATCATCAAACGGTTTTGTAATAAATTCTTCTGCTCCCCGTTTTAATGCTTCTACCATTTTTTCTTTCTGGCCGGCGGCGGTAATCATAACCACCTTGGCATTTTCGTCTACGTGTTTAATTAGTGTTAAGGATTCAATTCCGTCCATGGTAGGCATGGTAATATCCATGGTAACCACATCCGGCTTTAACTCTTTATATTTGATGTATCCTTCTTCTCCGTTGGTTGCTTCTCCGATAATTTCGAAGCCGCCGCGTTCTAATACGGCCCGTAACATCTTTCTGGAAGTTCTGGAGTCATCTACCATTAAAACTGTTGCCATATTTTTTTCCTCCTATGCAAGCTCTGCTACTGTGAAATAGAATTTCTTGTCGTCGATGAAAACAGGAACCTTACAGATTTCTGTTTTTGCTTTTGCGGTTACGTCGCTGTAGTCCGGCGGCATCAGCTCTAAGAACTTGCCGTCACGGCTTAAACCGGAAGCATAAAGACCGTTGATGCAGTTGAGCAATTCGCCGGCTGCATCTAAAGAATCTAAATCCAGTTGTTCAAATTCTTCTTTGGCATATTTGGAACATACCTGTAACAGGGCACCATTACCTTCGGAAAGACAGCAAATCAAACCGTTTTCACCCTCTAAGGACTGACTTACCATGTCTTTTTGCGGGAAAGTAGTAGTGAGCTCTGCTTTGCCGATATAAATGTGTCTGTCGATTAAACGGATTAATGTTTTAACCGCGGTGGAAATGATGTCTGCAAACTGTTTTGCTTCTTCCGGGATGAAAAGAGGAACAATACGCTCGGTTTCGTCACTCTTTAAATCTTCCATTTCGGAATTGCTGTAGCCGTTAATGAGACGGAAGGTGTTAACAACCAGTTCTACATCTTCCATGTCGAGAAGCTGGCTGTCTACCATAGTCTGGATGAAGGTTAGATAGGCATTGCCCTGCTTCTTTAACAGCTTACCTACCTGCTCATCGGTGAGGTAGCCTTTTTGTACGGCAATATCACCGAAACGCTGATCCATTAAAGCCTGCAGGCGGTTTACCTCTGCGGTTTGCTCTAAGGTCATCATGCCCTCTGCTACAGCGATGAGTCCGAGCTTTACACGGACCGTGTCCTGATCTGCCAGAGTTTGCGCTAATTGTTCTTTGGTAATTTTTCCGGTTTCCACCAGATAATTGCCCAATATGTATTCTACCATAAGTGCGTTCTCCTGTCTTTTATTTTGATTTTTTGAAACCCCGTAGTTACTAAATAGTATGATAATTTGCATGAATTTCTGTCAACTTCCAGTATACATGTAAACGGGGAAGATGTCAAGGAAATTGGAGGTTTTACCCGAGGGTGTGGGTTGTATTTTGCGACAAAAAACGATATAATGGGAGACGGAAAAATGATAGTGACCGTAACTGGATGCATCCCGGAGAGGAGAAAGAAAATGATATATACCGTAACCTTAAATCCATCGTTAGACTATATTGTAGAAGTAAAGAATTTGACCCTTGGTGCAACAAACCGTACCTCCTTTGAACAGATGTTACCGGGAGGTAAGGGGTTGAATGTGTCCTTTGTATTAAAGAATCTTGGTGTGGAAACAACAGCCCTTGGCTTTCTTGCCGGATTTGTGGGCGAAGAAATTGAAAAAAAAGTGGCAGAAACCGGTGTGGTGGCAGAGTTTCAGAAGCTGGAGGAAGGCTGCTCCCGCATCAATATGAAGGTGCGTAATGTGGACGGAACAGAGATAAACGGCATGGGACCGGAAATTCCTGCGGCACAGATAGATAACCTGTTGGAACGTATGGATTCTTTGCAGAAAGAGGATATTCTGGTACTGGCAGGCAGTATTCCCGCTTCCATGCCTGCAACGATTTACAGTGATATTATGCGGCGGCTTAGCGGTAAAGCCCAGGCTCCGCTGGTTGTTGTGGATGCTACAAAGGATTTGCTGAGGAATGTCCTGCAGTATCATCCGATTTTAGTAAAACCAAATCATCATGAGCTGGGAGAACTGTTTGGTGTGACCATAACTACCAGGGAAGAAGCAGTGCCGTATGCGCAGAAGCTTCAGGAACAGGGAGCACGTAACGTATTGGTATCCATGGGAGGCCTTGGTGCCGTTCTGGTGGATGAAACAGGCGGCGTGTATATAAGTGAAGCTCCGAAAGGAACGGTAATCAATTCCGTAGGTGCGGGAGATTCCATGGTGGCAGGCTTTCTTGCCGGCTGGTTAGAAAAGAAGAATTATGAATATGCCTTTCATTTAGGACTGGCAGCAGGAAGTGCCAGTGCTTTTTCAGAAAATTTGGCCACCTCCGAAGAAGTGGCCAAAGTATATCGGACTGCATTTTGCAAATAAACAGCGCGAACCGGTTGCGATGCTTATTAGGGGGGGAATGGTCAGCTGACGGCAACAGATATTTTGCCGTAGGTCTGTAAAATTTCTCCCTTTTCATTGATCCAAAGCTTACCCCCGCAAATTGTGCCAAGACTTACGGTAAAGGTTATACCGCTGCGTAAATCCGTAAAAGTAACGGTATCTGCCGGACCGTCATTTACGATTGTGTAAACGGTACATGCTTCGTAGGCTGCGGCATTTAGCAGGATAGCAGGTGTTCCTTTTTCTGCGCGGAACATGGTATTTGCTGCCTTGGCTTTTTGGATGGCATAACGGTAGCAGGCTGCCATTGCTTCCGTATTTGCGGATAATTCCAACGGATACGGACAGTACAGGATGGTTCCCTTTCCGACGTTGTATTCTGTGATGGCAGCAGCGCTGCTTACGTCTGCTTTGGCAGAACAAACGTCTTCCGGTATAATTTCTCCGCAATCCAATATGTTTGCCACATCGGCATAGCCGGTCATTCTCCGGAAATCTAAAACATAGTCTTTTCCGTCAATCCGGATTTTCTCGAAATCCCGCAAATGTCTGGTAGAATAATTTTTATCCAGGGCACCGATTTTTGCCTCGGCACCGAAGCAATTGTTTTTGTCAATGCAGCCGTTGACTAACAAGGTAGTACCGGACGTAACATAAGCAAGCAATTCCTGCCATGCTTCCATGGAAAGCATCTGCATGCCCGGAAGAATAATCAGCTTTGGGTTTCCGATGGCGGAAGCATATTCTTTTCGGAACAGGTGCTCCGGCAGGAAATCGGATTGCTCCTTTACCTCGTGGAACAGGGCAGCAGTGAAGTTTCTTATGCCCTGCAGGGCGAATTGGTGTTCCAAACTGTAATGATAGGAGGTGCCGTAAACGGTACAGATGTTTACCGCATCGTAGTCACGGTGCTTCATGAGGTGCTGTATATTCCGTTCCGCCCTTACCAGGTCTCTTGTGGCCTGCAGGGAAGGGGTTGGGGAATAATCCGCACGGTAAATTCCTAAGGAGTTTTCGCTGAGCTCCCACATAAACGGATCGTCATGGGACTGCCACTGCACAAAGTTTCCGAAGGAGCAAAGCAGTTTATTATTTAATTTATCAATCATTTCTTCATCGGTATGGCGTTTGCCGGAGCGGATATCATCAAACTTGTACATGCCAAGCTCCTGGGCAACACAAATTTTGCCGCGGACACGGTTCATCAGATATTCCGTGAATATATCGGAGTTATAATTCCATTGGTGCCAGCATACCATGTCAATATTACCGGCTAAAACCTCGGTTTGCTGTTCCGGAATACGCATGGTTTCGTCGCGCCCCATAATAACAATCATGTCCGGCGCAATCTCTTTTACGATGCTGCGGATTTCTCTTGTCCAACCGGAAAACTCTTCTCTGGCAAAACAGAAGAAATCATTGAGCATCACGTGATTCATGCGTTGTTCGGTACGGGCAAGGCCTCGGTTAAACAGATGGTTTTCCGGCATGGTAACATCGTCAAAGCTGTCAAGAACCAAAGCGGTTTCACCCCAGGCGGTACGAAGATGTTGAATAGTGCCGTATTTCTTTTTTAACCATTTTTTATAGTTGGAAAGTTCAACCGCATCCAAATCCGGTTTTCCCGGTGACCAGGCTCCCCGGTTGGAATAGGATGGCTCGTTTACGATGTCCATCTGTACATTGTTGAATTTTTTAAAGCTTTCTGCAAAGGAGCGGATTAAGGTCATGCATTGCTTCCGCATGCCGGCATCGTGAATCGGGGAACGGCTGGAGTCCCACTGGTTTAACAGCACGGTACCAAGGGCAAACTGCACGGTAAATCCCTGTTCGGCTGCCAGATAGAAATAGGTTTCCAAAGCGCGTAAACCACGTTTGCCGATGCTTCCGTCCGGGTTATAAAATTCCGGAAGAAAGTACCAGTTGCCGGTACGGAGCACGTTAAAACCATCAGATTTCAACAGCTGCATTTCTTTGTGACAGAGCCAGGCGTTCATATAATAGAAGCATTCCCGATATACGTCCGTAACAAAATAGGTAGTCCCCAGTATGGCAGTGAGTTCTCCGTTTTGGATACAATAGTCCGTAGAAACGGATTCGTCGATTTCTAGTGGAGAGAAGCTCTGTACTCCGGCAAGAAGTTCCTCTTCCGATAATACCAGAATGCCGGTGGTGCAGGAAGTAATTACGACCGGAGGAATGTTTTCGGATGGCTCCGATTCCTGTAAAACTAATCGGGCTTCAATTTTGTACAAGCCGGATTCAGTAAGCTCCGGTGAGAATTCAGTTTCATAGGGCAGGGTAACCGTTTTACAGGTACAATACACCAATGTACTGTCGGAATTTGAAGCGGTATCGGCTTCTTTAGTAACAGAAATATGTAAATTTACCTTTGTTACATCTGCTATGGTCAGGGGAGCAGCACTGATGCGGATGCTTTTTTGTTCCTCGGGAGTAAACCGGGAAAATTCCGCATCTACGGTAAGCAGTGCAGTACCTGCCAGACATTTGCGTACCGTTTGTAACAGTGCATTTTGCACAAACACACAGGTATTGGAATCCGGATCTAAAGCAGAGGTTACATCAAAATTACAGAGGGTCATGGAACCCATGTTGTGGGTAACGATGCGCAAGATGGCAGCGGATAAAAAATTGCCGTCTGTATCGTAGGCATCCATCAGGTGCTCGAAATAAGCAATCCGCTTATTGACACCGTTTACCCGTTCGCACATATGGTAGACACCACCATGAAGATTGGTTAAGGAAAGATTTGCCGTATCCCCGTACCATGTGGATACAGAGGAACTGCTGCCGTCAATTTTGTGGAAATCATCTACCACAGTGAAGCTTCGGAGCGCCCGGTGATTGGTTTGACCGGTTTCCAAACTTACGGTAAAAGGAGTAGGACATAGGTTAATTATGTGACCGCCCCGGTGAAAATACTCTACCAGAAGAGGCAGCTGTTCCTCCGGGTAGCAAGAGTCCATGGCATTAATCAAAACATCGGTACTTGCTAATTGCTCCGGTGTCAGTTTGTCTATGGATAAGCAGGTAATGTTCCATCCGTTTTTTGAAAAGAAGGAAGAAAGGTGGTTGTAATTCAACGTAGATTTATTACAATAAATCAGTTTTATCATAGGTACCTCCGTAAGGGTTGTATTCCTGTTCATAATAGCATTTCCGATGGGGAAAAGCAACGGTAAAGCATTGGTAAGAACAGAAAAAAACAGTGGAAGATGACGAAGCAATCTGTTATTATGTGATATAGGATAATATGTATATAGTAACTTTCATAAAACAAATAAATGCATAGAAAAGGAGAATTTATGGATTCCATAGGACTAATGATTTTGTTACAAGTTGTGTTGATTGCGTTAAATGCGTTCTTTGCCTGCGCGGAAATTGCAGTTATTTCCATGAATGACGCCAAGCTCGCCCATATGGCGGCAGAGGGTGATAAAAGAGCGATGCGGCTTGCCCGCTTAACCAGTGAACCGGCAAGATTTCTGGCGACCATTCAGGTGGCTATTACGTTATCCGGATTTTTGGGGTCTGCGTTTGCGGCAGAAAACTTTTCCGGCGTATTGGTAGACTGGGTGGTAAGCCTGGGAGTAACGGGAGTTTCCGTAGAGGTGCTGGATTCTGTTGCAGTTATTTTGATTACAGTTATTTTATCTTTCTTCACACTGGTTTTCGGCGAGCTGGTGCCAAAGCAGGTGGCAATGCGCAAGACAGAGTCATTGGCCCTTGGCATGTCCGGAACCATCAGCACGATTGCTACCTTATTTAAGCCTTTGGTAAGCCTGCTTACAATTTCTACCAATGGTTGTCTGCGCCTGCTTGGTATCGATCCGAATGCCAAGGATGATGAGGTCAGTGAGGAAGAAATCCGTATGATGGTGGATGTAGGAAGCGAAAAAGGAACCATCGATGATGCGGAACGTGAATTTATCCAGAATGTGTTTGAATTTGACGATATTTCCGCCGGCGAACTGGTCACACACCGTACGGAAGTGGTGATGTTAGATGCGGCGGACAGTATGGAAGAATGGAAGGAAATCATTCACAATTCCCGCCATGCTTCCTATCCTATTTTTGAAGAAAATGCGGATAATATTATTGGTGTGTTAAAGGCAAAGGAATATTTCCGGTTAGAAGATAAGAGCCGGGAGTCTGTGATGAAATACGCCGTGAGAGACCCTTATTTTGTACCGGCTACAATTAAGGCGGACCGTTTGTTCCGCAACATGAAAAAAGGCCACCGCACTATGGCGGTGGTGCTGGATGAATACGGCGGTATGATGGGTGTTATTACGATAAAGGACCTGATTGAGCAATTGGTGGGCGATTATTATGCCTACGACGATACCGAAGAAAATGAAAATATTAAGTGCATCGGTGAAAATACCTGGAAGATTCACGGTAGTGCGCTGTTGGAGAATGTTTCAAAGATTCTGGGAGTTCATTTATACTGCGAAAATTTTGATACCTTCAACGGGCTTATTTTCCAAACCCTCGGAAAGGTTCCGGTGGACGGGGATAAGTTCAACCTGGAGATTAAGAACCTGTCGGTGAAAGTTGCCAAGGTACAGAATCATATGGTAGAAGTGGCCATTGTAAGAAAGAAGGAAGAATAAGCGGAGGAAGTTACTTATGAAAATCGGGGTACTCGGAACAGGATGGATTGTACATCCTATTACAAAAACACTAAAAGGTATGAGCAATATGGAATGTTATGCCATTGCATCCCGTACAAAAGAGCGGGCGGAGCAGGCGGCCAAGGAGTTCGGCTATCAGGTGGGATACGGAAGCTATGAAGAACTGGTGGCCGATCCGGCAGTGGAACTGGTGTATATTGCAACACCCCATTCCAGACATTATGAAGATATGAAGCTTTGCATTGCGGCGGGAAAGCCGGTGCTTTGCGAAAAGGCATTTACCTTAAATGCTGCCCAGGCAGAGGAAATCAAGAGTCTGGCTGCAGAGGCAGGGGTATACGTGGCGGAGGCCATTTGGACCCGCTACCAGCCGTCCAGACAAATCATCAACGATACCATAGCAAGCGGTATTATCGGCAAGGTGACTACCCTTACCGCAAATTTATCCTATACCATGCACCAAAAGGAGCGGATTTATAACCCGGAACTGGCGGGCGGTGCCTTACTTGACATTGGTGTGTACGGCATCAATTTTGCCATGATGCATTTTGGGGAGGATATTGTCCGGATGGAATCCTCTGTGCAGATGATGGAAACCGGTGTGGACGGTATGGAAACCATCACCCTGTTTTACAGGGACGGCCGCATGGCGGTGTTAACCCACAGTGCCTACGGCAGATCGGACCGCAAGGGTATTTTCTACGGGGAAAACGGATATATTATTGTGGAGAATATAAATAATCCGCAGTCGGTTTCTGTGTATGACGCGGGGGATAATCTTATCAAATTTATCCCGGTGCCGGAGCAGATTACCGGATATGAATATCAGTTTGCAGAAGCAGCAGAATGTATTGCGGAAGGAAGAACGGAAAGCAAATCCATGATTCTTGATGAGAGTATCAGGGTTATGCAAGTGATGGATGCCCTTAGGAAGCAGTGGGGTATGGTATATCCGCAGGAAATAATTAAGAAATGACTTGAATAAATAATATAAAGTGTGCTATAATTAAGTGACGGCTTTATTGTTGAAGTGAAAACTGCAACAAACAATAAGGCCGTCTTTTTATTTGAGTCAAAAATTTAATTAAGATTCTTGTTTTTTAGCTAACAAAATTGTTAGAAGTTGTTGATTTTGACTAAAATTTGTGCTATAATCATTATTGCTTTGTATAAAATGATTAGGAGGGGCAAACATGAAGAAATTCAAAATTTGGGCAATTGCCGGTGTAATGGCATTGTTCATGGCATTTTCTTCTGCAAACACTGTAGCAGTGGCAGAAGAAACAAATGTAGTCATCGGAGATGAAGAATGGGAGAAGAAGAGCGGTTCTGAACCAATCAATCTTAACAATGTGACTGCAAAGGAACTTATTGTAGAAAGCGGAAGCGACAGCGTTTTAAGAATCAACGGCGGAAGCATTGATACCTTATCCGTTGTAGCACCAAAGATTGAAAAGCTTGGCTATGAAGAAATTGTTAAGCTTTTAGAACTTGGTATGGATGCTACTGAAGTAGCAGATATGTACCGCAATTCCTTAAAGGAACAGGCAGAAGCAAATGCTACCATGCCAACCGTAAGCTTTGTTGGTGACGCATCCGTAGAAGAAGTAGTAGTATCCGCAGGTGCAGTATTAAATCTGGCAGGCGGTGATGTAAAAGAGGTTGTCATCAAGAGTGATGAAAATCCGGAAATGCTTACCATCACTATCCAGAACTATGACGGCAAGATTACTGTAGACCAGAAGAAGAACTCCGATGGATACGGTGATTTGTTAACTATTAAATTAAAGAATTCCAACCCGGCTGAATTTAATGTACTGGGGGAAGAGAAGTGCAGCGTTTTTGTAGAAGGTGACAAGGTATCTGAACTTGCAACTGTAAACGTAAAAGGTTCTTCCAGCCTTACTCTTTCTGCAAACGCAAAGGACGTAGTAGTGGCAGAGGGTGCAGAAAAGGCGAATGTACGTATTTACTCTGCAGTTGAAAATGTTGTAGTAACAGCAGATGATAGCAAGGTTTACTTAGCACTCAGCGGTAAAGTGGAAAATGCAAAGGTAGAAGGCGACAATGTTACCTTCAACTACACCGGAAACGTAGCTAATAAAGAAATTACCGGTACCGGTTCTAAAATCCAGTTTACAGTTCAGATTACTCCGGAACCAACACCAAGACCAACCGCAACTCCAAAGCCGGTTGAACCGGAAGGAACTTTAGTTGGTAATAAGGATTGCAGCACACCATGGTGGTCTGCTTTCTCTAACAGCTATAATGTAAAGGAAGGCGAGTCTCAGAAGATTACTTTCTGGAACTATACCAGCGGTAAGGAAAATTATCATAATTTCCTTGTTATTTTAAAGGATGATGCTAAGGCCAAGGAATACGCAGTATTACGTGCCGATAACTGGGGCTGGATGAATGCAAATGCTGAAAATGTACTTGCAGATTCTCAGAAGCAGAGCAACTGGAACTGGGATACCTATAAGACCGATATGAACGGTGCAAAGGTAGAAATGACAGTTATCAACAAGGGAGATACGGCAGAAGTAAAGGCAACTATTACAACCAAGGCAGGTAAGAGCTACTACCAGAATTATGTGAATATTCCGATTAGTAACGGTGCATTAGACTTCTGTTTAACAGTAGAAGGTGGTTACCTGCTTGTGGAAGAGCCAAAGACAGATGCTCCTGAGGTGGATACACCGGAGACACCTGCAGAACCAGACATCCCTGCTGGTACAATTATTGGTTTAGAAGATTGTACAACTCCTGCATGGACAGCATATTCCAAGGAAGTAGTAGTTCCAAACGGAACATCTAAGACCATTACTTTCAAAAATTATACCAGCGGTAAAGAAAATTATCATAATTTCCTTGTAATGTTAAAGGATTTAGCCGGTGGCGAATATGCCGTAGTACGTGCAGATAACTGGGGCTGGGGTAAAGGATTTGACGGAATCGTAACTCCTGAAAGTATTTGGAATTGGGATACTTTCAGAACTGACATGAATGGTGCTACAGTAGAGGTTACTATCGCAAATAATGGTACAACAACAGACATTCTTGTAAATATTACAACAGCAGACGGTAAATCCTATTATCAGAATTATCGCGGAATTGTAATCAGCAACGGCGACCTTAAGTACTGCCTGACAGTAGAAGGCGGTTACCTTGTAATCGAATAATCCACAAACAATACATAACCCAATATATCAATCCAAAATCCGGCGCAGGAGTTTCCTGTGCCGGATTTTGTTGTACAAATTTACCAAAAAACAGATCAAATTTTCTACTTGTAAAAAGCACACGATGTGTGTAAAATAAAACTAAGGTTTCGCGAAAGTCTTTTACTGTTTCTTGGCATATCCGCCGGAAATTCCACAGAATAATTAACAAGTAAACTCCTTGCAAGGACAGAAAAAACAAGATATAATAAAAGGAGAGACTGAATGACAAAAAACAGAGAAACACATGTTTTTGATGATGTATTCCGCACTATGGAGGAGCATACGCCGGAACTGATGCTTCCGCTCATTAACGAGGTGTTTAAAACGGATTACCCGGAAGGCACAAAGATTACAAGACTGGCAGATAAACGACATTTGTTACGTCAGCTTGTAGAAACCGATTCCTGTTTAAGCATTGGAGGCAAGTTGTATCACTTTGAATGTGAAAGCAACCCGAATAACGGGACCATTGCCATCCGCATGTTTCAGTATGATGTAACGGTGGCACTGGAAGGCAAGCGGAAAGAAAATGACAGGTTTGTGGTAGAATTTCCTGCATCCTGCGTGATATACCTGCGCCATAACAAAAATACAAAAAACAAGGAAACAGTGCTGGTCCGTATGCCTGACGGGCGCGAACTGGAGTATGCCGTGCCGGTGGTAAAAAGCCAGAAATACGAAAAAGAAGAAATTTTCAAGAAAAAGCTGTATGTTCTTCTGCCGTATTACATTCTGCGGTATGAAAAACAGTTGCTGTTAATCGAAAAGGAAGAGAGCCGTCGTCAACAGTTCCTGGCGGAATATGAAGATATCTGCGACAGGCTGATAGAAACGCTGGGAAAAGAAAATCCATTGGCTTACTCGGAATTGCATAAGCTGATGAAACGGGTACAGGAATATGTATTAAAGAAGAATAAGAAAACGCAGAAAGGGGTGCAACAGGTTATGGGCGGACATGTATTGGAATCCTGGAAGGAAGAGATGCTACGTATCGGCCGAACAGAAGGCCATGCAGAAGGTCGCGCAGAAGGTCGTATTTCTAAAATGCTGGAAAACCTTCATGCAGTTATGACAAACTTGGATGTGACAGCAGAAAAAGCAATGGATATATTGAATGTACCGCAAGAGGAACGGGAAGAATATTTGAACAAGCTGCAGTAGGCAAAAAGATAAAAAATACAATTATAACCTATAGGAGACGCCAAGGCGTCTCCTATTTTACCTGAAATTTATAGTTTTCTTTTGCTGCTTTTTAAGGTATGATAAATACAAGGCAAAATCTGCCGATATCATATAGCAATTTAGAAAGGTTAACCTAACATGAAAAAGAGAATTCTTTCCCTGATAGTACTTGCCACCCTTGCTATCACCGGCTGTGGCAGCAGCAAACCAAACGAAGAACTGGATAAATTTGCAGAGGAGATTATCGTGAATCCGGACGGAAGCGTATCGGAACCGGAAGCGACAACAGCACCATCCGACGTGCCAACGGAAGCACCGGTAGACACACAAACAGAAACACCAACAGCTACACCGGCGGAGGAAGAAAAATACTTTGTGACATTTACTGCAACCACCACGGAAGGAGAAGCCTGGAATTCAGAGAAGTTTGCCGATTCCAAGCTTACCATGATTAATGTGTGGGCAACCTATTGTAATCCTTGTCTGGCGGAAATGCCGGACCTTGGAGAACTGGCAGCAGAGTATGATGCAGCGGACTTTCAGATAATCGGTGTAGTCAGTGATGTTATGGCGGAGGATGACAGTAAAAACATAGAATATGCGAAGCAGCTTATCGAAGAAACAAAAGCAAGTTATCCGCATCTTTTACTGAATGAGTCCTTATATATGAGCTTTGTAGGGGCGATTTCTGCGGTACCAACCACATTTTTTGTAAGACAGGACGGTTCCATGGTGGGTTATCTTACCGGAGCTATGCCAAAGGAAAACTGGAAGACACTAATTGATGAGCTTTTGTTAAAGGAACAATAACAAGCGGAGGATTTGCTATGAAAAGAATCCCGAAATGGAGCATCGGACTTATTCTTGGTGTAGTATTTCTGATTCTGGGCGCAGTCAGTGACCAGTTTGCAGAAATCTACCGCAAGGCGGTCATGATTTGCTTAGAATGCATCGGTATCGGTTAGGAGGGCTTATGAAAAAATTCACACCGGCCCGAATCCGTACCGGGTTTCAACTTTTATATACGATTATAACCAATGGCTATGCCTATGGATTTATGAGCGGGAAAATCTACAAGGGTCCGCTAAAATATGCCTGTGTCCCGGGATTGAACTGTTATTCCTGTCCGGGGGCGGTGGCATCCTGCCCGTTGGGCGCCCTGCAGAATGCTTTAAACAAATGGGATTTTGAAGTGCCTTTTGCGGTATTGGGCTTCTTCTTTATCTTCGGCAGCATTTTCGGACGTTTTGTCTGCGGATGGCTGTGTCCCTTTGGCCTGGTGCAGGATTTACTGCATAAAATTCCGTTGTTCAAAAAGCGGAAGCAGTTGCCAAAGCATCATATTTTGAAATACGGAAAGTATGTGACGCTGGCAGGGTTGGTTCTCATCGGGTCCGCATTTTTATTTACCGGTTTTGCCAAGGTTCCGGCTTTTTGCAAGTTTTTATGTCCGTCGGGAACCTTATTCGGAGCAATTCCGCTCCTTAGCACCAATCCGATGCTTCAGTCCCAAATCGGCGGATTGTTTTTCTGGAAGCTGGCAGTGCTGATTGCGGTTGTAGTGGTGTCCATCAAGGTATACCGGCCGTTTTGCCAGTATTTATGTCCGCTGGGGGCAATTTACGGATGGTTTAACAAATTCTCCCTGGTACAAATCCGGTGGGAAAAAGAGGCTTGTATTTCCTGCGGGAAATGTCAGAACGCCTGCCCGGTAAATTTAGCACCGGAGGAGATTTCCACATCGGCAGAATGTATCCGGTGCGGTAAATGTGTGGATGCCTGTCCGACAAATTGTCTGCAGTTTTGCGGAAAAAACAGGAAGAAAACGATAGGGGAACAGAAAGATGAGGAATGTAAAGATCAATGATGTGAAATTTGACAAGATGGAAAAGAGAGGGAATAAAAAGTGGGGCTGGCTGATAGCAGTGGTATTGCTTCTGGCAACGGCAGCTGCCTGCGTCTGGTATGTGAATGATTATTATCATGCGGAGGAGTATGTGAATGCCTATTTGCAAAGCAGTGAAACGGTTACCGTAACAACGGAAGATGATATAATCATTTTAGACGGTTCCGGTACCGGGCATGCACTGATTTTTTATCCGGGCGCCAAAGTAGAGTATACGGCGTATGTGCCGATGTTTTATATGTTGGCAGAGCAGGGGATTGACTGTTTTGTAGTGAAAATGCCGGGAAATCTGGCGTTCTTCGGAATGAATAAGGCAGAGGATATTATGAAAGAATATGAATACGAACACTGGTATGTATCCGGTCATTCCCTGGGTGGTGCCATGGCGGCAAATTTTGCGGCGGAGCATGGGGAAAAGCTGGAGGGTCTGGTGCTTTTTGCGGCCTATGCAACAAAAGAATTACCGGATAACCTGTGCACGGTTTCCGTGTATGGCAGTGAGGATAAAGTACTGAACATGGAGAAAGTGGAAAGCGGCAGGGTGTATATGCCGGCAGATTATACCGAATACTGTATTCAGGGCGGTAATCATGCATGGTTTGCCTACTATGGTGAGCAGGACGGCGACGGCACGGCAACCGTCACCAGAGAAGAACAGCAAAGATTGACGGTAGATGCCATTGTGAATAAACTGATTAAATAAGAGAATTGTTATTAAGCCCCTGTATATGAATCAGGGGCTTTTCTTTTGCCTATACTATGAGTAAAAAGACAAGGGAGAGAAAGCAATGTGTACGGCAATCAATTTTAAAACGAAAGATCATTATTTCGGACGGAATCTGGATTTGGAATATACCTATCAGGAGTCGGTGGCGGTAACACCAAGAAACTATCCCTTTCATTTCCGATTGGCAGGGACGATAGAATCCCATTACGCCATGATAGGCATGGCGTATGTGGCGGACGGTTATCCGCTTTATTATGAGGCAACAAACGAAAAGGGAGTCAGCATGGCAGGACTGATGTTTGCCGGGAACGCCCATTACCCGGAGCCGGCGGAGGGAAAGGATAACATTCCTCCTTTTGAATTTGTTCCTTGGATTTTGTGCCAATGCGAAGACATGAACAAAGTCAGAAAGCTTTTGGGACGGGTAAATCTTGCAAACGTATCCTTTAGTGAAGAACTGCCTTTGACACCGTTGCACTGGATGATTTCTTACAAAGAGGAATCTTTGGTGGTGGAGTCCGCGACGGACGGATTACATGTGTATGAAAATCCGGTAGGAGTATTAACAAATAATCCTCCGTTTCCGGTACAGCTTTGGAACTTAAATAATTACATGGGAGTCACCAGGGAAGCTGCCGATAACCGGTTTACAAAGAAACTGTCATTGTCGGCGTATAGTAAGGGGATGGGCGCCCTTGGATTGCCGGGGGATGTGTCCTCCTCGTCGAGATTTGTACGTGCAGCGTTTGTGCTTCACAATTCCGTCTGTAAAGAATCAGAAGAGGAAAGTGTGGGACAATTTTTTCATATTTTGGCTTCTGTGGAACAGCAAAGGGGATGCGTCAGAGTAAGAGAGGAAGAATATGAGATTACGGTATATTCCAGCTGTTGTAACGCCGAGAAAGGAATTTACTATTATACAACTTACGGAAACCGTCAAATCAGTGCAGTGGATATGAGAAAAGAAAACTTGGACGGAACCGTTGTTATTTCCTATAACTTAGTGAAAAATGAACAAATTTTAATGGTAAATTGATGGTAAAAATGAAAGAAATGAACAAAAAAGTACAAAACACCGATTGAAACGTTCATTAAAGTGTGATACAATATGGTATATTAATACGTGGTCCGATTAGAAAAGGACATGGACTGAGAGGCACGGAGGTACTGAGGATGAGCAAAACGACAAAACAAAAGATATTGTATCCAAACGGCCAGGAGGCTCATTTAAGAAAGTTAATGAAGCAGGCGATTATGGTTATTAGCATCGGCGTATTCTGGTTAATTATGTGTATTGTTTCCAGTGTACTGATTACTGTGGATAAAGACGCACAGATTGGCGCAGCCAATGCGTTAAACCAGTATCGTCTGGCATCCAGAAATTTAACACTGTCCATTCAGTCTTATGCGGTTACCGGTGATGAACAGTATTTAAATGCGTACAATACGGAAGTTTCCGTAGATAAAAATAGAGAAAAAGCAATTGCTACCTTACAGACCTACGACATTAAGGCCGGCGAATGGGAAAAGTTAAACCGTATCGCAGCAATGTCCAATGGCTTAATTGAATACGAAAGTGCCGCAATCGCAGGAGTCCAGGCCGGTAATATGGACTGGGCAAGAGATCAGGTATTCGGAGCCGCTTACGAAGACGGAGTGGCTCAAATCACATCGCTTACCGATGAAGTCATTAATGAGATTCTTACAAGAAAAGAAAAGGGTTGTGACGTACTGGAAATCATTCAGTATGTATGCATTATTTTCTTTGTTGCTGCTGTTGTGGCAGTACTCGTTATGTTTGTAAAGGTAATAAAGTTTGCGGGTACCAATTTGCTGGCACCAATGAAAAAGGTGGCAGAGCAGATGGATTACCTGGCAAAGGGTGATTTCTCCGAAGCATTGGATTTAAAGGAAGACGATACCGAAGTCGGTTCCATGGTAAAAAGCCATTGCTTTTATGAAAACCAATATGCATGCCATGATTTCAGAAATTTCCGATGTGTTAGACCAAATGGGCGGCGGCAATTACCGCGTGAAATTACAACAGGAATATGTCGGCGAATTCAAGCAGATTAAAGAGTCCTTCCTTGTAATTATTGAAAGCATGAAGGAAACCTTAAATACGCTCCGGGTGGCATCGGAAGAAATTAACCTTGGTTCCGAACAGCTTGCCAGTGCAGCACAGGATCTGGCAGAAGGCAGTTCCGATCAGGCAGTGCAGGTGGCAGGTCTGGTAGAAGCCATGAAGTCCATGGCAGACAGCATGGAACAAAACGCAGAAGCGGCTACCGCATCGGTTTCCATTGCAAATCAGGCGGGTATCACCTTACAGCAGGGTAATGTCAAGATGGAAGAATTAAAGGTTGCCATCAGTGAAATTTCCAAGTGCGCCGAGCAGATTCACTCCATCATCAATACCATTGAAGACATTGCCGAGCAGACCAATCTTTTGTCCTTAAATGCAGCTATTGAGGCGGCAAGAGCAGGAGAAGCAGGCCGTGGCTTCGCAGTTGTAGCTGAGCAGGTAAAGAATCTGGCAGAAGAGTCTGCAAGAGCATCCGGACGTACCACCCAGCTCATCGAAACTACCATTGAAGCAGTAGATAAGGGTATTTCCATTGCCGATGAAACTGTAGAAAATATGGCAGAGGTTATGCAGGGCGCCATGGAAGCAACCCAGAAAATGGGCCAGATTGCAGACATGTTAAATACGGAAGTAAGAAATATTCATGATATTAATACTACCATTCAGCGCGTATCCGAGGTGGTAGACAGCAACTCTGCAACGTCCCAGGAAACCGCAGCAGTTAGCGAAGAACAAAAGGCGCAGGTAGAAACCATGGCTTCGTTGGTAGACTATTTTAAGATTTAGCAGTTACTAAAAGGAGAAAAAGGGATGTTTACATTTAACAAGAATACAAATTTCATAGCGGAAAATGCAAGCGTCCCGGTACGTAATGCAATTTCCATGCTGGAGCGTGACCGTGATAAATTGTTTGCCAATACCACAAAACCGGGTGGCAGTGTGGTGCTGGTGCAAAAGAGTATGGTCCGCAGTATTCCGGAGCCGGAAGAATCGGATGAACAGAAAAAAAGAGAAAGCCATCTTGTAAAAGAGCGGTACAGAATCAGTGTTTCAGCAGATAAAATTATTATTTTTGCCCAGGAAGATTTAGGTTTCATTTATGGACTGCTCTATTTAAGTGAGCATTATCTGGGTGTACGGCCGTTCTGGTTTTTTATGGATCAGAATATGGAACAGAAGAAGAAAGTACTTGTGCCGGAGGGGGTAGTTGCCTCCAAAGATCCGCTGGTGTTATTCCGCGGCTGGCAGTTTAGTGATGTTTCCCTGCTTATGTCCTGGGAGTACAATAAAGAAGACAATGTCGGCTGGAATATGTGTCTGGAAGCATTGCTTCGATGCGGCGCCAATACTCTGGTATATCCGAAGGAAGAATTGGCAGATATATTAGAGGAACCGGTAAAGCAGTACGGAATTTATTCCACAGGCTTTCAGGAAAAACCGGAATTCGCTCAGGATATTTGCAATCCGGTGTTCTGTTGCAACTTACAGGAAACCAATCTGATTACTATGTTACCAAGTACGGTAGCAGAACTTACCGAAGAACTGAATGCGGTATTAAAAGATAACCGGACCTGTTTTTGGGCAATCCAATGTTCCAATGTCCGTCCACATATTTACTTCCTGGATGTAATCCGTAAAGTATGGCAGGGAGAAGAAACCGACAATGAATCCCAGGCGGAAGAGTTTGTGGCGGAGTATTTTCCTGAATGTGAAGATAAAGAAGAAATAGCAGCTTTATTCATCGAATATCCGCAAGTTATGATGCGCTTGAATGAATCGGGAACCTGTGTGGGTGAGTTATATTATACAGAGAACGTCCGCATGTTCTGTCATCAGATTTTAGTAGACAAAAACAATCCGGCCAAAGGACTTTGTAAGATTGAAGAAATCGGAGCTTTACCGGCACAAATCCAGGAGTTTGGTGAAACCTGCCGACAGCAAAAGGAAGAGTTGGAAAAGCTCTGTGTGGCTTGTACGGTAACAGAAAACAATTCTCCTAGAAAACTCCTGATATCAGCTACCATCGGCTTACATATCAAACTGCATCAGACCTGCCGGCGTGCAGCCAGAGTATTTACCAGAGGCTATGAGTCGTTGCTGGAAGGTGATTATGAAAAGGCATTCCTGCGTTTTGGAGACAGTGCGGTCTGGTTTGACAAAGGTGTGGCGTTGCTTCGCGGTGCAGAATATGGTGTGTGGAAAGATTTTTATGCCAACGACAGTATTACGGATATCCGGCATACGGCATATATGGTACGTAAAGTAATGGGACTTGTCCGTGAGCTTGGTGACAATCCGAAGCATGATGCCTGGTATAAAAAGTATTGCCTGACGGAGGATATGATTGCCACAGAAAATCATAAAACCGATTCGGAACTGTACGAGGCAATGAAAAAGAGAATTGTAAGATAAAGGAATAAGAAATGGTAAAGGCTTTTCGAAAGGCAATAAAATGCCCAACGGAAAGCCTTTTTTGAAGAGCGCAACGGAAGATAATATGATAAACTGGACGTAACAAAGGGTTTGGAGGAGAAAATTATGTTATATCCGGCAAGAGACAAATCAAGAAAAATTACAAAAGTTGAAAGAAAAGAGAATGCGTTGTTTCTGTATTCCGAACATGGCACACACAGAATTGTTCCGAAGAACAGCCGTATAGTTCGGGTGAGTTATACCGGCAGGGAGGAGTTTTCTGAAAGAAAAAAGTATGGGGTAATTTCGGATGCTTCTTTTAACGACTGGTCTGTGGAGGAGAAGGAAAACGCTATTCTTTTAAAGCTTCCGGAGCTTTTTGTGGAAATCAATCGGGAAACCGGAAGTTATACCTACTATGACAGCAATAAAAAATTACTTTTGCAAGAAACGGAAAAAGACAGCAAAGAATTGCAAAGCTTCATGACCTATACACTTTTGGAAGAAGAGGCGCAGGTGGAAGAAGTCCAAACGGCGGATGGCAAGAAAAACATGGTACGGGAGGCTGCCCGTGTGCCTGCAGGAGAGCAGTACCATACCCGGTTGAATATGAAATTTCAGCAGGGAGAACATGTATATGGCCTTGGACAGTACGAAGAAGGCTTCGGTTCTCTTCGCGGTCAGGTGGTATATGTGCATCAGGGCAACCGTCAGATTGCGGTACCGATGCTGGTATCCACATTAGGCTATGGTATATTAATGGATACCTACAGTCCGCTTATTTTTAGTGATACAGAGTATGGCTCTTACTTGTATTCCGAGGTTTCGGAAGAATTAGACTTTTATTTTATGAATGGCGGCAGTATGGATGGGGTAATTAAAGAATACCGTTATTTAACCGGTAAAGCCACCATGCTTCCAAAATGGGCATTTGGTTATCTGCAGTCCCAGGAGCGTTATGAAACTCAGGAAGAAGTACTTACTGTTGCTTCGGAATATCGCAACCGTGGTATTGGCTTAGACGGTATTATCCAGGACTGGATTTCCTGGGATGGTGCAAAGTGGGGGGAAAAGACCTTTGATAAGAACCGTTATCCGAAGCCGGAGGAAATGACGGATACGCTTCATGATATGGACGTGCACTTTATGCTTTCCATCTGGGCAAATCCGGGAGATACTTCCGATGATTATAAAGAATTTAAGGCGGCCGGTTTACTCCTTCCTGCGGACAATTCCTACAATGCTTACTTGCCGGAAGCGAGGCAGATGTACTGGCAACAGGCAAAGCGAGGGTTGTTTGATAAAGGTGTGGATGCCTGGTGGTGCGATAATTCCGAGCCGTATGCGCCGGAATGGACCGTGCCGGTAAAACCGGAGCCATCCCGTTTGTTTGATATGTATTGTAAAGAAGCAGGCGCCCATCTTCCTGCACTGGAAATGAATTCCTATGCCTTTTATCATGCCATGGGTGTATATGAGGGGCAGCGCAGCACCGGAACAGAAAAGCGTGTATTTAACTTAACCAGAAGCGGTCACACCGGTCAGCAACGGTTTGGTACCGTACTTTGGTCCGGCGATATTGCTGCCACCTGGGAAACACTGCGCCGTCAGATTGCAACGGGGCTTGGCCTTTGTGCCAGCGGTATGCCTTACTGGACCGTGGATATCGGAGCATTCTTTGTAAAGAACGGTAATATGTGGTACTGGAAGGGTGATTACGATAAAACTACGGAAGATTTAGGCTATGCAGAATTATTTACACGCTGGTATCAGTGGGGGGCTTTCCTGCCGGTTTTCCGCGGACATGGTACGGATTGCCGCAGGGAACTTTGGATGTTTGAACATACCCCGTTTTATAACGCACTTTTGGCGGCAAACCGTCTGCGTTATGAATTGATGCCATATATTTACTCCCTGGCAGGTCGTACTTGGCTGCAGGATGAATCCATGATGCGTTATCTTGCATTTGATTATCCGACGGATGAAGTTGCCTGCACGATAAAAGACCAGTATTTGTTTGGTGACAGCCTGATGGTTTGTCCGGTAACCAATCCGATGTATTACGGAGTTGATTCTGTTGTTTTGGAAGGTGTTGCAAAAACACGGAAGGTTTACTTACCGGAGGGAATGTGGTATGATTTTTACACGAACAAATCTTATACCGGCGGTCAGTGGATAGAAGCAGAGGCGGACATCTCAAGAATTCCTCTGTTTGTAAAAGCAGGTGCGATACTCCCAATGGCAGAGTTTGCGGAATCCACAGCAAAAAATCGGATGAGCGAAATCTGCGTATATCCGGGGGCTGACGGCGAATTTACCTACTACAGCGATGCCGGCGATGGTTATGGTTATGAAAAGGGTGAGTATGAGTGCGTGACACTTACCTGGGAGGATCAAGCCAGAAAACTTCGGTTGCCGGAAGCGTGGACAGAAAACGAAGCCGCGGTTAAGGTGAAAATGATAAAATAAAGGAGCAGACAATGAGAAAGCTTAATACGTTAATTTGTAGTTGTTTTCTATGTATGATTGTGTTTTTTATGACAGCTTGTTCTTCTACGGAACAGACTGCCGTTCCTGAAGGAACTTCGAATTTTCCTCCGACGATAACTCCAACTTCGGTTCCGGCCGTTACGGTTGCGCCGAACCCTGGTGAGGCAGAACTGCTAAAGCTGGTGGAAGAAAAAGCAGGTGGCATGGCAGAAAGTTCTTTATATGCCGATGCTGACTACGACGGAGCAAAAGAATTGTTTGCCGCCGTAGCCGTGGAAGAGCAGTATCAGATTTGGTATTGCAGCAGTGATGGCAGTATTTGTGAAAAAGTGCAGGAAAACGCAGGCTTCTTTGATGCTGTTGAAATAACGGACTTATACAGTGAAGAGATGCTGGAAAACCATATCATCATTAACGTATATAGCATGATGGGCACCAATAAGCAATTCTCGGTTCTTGCTTTACGGGAAGGTAAGGTTTCCTGCCTTGTGCCGTGGAACTACGGAACCGCAGGGAAAGACGCAGAAGGAAATCTCTGCATGACGGTAGAAGACTATGACGGCTGTTATGAGGCGGCCTCCGAACTGTGGCTGATGCATACCTGGAAGCAGACCTGGTTGTCCTACGATAAATCGGCAGACACTTATAAAGAAATTCCGGCAGAAAAAATTCCGGAAGAAGAGTTTTTGCAGCTTACGAATGCGTCAGAAATCCTGGAGCAGATTCAAACCGGAGAAACAAAAGAAGACACTTCGGAAATTACGACGGAATATTTCCTGCGCAGAAACGGACTTTTGCATGTGCAGTGTTTTGTGAAGGATACGGTCGGGAATATTACGGCCAAATATTACACATTAAAAGTGATAGACAATACTATTACCGGGAAAGCAGAATATCCAACCGATGGCATTATGAAGGAGAGATTGTCCGGGTTGGAAGCGGAGTAGTTCTAGGCGAGGGGAATTACAATCAGAATGTATATAGAAACATAATATGGTATGGAATTCTTGCTGAAGTTATGCTATTCTATACATAGGCAAAAGAGAGTATTATTAATTCAAAACACAGAAACCCCCACGAGCGGCTACTCGTGGGGGTTCCTTGTCTGGTTGATTTGGATGGCTGACCAGACCATCAGGTTCATTAGCGTTCAACCTCATCGTCGAACCATTTGCATATTTCTATTTAGTGCGAAGTATGTTATACTGAGAAAAATAAGGGAAAGAAGGGTGTATATGATAATCAAACGTTATACAAAAAACGAAATTAATGACGTCATCGATTTTGAACTCCAGCTCCGCAAGGAAGAAGATTTTTGGGGCTGGGAAATCGACGATGCTTACATAGAAAGTGTAAAGAAAAGCTTTGATGACCCGAAGTTTGCCCATTCTCTTTCTTTGCTTGCTTATATAGAGGACAAGGTAGTCGGAAGAATTGATTCCACCCTCATTTGCAGTCATTTTGACGGTTCCACGAAAGCATATTTGGATTGGATTTGTGTTCTAAAAAGTGCCAGACATTTTGGTGTGGCGCAGGGACTGCTTGCAGAACTTAGAAAGCAATTACGGGAACAGTATCAAGTGGATACACTGATTGCCTTGATGGCGAGCAACGACGAGGCGCAGCGGTTTTACCGCGCTGTGGAAAAGGCAGAAATCAGGGACGAAGGAATCTGGATGGACTGTTAGAGGAGAAAAGAAACATGAAATGTGCATTGGCCGCCGTAGGCTTTATCAATGAGAATATTACATATAACAAAAAAGTGATTAAAGATACCATGATAAAATATGCCGGAAAGGCCGATATCATCCTGTTTGGAGAGGCGTTTTTACAGGGATTTTACGGGGCTAAGTTTGATCCGGAGCAGGATGAAACCATGGCGATTGCTAAGGATGATTCGGTAATCAAAGAGATTTGTTCCGTGGCAAAAGAATATTCCATAGCGGTTTCCTTTGGATTTATCGAAAAGGAAGAAAAGATTTTTTATAGCAGCCAGATTACGATTGGTGCGGAGGGCAAGGTGCTTGATCTATACAGAAGAGTATCGCCGGGCTGGAAAGAAGAATTTGCGGGAGAAAGATACTGCGAAGGCAAAGCGTTTCATGCTTTTGACTTCATGGAAAAGAAAGTTGCAATTGGACTTTGCGGTGACTTATGGTTTGATGAAAACATTGAGGCAATTAATGCGCTGGAGCCGGAAATGGTATTTTGGCCGGTGTACACCGATTTTAACTATGAGGAATGGAATACAGCAGTTAAGTTGGAATATGCCGAACAGGCGGGGAAGCTTTCTTGCAAGGTGCTGTACGTGAATTCTGTCTGCCTGGATAAGGACGAAGAAGAAATTGCCAGAGGCGGCGCGGTTCTTTTTGAGAACGGATGTATTGTGAAGGAAATACCATCCGGAGAAGAAAATGTGTTGATTGTGGAGGTGTAGCATGATATTCAAAGAGGTTGAATTAACAGATAAAATTTTATCAGAGTTAATCACCTGTTCCGAAGCTTGGGAGCAGGAAAACTCCTGTCACGGCTACCGTAAAAATACAGAGGAGGATATTAAAGGAAACCGGATTTTTCTTGCTCTGGAGGATGAACAGATGGTAGGGTATCTGTTTGGTTATATGGACCAGGGTGAGCGAAAAAATTCCATCTACGAAAAGGACGAGCCCTTTTTTGAAGTAGAGGAGCTTTACGTGAAGCCGGAGCTTCGAAGTAAAGGAATTGGCAGAAAGTTATTTGAGTATATGGAAGAAAAATTGAAAGAAGAAAAGGTGGAGCTTATTCTGCTGAGTACTGCGACTAAGAATTACAAGGCGATTCTGCATTTTTATCTGGACGAGCTGGATATGGAGTTTTGGAATGCCAGATTGTTTAAGCGGATTTAGGGGGAAAAGTAGCAATGAAACTTAACTTTGACAATGCAAACATCGAAGACGTTATCGATAAAGTCGTCCACAAGACCATGAACATGGATCTGACCTGGGAGTGGCCATGCGGCGTGGCATATTATGGAATCAGCGCTGCATACGAAGTAACAGGTAAGCAGGAATACCTGCAGTTGTTAAAGGCGCGAGTAGATGAACTTATTGAACTGGAACTGCCGATGCCCTGGACGGTGAACGCCTGTGCTATGGGACATTGCCTGATTACCCTGTACCTGGCCACCGGTGAGGAAAAATACTTAGAACTGATAAAGAGTAAGTTGGCTTACTTAAGAAACGAGGCGCTGCGGTTTGGAGACAGTGTCTTGCAGCATACCGTATCTTCCAAAAACGATTTTCCGGAGCAGGCATGGGCGGATACTCTGTTTATGGCGGCGCTATTCATGCTTCGGGCAGGTGTTCTCCTTTCGGATGAAGAACTTATCAATGATGCACTGAATCAGTGGTACTGGCATATCCGCTATCTGCAGAACAAAGAGAGCGGGCTCTATTACCATGGCTATAACAATACTACAAAAGACAACATGTCCGGTATTTATTGGGGCAGGGCAAATGCCTGGGCAGCATACACCATGGCAAAGGCCGGCAAGGTGCTTCCGGAATGGTATTTATATCCGAAGTTTATGGACATCCAGGGTTCCTTAAACGAACAGCTGGCAGCGCTTAAGAATGTGCAGACAGAAGCAGGACTTTGGCGTACTGTGCTGGATGATGAGGAAGCCTACGAGGAAATCTTCGCCTCTGCGGGAATCGCAGCGGCAATGTTAGAACGCAATAATCCACTGCATACAAAACATGTACAGCAGGCACTGTTCGGTCTCCTTGCCAATGTCAGTGAGGACGGAAAAGTCTTAAATGTTTCCGGCGGTACTGCAGTCATGAAGGATAAAGAGGCCTACCGCAGCATTTCCAAGGACTGGATGCAGGGCTGGGGCCAGGGGCTTATGCTGGCATTTTTGGCGGCGGTGTTAGAGAATGATAGAGTGTGATAGAAAACAGGACTAAATATTAACAAAATAATTTACTAAATCATATTGATATTTTTAAGATTATCACATATAATAAAGCTAGAGATAGGGTTTTATCTTCGGGAGAGCTCCTGCCGTTTAAGTGGAGGGTTTAACAACCGGAGAGTTCCTGCCGTTTAAGTGGAAGGTTTAACAACAAGAGGCATCCCCTTGGGTGCTTCTTTTTTTACATAAGAAAGGATGTTAGATGCAGTTATACAGCGTTTCTGATGAGTACATCAATTTTCTCAAGTCCAAGTTCCCAAGAGTTTACTCAAACAAAGAAGACACCCGTGTACATACAAGAAAATATTTAGGTGTAGTAATCGTAATCGATGCGCACAAGTATTATATCCCATTATCGTCACCAAAGGAGAAACATGATTATATCATAATAGATGGGAAGAAAACGATAAGGAAGGATTCCCTAATTGTGATGCGGATTGTTTCAGGTACAGGGGAGAATAGAGAGTTAAAAGGTACGTTGCAGATTGGGACAATGATTCCGGTTCCGGATGCAGAAATCGAATTATATGATGTGGATAATGAACCGGATCGGGCATATAAAGACTTGGTGAATGAAGAGATTATTTATATCCGTAAGCACGAGAAGGCTATTATAAGAAATGCAAAAATATTGTATAGTAAGAGAAAAGCAGGAGAAGAAAATCGTGTTGTACAAAATTGCTTGGATTTTATTGCAATAGAAGCGGAGTGTGACAGGTATGCATCTGGTAATTAATCATAATGAACAGTTGATAACTGTTTATTTCAAAAAAGAAAATGCTATGAAACAGAAGCAGAACAACGGGATTATATCGGGCAAATTTGCGAATGGGAAATTCAGTATGCATGTGCAGGACAGGATATTTATCAACAGTGCTGTGAACTGATGTTAGATCGATATTGTTTATTACATAAGGACATTAATCCTTGGACCGGAAGCCGGGAAGATTTCTTTAAGGAATTGCCGGACTGTGTTGCCTATACATGTATCGATGGAGAGGTGTCCTGTTTTGCTTTTATTGAGGATGAAGAAATCGCTTATGTGTATGGAAGAAACATTAGTGAATTCCGGTTGTTTGCTCAGGGCTTAGTGACAGAATTGTTCAAGAAGCATGAAGAAATATCCTTCGAGTCGGATGATTGTGATGAAATGGCAATGAAACTAAAGCAGCTTTTCACAAATCAGTCAGAGGAGAGCTATAATACTTACATTTTTGAAGTGCA
Organism: Lachnospiraceae bacterium; assembly: GCA_017622795.1. Classification (GTDB taxonomy): domain Bacteria; phylum Bacillota; class Clostridia; order Lachnospirales; family Lachnospiraceae; genus SIG299. The sequence goes on from JAGAQI010000104.1 coordinate 65,619, forward strand.
AAGGGCGCAGTACAACGAAAAATATACTACCCTTACCGGCGATGAAATAGAACTTAGGCTGATTCATTTCGACCAGGGTGATGATGTGAAAATCCCGTATTACTGGTATGAAATTGTTCCGAAGGCGTTAAACAAGCCCGTGGGTAAGATAAGTGTCCGGCTTGGTGACAATTATCATTCCTACTACAACGGCCACATTGGCTATGAAGTGGATGAGGAATACCGGGGGCATGGCTATTCCTATCAGGCGGCAAAAATGGTACTGCCGGTTGCTAAGGAGCATGGCATGAAGTATATTTATCTGGTTTGTGATGAAGATAATATCGCATCGTATAAAACCATAGAAAAGCTTGGAGCAGAGCTTGTGGAATTGGTGGTGCCACCGAAAGACTACTTTGGCTGGTATGAGGGAATTTCGGTACAGAGGATATATAGGTTGGAGTTGGAATAGAGAAAGGGATTTATCATGAGTACTCAAAAAGACTACATATGTTGGCTCAGGAGTAAAGTTGGTCATGAAAAAGTAATTCTTGTTTTTGCCGGAGGTTGCATTTTTAATGATAAGGGGCAGGTGTTACTGCAGCGACGTGGAGATTTTGGAGAATGGGGCTTCCCCGGTGGTGCAGTTGAACTAGGCGAAACACCGGAGCAGGCAGCTATCAGAGAAGTAAAAGAAGAAACGGGTTTAGACGTTGAGGTACGCCGCCTGATTGGCATTTATACAGATTGCAATATGGAATATCCAAATGGTGATAAAGTCCAAAGCATCTGTATTGTGTATGAACTTCAAATGACCGGAGGAGAACTTGTCTGTGATGGCGGAGAAACGTTGGAATTAAAGTGGTTTTCTCTTAATGAGGAACCGGAGTTGTTTTGTAAGCAGCATCAGGAGACTTGGAGAGATATTACAAAAGATAATTATTGAAAGGATTAATTATGGAACTGACATTAGTAAAAGGACGTCCGGAGAGTGCTGACGGCCGTTTAGAAAAGGAAATCCGCACCTACGATTTGCTGGATTCCTTAGGAATAGAATATGAACGTGTGGACCACGAAGAAGCAAACACCATGGAGGCATGTCTTGCCATTGATGAGGTGTTGGCTCCTGCAGTTATCTGCAAAAATCTGTTTTTATGTAATGCACAGAAAACGAAATTTTATCTCTTAATGATTCGTGAGGATAAAAAGTTTCTTACCAAAGATATTTCCAAGCAGATAAACAGCGCCAGACTTTCCTTTGGTTCGGCAGAATATATGGAGCAGTTTTTGGATATCACACCGGGTTCGGTAAGCGTCCTTGGCCTTATGAATGATAAAGAAAATAATGTAACACTTTTAGTGGATGAAGATGTTTTAAAAGCAGAATATTTCGGTTGTCATCCGTGTATTAATACATCCAGTCTGCGATTGAAGATAGCAGATGTGTTCGGTCCATTTTTACAGGCAGTTCATCATGAATATACCGTGGTAAAACTTTAAGTGTAATATACAGAGAAAAGAGGAATGCTATCCATGTATGATTTTGAGAATAAAGTTGTGGTAGTCACCGGTGGTGCACAAGGTATCGGCAAGTGTATTTGCGAGGAATTTGAAAAGCTGGGCGCCAAGGTTTGTACCATTGATTTACAGGAAAATAATTATTTTCAAGGTGATGTGGCAGATAAGGAAACGTTGGAGAAATATGTGGAAAAAGTAATTGCAGACTATGGGCATATAGATTTCTTAATTAATAATGCAAAGCCATTGTTTAAAGGGATTGAAACATGTACCTATGAAGAATTTGTCTATGCTTTAAATGTTGGTGTGACTTCTGCATTTTATTTATCCAAGCTGTTTTTAAACTATTTTGCAGAGGGAGCAAGCATTATAAATATTTCATCCAGCCGTGACCGCATGAGCCATCCGCAAAGTGAAAGTTATACGGCAGCCAAGGGAGGTATTCATGCCCTGACTCATGCACTGGCAGTAAGTCTTTCCGGAAAAGTGAGAGTAAATTCTATTTCTCCGGGCTGGATTGATACGGATTATAACGTGTATGAAGGACCGGATGCCACACAGCATCCGGCAGGCAGAGTGGGAAATCCGTTGGATATTGCCAATATGGTGTTGTTTCTTTGCTCGGATAAGTCCGGTTTTATTACGGGGGAAAATATCTGCATTGATGGCGGCATGACAAGACAGATGGTGTATCATGACGACCATGGATGGAAATTGGAAAAATAGGAGGAAAAAGATATGCAAATGGTGTTACTTACAGCCCTTGGTATTGGTGGTGCAACTATTATCGGTGCAGCCATTGGCTTTTGTGTAAAAAATGTTTCCCATAAAGTAAATGATATGATTTTAAGCTTTGCAGCTGGTATCATGCTGGCAGCAGCGGTAAACGGTCTCATTGCGCCGTCCTTTGAACTGGTAAGCGGGGCGCAGATGATAATTCCGGTGGTAGGAATTTTTGTGGGAGCCCTGTTTCTTAACCTGATGGATAAACTTACGCCTCACCTGCATAAACTGGCGGGAACCGGAGAGGAAGAGAAACATGTGAATAATAAGAATTTAAGCCGGGCGCTGTTGTTTGTAATGGCAGTGGCAATCCATAACCTACCGGAAGGTATGGCAGCAGGTGTGGGCTTTGGTAATGATGATGTAAGTGCGGCTCTTACGGTGGCAGTGGGTATTGCCTTACAGAATATTCCGGAGGGTATTGTAACGGTGTCGCCGTTAGTTATGTCCGGTGTGAGCAGAGGAAGAGCATTTTTACTTGCAACAGCTACCGGATTTATTGAAGTGGCAGGCTGCCTGCTTGGATATTTTGTAGCAAATGTATCAGCTGTAATTTTGCCGTTTGCTTTGGCCTTTGCAGGCGGAACCATGTTGTATATTATCAGTGATGAGATGATTCCGGAGACTCACAGCCATGGGTATGAGAGAAGTTCGACTTATTCGTTGCTGGTTGGATTTACGTTGATGTTAATTATGGATATGGTGCTGTAGATTATGCTGTTGGGCATAGAGCGAAAAACTTGCACGGAGTGCCCGCTGAAAACAAATTTTTTGCTGTTTTTGTTGTTATATTGGGTATATGGGAAAAAACTTGTGCGGAACACCCAATAAGAACGATTTTTTCACGTTTTCTGTGAATATATTGGGCATATTGAAAATAATTGAGTGTAAATACCCAAAAAACGAATTACTGTTCCTGTCACCGCACTGCATTCGCAAAACTGCCGGCGTTGCCGTCAGACGCTGCTACGCAGCTTGTTTTTTGCTCATTTTCGTTTGGTGACGTTCTAAAATCAAAAAATAAAAACCGCCAGGTTTACGTGCGAGCACGCAACCGTGGCGGTTGATTTATTTTTCGCTTTTGGAACAGTAATTCTTAATCTGTAAAGTTATCAAAGTAACCCTGAATTAAGATAATTGGTGTACCCTTATCGCCGGAACCGCTGGTCAGGTCACATAAAGAACCGATCAGGTCTGTTAACTGTCTTGGGGTAGTACCCTGGGAAGCCATGTTACCAACGAGGTTGGAGCCTTTTTCCTTGATGCTCTTGGAAATAGCGTCTTTTAATTCAGCACCGCTTAAGTTCTTGAAGTCGTTATCTGCAAGATACTTTAACTTTAATTCGTTTGGAGTACCAACGAGACCGCTGGTGAAAGCAGGGGATACAACCGGATCAGCCAGTTCCCAAATCTTACCCTGTGGATCCTTGAAGGCACCGTCGCCGTAAACCATAACTTCTACGTGCTTGTCGGTCTTCTTTAAGATTTCTGCCTGAATGCTTTCTACTAAGTCCTGGCATTCCTGTGGGAAGAGCTTAATCTTGTCTTCGGTGGACTTGTTGGAACCAAGTAAACCGTACTTAGAGTTAAAGCCGCTGCCGTTTACGGAAGCATTTAAAATATCGTCTAAGCCGCAAACAACCTTGGCACCGTTTTCAAGTAAGATGCGCTTGGTTCTCTTGCGGGTGTGGATGTCACAGTTGATGATGCAGTCGGTGTACTTTAAGATGGTTCTTGGGTTGTTTGCAAAAACAACTTCAACCTCTGCACCAGCCTCACGGATGATATCGGAGTAATATGCTACGTAGTCAACGCCGGTGAACTCATGAACGTTTTCACCGAACAGTTCTCTGTATTTTTCTAAGGTTAAAACGTCGGAGTAAGGATTGATACCGGCATCGTCTAACTGGTCGTAAGTTAAGAGAGCATTACCTACTTCGTCGCTTGGGTAGCTAAGCATTAACACTACTTTCTTTGCACCCATTGCAATACCCTTTAAGCAGATTGCAAAACGGTTACGGGATAAAATTGGGAAGATAACACCGATGGTGCCGCCGCCTAATTTTGCCTTTACGTCAGCCGCGATATCTTCTACGGATGCGTAATTTCCCTGCGCTCTGGCTACGATGGACTCGGTCAGGGCGATAACGTCTCTGTCTCTTAAGGAGAAGCCTTCACTTTCTGCTGCTTCTAAAACGCAGTTTACAGTGATATCGACGAGATTGTCACCTTCTCTGATGATTGGTCCACGGATTCCTCTTGAAATAGTACCAACTTTTCTTTCCATTGTTATACCTTCATTCTTTATAAGATTTGTATTTTCGGACTTGTCCCGAAAAACACAGTAACATTATACATGGAAGTTCCCCATGACGCAAGAATTTTTTTATGAAAATTAATAATTTTTTATGGTAAAGCATAAAAGTGGGGATTTTCGAAAATAATCGAAAATTTCCTCTTGAAAATTGTACAAAGAAGCGCTATAATGAAAGCATCAGGGGCGACAATATGCCCAAAAACAGAAATACAAGATGAGAGGGGTAAAAAAGTATGAAGAAACGTATGATGGCATTTCTTGCCGCATGGCTTATGCTGTTATCCTGCGTGCCGTCTGGCGGTCCGGTAACTGCGCAGGCAGCAGAGGAACTGATTCTGAAGCTGCACTATCACAGGGCGGACGGAAACTATGACGGTTGGGATGTATGGCTTTGGGAAGCAGGAAAAGACGGTGCAGGATTTCCTTTTGTGGAGGAGAATGGTGAAATGGTTGCTACCAAGGTAGTAACACCGGGAACCACCAGCGTGGGCTTCATTGTCCGCACTGCTGACTGGACCAAAGATATCGGAGAAGACCAGTTCATTGACATTGCAGAAATGATTTCCGGTACGGTACATATTTATGTAGAGTCCGGTGTAAAGGGCTATACCAAGGAATATGGGGAAGGTGCCGTTACGGGTGTAAAGCTATCCAAGGCCCGCTATGACGGGGAGGGTGCTATTGTCACTAAGTTCACCGGTGAAATTATGACGGACGATTTAGTTTCTTATTTTAAAGTAAACGGTCCGGATGGTGAAGTGGCAATCAAGGAAGTAAAGAAAGAAGCAAATAATGAGTATCATCTGGTACTCGCAGAAGAACTGAACGGAAGCAGAAGTTATACAGTATCATGTGATGGAACGGAGTATAAAGTTGTGATGCCAATTATTTTCTCTACAGAAAAATTTGAAGAAGAATACACCTATACAGGCAAAGATTTAGGTGCTACCTATACAAAGGATAAGACCACTTTCCGCGTATGGGCACCAACAGCAGATGCTGTGGCTGTCAGATTATATAAAGGCGGAGAAGAAGGTAAGGATGATTTAATCGAAGAAATTCCGATGACAGCAGATGTCAACGGTACCTGGGTGGTAGAAAAGACCGGTGATTTAAACGGTACGTACTATACTTATTTTGTAACTCTCGGGGAACAGCAGAATGAAGCATGTGACCCATATGCAAGAACTACCGGCGTAAACGGTAAGCGTGCCATGGTCATCGATTTGGATTCCACTGATCCGGAAGGCTGGGAAAACGATAAAAATCCGAATGCAGACAAGACCTTTAACGATGCAATTATTTATGAATTACATGTACGTGACATGTCCATTGATAAGGCAGCGGGAATTAAGAACAGAGGTAAATATTTAGCATTTACCGAAACCGGAACAACCAATGAGCAGGGGGTACCTACCGGTATCGACCACATTAAGAATCTGGGTGTTACCCACGTTCATTTGCTTCCGGTATACGATTACGGCTCTGTAGATGAAACGAAGTCCACCGTGCCTCAGTTCAACTGGGGTTATGACCCGGTAAACTACAATGTTCCGGAAGGTTCTTATTCCACGGATGCTTACAACGGAGAAGTAAGAGTAAAGGAATTTAAGCAGATGGTACAGTCCATGCACAACAATGGTTTAAGTGTTATCATGGACGTTGTTTATAATCATGTTTATAATGCAAGCGAATTCTGCTTTAACAAGATTGTTCCGCAGTACTTTACCCGAATTGATGAAAACGGTACTTACTCCAACGGCTCCGGTTGCGGTAATGATACAGCCTCCGAACGTTCCATGGTCAGAAAATATATTGTAGAATCTGTATTATACTGGGCAGAAGAATATCATATCGACGGTTTCCGCTTTGACCTGGTAGGTCTGATTGATACGGATACTATTAATGAAATTGTAGAAACGGTTCATGCAGTCCGCCCGGATGTTGTATTTTACGGCGAAGGCTGGACTATGAGTACCGGTGTTACCAAGTTTGGCGTGCAGATGGCAACCCAGGTAAATTCCAAGATGACTCCGGGCTTTGCATACTTTAGTGATACCATTCGTGATGCATTAAAGGGAAGTGTATTTAACAATACAGAAAAGGGATTTATCAGCGGCGCTACAGGTAAGGAATCTGTTTTGGAAGACTGTTTCATGGGTCTTGCTTATCCGTGGTGCTCCACACCAACTCAGAGTATTAACTACGCATCCTGCCATGATAATATGACACTGTTTGACCGTATTGTAAATTCTACACCGGATGCTTCCCGAGAAGACCAAATTAAGATGAATAATCTGGCAGCGGCCATTTATATGACTTCCCAGGGTATTCCGTTCGTGCATGCAGGAGAAGAAATGCTCCGTTCCAAACCTTTAAAGGACGGCAGTTTTGATCATAACAGCTATGCTTCTCCTGACTCTGTAAATAAGTTAAAGTGGGATGACTTAAACAGCGAAGAATATCAGAACGTTTATAAGTACTATCAGGGCCTCATTGCATTCCGTAAGGAACACGCAGCTCTGCGTATGACAACCGCGAAGGATGTTAAGTCTAACATTACTTCCATGACCGGTCTTGATAAAAATGTACTGGCGTTCCAAATTAACGGCGGTGTCAATGGAGAAGTGGCAGATAACCTGTTTGTTATCTTCAATGCGAATGAAACAGAAACAGAAATTGAACTTCCGGAAGGAAAATGGAATGTTTACATTGACGATGAAAATGCAGGCACTGAAGTGCTCAGAAGCGTAAAGGGTACCGTAAAGGTAGCTCCGATTTCCGCGATGGTTCTCTGTCAGGATAATAACCGGGCACCGGGGGTTAACGGTGGTGCTGTCGCAGCCGGCATTGGTGCAGGCTTACTTGCAGCAGCCGGTGCAGTGGCATTGGTTCTTAAGAAAAAGAAGAAGTAGTAATATAAAATAAATAGTGTAAGTTTCACCCTCCCGTGGGTCAGATCTGGTAGGTCTGCCTGCGGGAGTTTTTCTTTTGGCAGAAGTCCTTGTTGCGAAAAATATTTGAAAATACTGTTGACAATCGAAAAACGTTGTGATATATTTATCACAAGTGATACAAATATATCACAAAAAAGTACAAATAAATCACATCGGAGGATAACAATTATGAAAAAGGAAAAGAAGGTTTATTCGTTGGTTACAAAGGAGATATTGAATATAGTAACGAGCTTGTTACTTGTTGTGGCAATTGCTTTAAAATTGATGAACCCGCAAAATGCAATCCTGCAATTAACGATAAAAATTTTAGTGTATGCGTTTTTAATATCTTATATCGGCATTAGCTTGTTCCGTTGTTTTGCGAAGTTTGATATAGAGGATGAGGCGGCAGTCGAACATTACCATAGGGCGAAACGGAAGATATTTGATTTCCTGTGGGGATTTTGCTCGGGATTTGGAGCCGTCGGAGTAATTGTAATTTTGCTTGCAGAATCAAGGGGTTCTGCACTGGCAGAAAAGTTGTCATTTACTATCAGCTTCTGGCATTTTTTGCTTGTGTATTACCTGATTCAACTGGCTATTTCCACCTATTTTATTTACTTTGAAAAGAGGGAAGCTTAATGGAAGATTTTAGCTTAGAAACAAAAATTAAAGAACTTCGGGCGTCCAAAAACCTAAGCCAGGAAGATTTAGCCATTATGGTCAATGTCCGCCGCGAAACCATTGCCCGCCTGGAAAAAGGCATGTACAATCCATCCTTAAAGCTTGCCATGGACATCGCTGCCGTCTTCGAAAAATCGGTAGAAGAAGTATTTTTCTTTAATGAGAAATAGTAATTTTTTACTTGAATACCATACGGGATGGCAACACGTTATCCTGTAGAGAATAACAAAGCTTATTTTATGATAGCTTTTCGTAATCTACGCAAAAGGGGCTTCGGCTGAATGCTTATCCTTTGTGTATTTGTATCTAAGTGTCCGACATCTCGGCTGATAGCTGTACGGGCAGGATGGACGAACAAATTTTTATTTGTTTGTTCCATCTTGAACGTACGGGTGTCAGAAGAGTCAGGCGAACACAGATACAAATACACAAAGGATATCTCAGCCGAAGCCCCTTTATGTAAATTCGTAAAAATTATCTGTTATTGATAAGCTTTGTTAATTCTACAGGATCTACAATCTTGCCATCCTTGTAAACACGCATGTTACCGGATGCAATTTCATCGATAAGAATAACTTCGTTGTTGTTGTAACCGAACTCGAACTTGATATCCCAAAGGTCAAGACCGATGCTCTTTAAGTCGTCAGCAACAATCTTAGTAATCTTTAAGGTCTGTTCCTTCATGCTTGCAAACATTTCTTCGGACATAACACCGAGAGCTGCAAGACCTTCGCTTGTTACAAGTGGGTCACCCTTTGCATCGTTCTTGAAAGTACATTCAACATAGCCACCTTCAAGTACGGTACCATCTTCAATATATTCACCGTATCTGCGGATGAAGCTGCCGGTAGCAACTAAACGGCAGA
>JAGAQI010000105.1 GCA_017622795.1 Lachnospiraceae bacterium
AAACAGTTGACGAATGTAGAATTTATGGTATAATCTTCATAGTGCTTTAAAAAATACCCAAACAGTTGTATAGGCACAATACACAACTGGAGGGAGGTTAGGTGAGAAAATGTCAAATGTAATCGTTAAAGAAGGCGAATCCTTAGACAGCGCTCTCCGCAGATTCAAGAGAAACTGTGCGAAGGCTGGCATTCAGCAGGAAATTCGTAAGCGTGAGCATTACGAAAAGCCAAGCGTAAAGCGTAAGAAGAAGTCTGAGGCTGCTCGTAAGCGTAAATACTAATATCTTGTGCACAAAACCCTTAGTCGAAAGACTAAGGGTTTTCTTTTCTTACCGATGATGAGAACGTATTATTAAATAGTTTTATTGCATATACTGTAAAGATATCATTTACAGGAGAATCTATGTGAAAATATCATCGAACCATAAAAAACATAAAAGAGAGTTGAATCCTCTTTATTCTTACATAAATTCATCAGAAAAAAAGCGGCAAAAAGAATACGAAAGCTTTATCGAACATTCCAGTGGATGCATGTCGATTCCAAAGGACGTACTTGCGAATCAGGCTATGATTTCTTTAATAGGAAATCATGGAATCAGGGTAACCAATTATCGGGCAATCGAAGAATATTCTACAGAAAATATTAAACTTTCCTTGGGAAAGAAACACTTACTTATCAACGGAAGCCATTTATTTATAGAATACTTTAGAAAAGATGAAATTAAAATTGTTGGAAATATTTTGAATGTTTCATTTATTTTATAGAGGTGAATGGTTTGCTCGAAAAATTGTTTCATTATTTTCAAGGATATTTAATACTTGAAATAAACGGATCTGAAAAAGAAAGATTCATTAATTTATGTAAAAACAGAGAAATTGAAATAATACATATTTTTGCAACAGATTCTAAATGGTATTGCAAAATTAAATCTAAGCATTTTTTTCATATAAAGGATATCATAAAAAAAACAGGATGTTCCTGCAAAATTGATAAAAAAATCGGAGTTCCTTTTGTGGTCCGTAAAGCGAAGAAAAGAAAGGGACTGATTATCGGAACTATTTTGTTTTTGATGATACTGTCCCAGTGTTCGGGCAGGATATGGGATATCAATGTAGAAGGTGGCTTTTTGCATACAAAAGAGCAAATTCTCCAAGTGATGAAGCAGGAACTTGGAGTATATGGCGGCGTTCCGACAAACTTAGTGGACTGTTTTGAAATTGAGAAACAGTTACGTTTGACATATAATGATATCGGCTGGATTTCTGCGGAGAGAAAAGGGTGCAGGATTTGTGTCAGTTTAAATGAAAGTGTAATGCCGGAACATCTTCCGGTACAGGAAGAGCCGTGTCATATAATTGCAGCCAGAGACGGTATTGTACGAAAAATGGAGGTACGCACCGGAGTTCCTAAAGTAAAAGTCGGAGATGTGGTGAAAAAAGGGGATATTTTAATTGCCGGTATTGTTCCGGTGACAGGAGATTATAAAGAACTCATCCGAAATCAGACGGTTGCTGCAGACGGATTGGTATATATAGAAAGTAATTTTTCTTATAATGCAAGATTATCCAGATTGTATGAAAAGAAAAATTATAAGAAATCGGGTCTTGGTTTCGAAATTTTCTGTTTTGGTGAAAAAATATTTTCATATATACCTAGATATTCTGATGGGAAATATGATATAATGAGTATTGATATTGTTCCGTATGCTTTCGATAATTATCAGGTACCGGTTATACTGCGAAAACACCGGATTCTTCCCTATGATTCACAACTGATTACTATGTCGGAAGAAGAGGTCTTGGATAATGCATTATCTGCATGGGAGGAGTTTTTATCCGATTGGAGAAGTCAGGGTGTCGAGATTATTAGTACAGAGTATGTACCTGAGGTTAATCAGAAGATATGTGTTGCAACAGGAACGGTAACTGCCTGCGGAAATTTCATATCTTATCAGGAGATTTTAGAAGAGGAGTGGAAAATAGAAGATGAACATAGTGGAAACAATCCTTAATATACCGGTAGAGCATATCAGAAATCTGTTTGGACAGTTTGATGCCCATGCAAAGCAGATTGAAAAGACGATGGAAGTAACTTTAATTGCCCGAGATAATGAATTAAAGATTTTAGGTGATGTAACCAAGGTTCAAAAAACAAAGGCTGTTTTGGAAGAACTTTTAAAGCTGTCCATGCGTGGAAATACCATTACGGAACAAAATGTAAATTATGCCCTGGCGTTATCCATGGAAGATAAGGTGAGTACCATCAATGAAATAGATAAGGACTTAATCTGTCATACCATTCAGGGAAAACCAATCAAACCAAAAACATTAGGTCAGAAAAACTATGTGGACTTAATCCGTAAAAAAATGATTGTATTCGGTATTGGCCCTGCGGGTACCGGTAAAACTTATCTTGCTATGGCGATGGGAATACAGGCTTTTAAAAATGATGAAGTAAGCCGTATTATTTTAACAAGACCTGCCATTGAAGCCGGTGAAAAGCTTGGATTTCTTCCGGGAGATTTACAAAGTAAAGTGGATCCGTATTTACGTCCGTTATATGATGCGTTATATCAGATTATGGGACCGGAATCCTTTCAGAAAAATATGGAGAAAGGGTTAATCGAAGTAGCACCGTTGGCTTATATGCGAGGAAGAACCCTGGACAATGCTTTTATTATTTTGGACGAGGCTCAAAATACTACTCCTGCGCAGATGAAGATGTTTTTAACAAGAATCGGTTTTGGTTCTAAAGTAATCATTACCGGTGACCTGACCCAAAAGGATTTGCCTGCGGGGGCAGCTTCCGGCCTGGATATTGCGTTAAAGGTGCTTTCCAAGGTGGATGATATCGGTTTTGCAACCTTAACGGGAGAAGATGTGGTACGTCATCCGCTGGTTCAAAAAATCGTTAAAGCATATGATGATTATGAAAGTAAAAAAGCGAAGTATGAACAGTCAAAACCTACAAAAACACAGGAGAATACGAAAAATACTGCTGTAAAAGCCGAAACAAAGCCGGAGATAAAAACGGAAAAGAAAGAATTAAAGCAGGAAAACAGAGGCTTCGGTAAAAAACAAAATCAAAGTAATAACCGCTATTACAGTATAATCAGAAAAAAATAAAGGAATAAGGAACCAATGAACGATACAAAATTAAAAATGAATATACGATATATCATTCATATGCTGCTTACACTTGTTTTCATAGCAGGAGTAGCTTTGTTTTCAAATGAAATAATTTTAGAAAAAGCATGGAATGAACGGTATTTTCTATTTGTAGGAGTGATTTCTGTTGCGATAGTTCTCTGCTCCCTGATTGAAAAAAAGAAAATTTATAGCTCGGTTCGTCTGATTGCTGTTTTAACGGCATGTTTTTTGGTGTCCGCGTTATTATTGCTGTTATCGGATTTTTATATTAATCTTCCGGTTTGGGTATTAGGTGGCTTTATAGCTGCAGCTTTGGTAAGCCGGAATATTGGAATGCTGTATTTATATTTCTTTGTTTATCATGCAATTTATTTACAGGGTAATTGGTTAAACGGTCTTATTTTCCATCTGGTAGTGGCAACTTTGATTGCAATGTTGCTACCTAAAATGAAGAGCTTTCTCGGAATGTTTTATATGATGGCATTTTGTGCCTGCATTGTGGTAACCGGATCTGTTATGCTAAACAAGATGACAATCGATGAAAGTATGATGTTAGATACCTTTTATATTCTATGTACCTATCTGGCTAGTATTTTTGTTACAATGCTTTTGGTAAAATGGACAAGCACCGGAAAGACGCAGGAAAAAGCAGAAGAGGTTTTGGTTCAGGATAACTATGCTTATCTTGATCTTTTAGCTATGGAAACGGCAGAACAGGATGCGGCAATTGCGGCCATTACTGCGGCTAAGGAGCTTCCGAATCAAGAGTTAACAACAGAAATTAAAGAAGAGTCTTCTGCTGTGGAACCATCGGAAGAAGAACAGAATAAAGAGGAGGAAATTGATTATTCTCCATATTGTAATGAAAAAGCAGAGTTGTTAATGGAACTCAGGGCAAAAAACAAATCTTTCTATGCACAGGCGGTATTGGTAGGCAAGCTTGCTTATGAAACGGCAGAAAGTATTGGTTTAAATTCGGAACTTACCAAAGCAGCCGGATTGTATAAGAATATCGGAAAAATGAAAGAAAACAATAATGAAGATTCTTCTGTAGAAATTGCGAAAGAACATGGTTTTCCTGAACCGTTGATTTGTTTATTGGAACAATTAAATCATGACAGAATCGAACAGAAAGAAGCGGCATTACTTTTAATTACAGACGGAGTGATTTCTTATTATTCTGTGGTTCGTCACGTGAAAAAGACAGATATTTCCGTTGAAAAAATCGTAGATACTATTGTATCAAAAAAGATTTTCCAGGGGGAGTTTAATGAATCCGGATTGAGTATGCAGGAATGCTTTATGCTCCGTGAGAAATTGATTACTTTATTGAAATCCCAGGATAAAAAAGCAGCGGCTAAGTAAGAAAGGATGTGGGGGAGTATGACAATCAACATTGAAAAAGAAGTTATATTAAATTTTGATTTCCCCGAAGAGGAATATGTAGAGAAAGTCATTCTTGCTGCTATGGATTATGTAGATTGCCCATACGAAGCAGAAGTAAATGTACTTTTTACAGACAATGAAGGAATTCATGAAATGAACCGGGAGTACCGGAAGATTGACCGCCCGACGGATGTTTTATCCTTTCCGATGGTGGAGTATGAGGAACCGGGTAATTTTGATACCCTGGAAGAAACCGGGGAAGACTGTTTTCATCCGGAAACAGGAGAACTTTTATTAGGTGATATTGTTTTGTCATACGATAAAATACAGGAGCAGGCAAAGGAGTACGGGCATTCGGAGCTTCGGGAACTTTGCTTCCTGATTGCACACAGTATGCTTCATTTGTTTGGATATGATCACATGGAAGAGGAAGAACGGGAGCAGATGGAACGGATGCAGAGGGAAATTCTGTCCGGGTTAAACATTTTAAGATAACGAGGTACTTGTATCATGGCGGATAAAAAGAAAAACAGTTTTTATGTCCAGGGCTCCATTCTTGCGGCAGCCTCCATATTGACAAGAATCATGGGGATTGCATTCCGTATTCCGTTGACCCGTATTATCGGGGACGAAGGAATCGGCGCATATTCCAATGCCTATGAAATATATAATCTGGCATTGTTATTATCTACATACAGTGTCCCGATTGCTGTTTCCAAGCTGGTATCTGCAAGAGAAAGTAAAAAAGAATATATCAATTCCTATCGTGTGTTCTTAACAGCCATGGGTTTTGCGGCCGTATCCGGTGCTTTAGCAGCATTGGTTACCTATTTTGGCGCGGAATTCTTCTCGGTATCGCTGTTTAAATCCGAATCCAGTGCAATACCGTTAAGATATTTGGCACCTACCATTTTTGTTTTTGCCATTATGGGTGTACTGCGCGGATATTTCCAAGGAAAAAATACCATGCTTCCTACAGCAATTTCCCAGTTGCTGGAGCAGTTTTTCCATGTAGTGGTAGGTATTGTTGCGGCATTGATTTTTATGAAACTGTATGCGGATTCTGAGTATCAGGTTGCTTATGGCGCAGCGGGAGGAACTTTTGGTACTTTAATTGGCGCTGTTGTTTCCCTGGCTTTCCTGGGGATCATATTTTTTATGTATTTTCCAACCTTGAAGCGCAGGTTCCGTAAAGATTCCGGGGCTGCAACAGAAAGTTATTCTATGCTGTTGAAACTGGTTTTGATAACTATTTTCCCGATTATATTAAATCAAACACTGTATTCCATCAGCGGTACCTTAGATAGCGTGTTACTGAATTCTGTGTTGGATTCCAAAGGGGTTCCAGAGGAAATTCGTCTGGTTTACTGGGGGCGGTATTCCAGTAAATACCGGCTTTTAGCAAATCTGCCATTATCCATTGCTTCGGCTATCGGAGTAGCGGTTGTGCCGAATATTGTCCGTGCCTTTACGGAACATAACCAGCGTATGCTGTATGATAAAACAGCGCAGGCAGTTAAATTGAATATGATGATTGCAATTCCTTGTGCATTTGGTCTGGCAGTGCTTGCAAAACCGATTATGTTGCTGTTGTTTAATGATTCAACAGAAATGACAACAGCATTGATGCAGCTTGGTGCGTTGGCTATTTTATTTTATGCATATTCCACAACAACAAGCAGTGTCCTTCAAGGACTGAATATGCTGCATTATCCGGTTATCCATGCGGGCGCGGGAATTGTAATTTATGTTATCATTGATTATATTTTATTGTCCTTCTTTGATATGGGTGTGTATGCACTGATTGTCGGACATACGGTTTTTCCGATGATTGTAAGTGTATTAAACGGTATAAGAATTCAAATGGCTACCGGTTACCGGCAGGAGTGGTTCCGGACATTCTTTATGCCTGTCGTATGCTCCGCAGTTATGGCGGTACTGTCATACTTTTTATATCTCGGCCTCCACACCATAACAAGCAGTGTATTGATAAGTCTTGTAATTACTATAATTTTCGCAGTAGTTTTATATTTTGTTTTGATGATTGTATCTAAGACATTAAGTGAAAAAGAACTTTACGATTTACCGATGGGCGGAAGAATTGTCCGTCTGGCGAAAAAATTTGCCTTGTTAAAAGAATAAAATGGAAAATTCACGGAAATACTTCTAAAAAACGATAGGAGTATTTCTATGAAAAAAATAATATATGCATCCCTTTTATTCACCGGTATTTCTGCTTTGTTTGGATTATGCTATTATTTCAGCTTTAAAAATGCCCTGTTACATTATAACCGACAGGCGGTTGAACAGAATAATGAATTGCTGCAGGAAATTTTACAGTCTTCCGGAGAAAGCGAACGGCTGTTACAGCAAATGCTGACAGAAAGTGAAGAATCAGTCGTTGCAGCTTCTTCACAGGATAAGCTTCGGGAAACCGCACATTATTTTTTGGAAACCTTTTATGTACAAAGCCAAAAGGAAGAACGAGAGCAATTACCTCTTCCGGGATTTATGGTAGGCATTGATTTCCGGGAATTAACAGCATATATTCGCGGATATATGGAATCTATGCCGATAAATGAGTATTTAGACGGGTTGGTTTCTTATGAGATAGTATCCTTTGCGGAAGATAAGGTGGTTCTTCGTAAAACCTATGATGAAACAAAAGTAGAAAATCAGTTCTACGTTTGTAGAAGAGGGGATTTTGTTGTTGTTTATTACAGTGACTTAAAAACAGTATACGAATATACAGAAATCAGGGTAGAAAGCTTATCGGAAGAAATCCGGCAAATGATTGAACAGGGCTATTACGTGAAAAATGTTCAGGAATTATACAGTATGTTAGAAGGTTTTACCAGTTAGAATAAGGAGTACTATGAAGAAGCGTATTGCAATTATCGGTGGAGGAGCTTCCGGGATGATGGCAGCCATTACGGCAGCATCCAAAGGAGCAGAAGTAACAATTTATGAGGCAAAAGAAAGACTTGGTAAAAAAATACTTGCCACAGGTAACGGAAAGTGTAATTTTACCAATCTGGTGCAGGAAGATTCCTGTTATCGGGGGACGGATGCATCCTTTTCCAAACCGGTGAGAGAAGCTTTTTCAATGGAACAGACGCTTGATTTTTTCAAAAAAATCGGTATAGAACCTAAAATAAAAAACGGTTATGTATATCCTAATTCTGAGCAGGCAGCTTCTGTAGCGGATGCATTGGTAATGGAACTTCGGGCAAAGAAAGTAAAAGTAATTACGGAACAGGTGTATTCCGTAAAGGGTTCGGAGGGGTCATTTTTAGTGAAATCCGAAAACGGAATAGCGGAATTTGATAAAGTGATTTTATGCTGCGGAAGTCCTGCCGGAATGAAAAATCCAAAGGAATTTACCGGATATCAGTTAGCGGAGCGGTTTGGACATCATATTACACCGTTACTTCCTGCCTTAGTTCAGATGCGTTGTAAGGAAAAATGGTTTAAAACCGTATCGGGAGTACGTACAGAGGGTGTCGTTACGGTTTATGAAAATGATAAACTGCTTGCGAAGGAAAAAGGAGAGCTTTTATTTGCGGAGTATGGTTTATCCGGAATTCCGGTATTTCAGGTGAGTAGGTTCGCAGGCGAAGCAGTGTATCGTGGAAGCAGGGTAACTTGTAAATTAGATTTACTTCCGAATTATTCGTTGGATGAAGTGACGGAGCTTCTTCAAAACAGATTGTTGTCATTAAAGAACCGCACGGCAGAAGAAATGCTTACAGGATTACAGAATCATAAGTTGAATTATATTATGTTGAAGGAATGTAATATTGAACCGGTGACAGACAGTAAAAAAGCTTATAAGCCGGAAGATTTGCAGCGTTTGGCTAAATTATACAAAGGACTGACCTGCCATGTAACTGAATTAAATCCTTTTGCAAATGCCCAGGTATGTGCCGGTGGAGTGGATACTTCGGAAATCGAACCGGAAACCATGGAATCCCGGTTGGTAAAAGGCTTGTATTTTGCCGGAGAATTGGTGGATGTAGACGGCACCTGCGGCGGATACAATTTGCAGTGGGCATGGAGCAGCGGTTACGTTGCAGGGCTGCATGCAGGAATAGATTAAATATTTTATAAGGTTCTACATATGTAGAAAAAGGAATTTTATTAAGAAAGGTAATTTGTCATGATTCGGATACCGCAATTAAAACTGCAGATACATCATACAGAGGCAGAGCTTAGAAGTGCACTCAAAAAAGAACTTCGTTTGTCTCATGACAACTTTACATATAACATAAAAAAGCGTTCTATTGATGCAAGAAAGAAGCAGGAATTACATTTTGTTTATGCTATTGATGTGGCATTAAATGAAAAAGAAGAACAACGGATTCTTGCAAAGTCAAAGGGGAAAGTAACTACTGCACCAAAGGAAGAGTATGAATATCAGCCGACAGGCACAAAAACAATGAAACACCGTCCTGTGATTATAGGTGCAGGGCCTGCAGGCTTGTTTTGTGCGTATTTTCTTGCCAAGCACGGTTATAAACCTTTGGTAATCGAACGTGGGGAGCCCATGGAGGAGCGTGTCAAGCGTGTAGAGGAGTTTTGGGCAGGCGGATCTCTTAATACAGAGAGTAATGTGCAGTTTGGAGAAGGCGGAGCAGGTACCTTTTCTGACGGAAAACTGAATACTATGGTAAAAGATCCGGCAGGACGCATTCGTGAAGTATTAAAGATTTTTGTAGAACACGGGGCACCGGAAGAAATTTTATATATAAATAAACCCCATATCGGAACCGATAATCTTCGTCATGTGATTGTTTCCATGCGAAAGCAGATGATAGAATGGGGGGCAGAATTTTTATTCTCATCCAAGGTAACAGATATTGTTTTATCGGAAAATAACTTGCTAAAAGGTGTGGAAATAAATTATTCTACAGTAATAGAAGCTGATGTTGTTGTAGCTGCACTGGGACACAGTGCCAGAGATACCTTTGAACTGTTAGCAACGAAACCATTACAAATGGAAACTAAAGCCTTTGCCATGGGAGTGCGTATTGAGCATCCCCAGGAATTAATCGGACGTTCCCAGTATGGTGATGCTTACAAAGAACTGCCGGCGGCAGATTATAAACTCACACATCAATGTGAAAACGGCAGAGGAGTATATTCCTTTTGTATGTGTCCGGGTGGTTTTGTAGTAAATGCTTCTTCCGAAGAAGGACGGACCGTGGTAAACGGAATGAGTAACCACGATCGCTCAGAAAAAAATGCCAACAGTGCCTTGATTGTTACGGTAACACCGGAAGATTTTCTGGCAGAGGGCTATACCGGTCCTTTGGCCGGAGTGAAATTCCAGCGCAAATGGGAAGAGGCAGCATACAGGGAAGGAAACGGAAAAATACCGATTCAATTATTTGGAGACTTGTTAAGTGGGAAAAAGTCTGCTACAATAGGGGAAATTGTTCCGAATACCAAGGGAGAAACTGTTTTGGCAGATTTACGTAATTGTCTGCCGGAGTATGTTCAGGAGAGTTTAAAGGAAGGCATCTTTGCCTTTGATAAGAAAATTCCGGGTTTTGCAAGAAAAGATGCAGTTCTTCTTGGAGTAGAAACAAGAACGTCTTCTCCGGTACGGATTGTCCGTGATGAGACATTCCAGTCCGGAATACAAGGGTTTTATCCTTGCGGAGAGGGTGCCGGTTATGCCGGTGGCATTACCAGTGCAGCTGTGGACGGAATTAAGGTATTTGAAGCAATTACATCAATATACAGAGCGTAAGAATCGAGGAAAGATATGGACGAGATGAGAAAAATCTTAAGTAAAAAGCAAAGAATCGTGGTAAAGGTTGGTTCTTCCACCATAACCCACGAAGCAACGGGAAACATTAATTTTGCCAAGCTGGAAAAGCTGGTACGCCTTCTTACCGACCTTCATAATCAGGGAAAGGAAGTAGTTCTGGTAACCTCCGGTGCGGTTGCCGTAGGAAGAAAGTCCGTAGGTATGCAGGAACGGCCCAAAACACTTTCCGAAAAGCAGGCATGTGCGGCTATTGGTCAGGCTAGTCTTATGACCGTATATCAGAAGCTGTTTTCCGAGTATCATCAACCCTGCGCCCAGATTCTTATGACGAAGTTTACCATTTTAAACGATATTACCAGACAGAATGCATGTAATACATTTGAGCAACTGTTCAAAATGGGTGTAATTCCGATTGTAAATGAAAACGATACGGTGTCCACCGATGAAATGGAAAACCTTGGTATCGGTGAAAATGATACTTTAGCGGCTTTAGTTACTGCTATGATTCATGGAGATTTGGTAATTTTATTATCTGATATTGACGGTTTATATTCCGATGATCCGAAAAAGAATCCGGAAGCAGTATTATTCCATCAGATTGACAATCTTGATGATTCGGTGCTTGGAATGGCAAAGGGAAGCTCCAGTTCCGTCGGAACCGGCGGTATGCAGACAAAGGTTTCTGCAGCAAGAATCGCAGTGGATTCCGGGGCAGATATGGTGATTGCCAACGGTGATGATATTGAAAACTTACGCAGAGTAATGGAAGGAGAATTAACAGGAACTTTGTTTGTGGCCCATGAAGTACCGGACTTCCACTTACTTGACTATATTACACATAAATAGTGTTTTGCGGGAAACAGGGAGGATTATTATGGAGTTAAATGAAATTGGCAGACGGGCGAAAGCAGCGTCCCGGAAGCTTGCTATTTTATCTACAAGTAAAAAGAATGCAGCCTTACAGGCAGTGGCGGCAGCTTTAGTTGCAAACAGTGCAAGCATTATTGCTGCAAACGAAATTGATATGAAAAATGCCAAGGAAAACGGTATGTCCGAAGCGCTACTTGACCGCCTTTTTGTTAATGAAGCAAGAGTAAAGGCTATGGCAGACGGTATTTTACAGGTTGCTGATTTAAAAGACCCTGTGGGAGAGGTTCTTTCCATGACAAACCGTCCGAACGGGCTTATGATTGGTAAAAAGAGAGTTCCGCTCGGTGTTATCGGTATGATTTATGAATCCCGTCCGAATGTGACACCGGATGCCTTTTGTTTGTGCTTTAAAACCGGAAATGCCGTAATTTTACGTGGCGGCAGCGACTGTATTAATTCCAATCTTGCTATTACCAAGGTAATCCGTGCAGCGTTGGCTTCTCAAGGCATTTGTGAAGATGTGGTACAGATTATCGAATCCACCGACCGTGCAACAGCAACAGCCCTGATGCGTTTAAATGAATACGTGGATGTTTTAATTCCTCGCGGTGGTGCAGGACTGATTAAGAGTGTGGTAGAAAACAGCACGGTACCTGTAATTGAAACCGGTACCGGCAATTGCCATATTTATGTAGATGCATCTGCAGACTTTGAAATGGCATTAAATATTATTGATAATGCGAAGACACAGCGCCTTGGTGTCTGTAACGCCGCAGAATCCCTTGTAGTGCACGAAAGTGTTGCAAAGGACTTCTTACCTATGCTTTATAAAAAACTCACGGAAAAGGCCGTTGTGATGCGTGCAGACGAACGCGCCAGAAAAATCTGCCCTGAAATGGAGGCAGCAACGGAAGAAGATTTTTACAAAGAATATTTAGACAGACTGATTTCTGTTAAGGTAGTAGATTCCATTGATGAAGCAATTGCCCATATTAATGAGCATAACACCGGACATTCCGAGTCCATTATTACAAAGGATTATGAAAATTCCCTGCGCTTTTTAAATGAAATTGATGCCGCAGCAGTATATGTAAATGCATCCACCCGTTTTACCGATGGCGGTGAATTCGGATTTGGTGCGGAAATCGGTATCAGTACACAGAAGCTTCATGCAAGAGGTCCGCTGGGATTAGAAGAACTGACAACAACAAAGTATATTATTTTTGGTAACGGACAAATTCGTTAATAGGTAGGGCTGACTGTTCGTCGGCCCTGCTTTAGTTTAGGAGAGTCGAAATCATGAGTGAATGGATAAAAAAAGTGAAAGAAATTTCCGTAGAACAGGTGCCGGTTACCGAACCGGAACGCCAGTATTATTTTATGGATTTATTAAAGGGATGGATGCAGGAGCAGGTAGCAGAAAAAGGAAGACCGCTTACCTATCATGTCCAGACCTTCGGGTGCCAGATGAATTCCAAGGATTCCGAGAAGCTGGCGGGTATTCTGGAAACCATCGGTTATGTGGAAACCGACACGGAAAAGGCGGATTTTGTGATTTACAATACCTGTACCGTCAGGGAAAATGCCAATACCAGAGTATATGGACGAATCGGTTATCTTGGCACAATGAAGAAGAAAAATCCGGATATGAAAATTGCCATGTGCGGCTGTATGATGCAGGAAGCCCATGTGGTGGAAAAAATTAAAAAGAGCTACCGGTTTGTAGACATCGTATTCGGTACCCACAATATTTTTAAGCTGGCTGAGCTTTTGTATGAGGATATCCTTAAGGGCAAAATGGTCGTGGATGTGTGGGACGGCACCACACAAATTGTGGAGGATTTACCGAGTGAACATAAATATAAGTTCAAAGCCGGCGTAAATATTATGTACGGATGTAACAATTTCTGCAGTTACTGTATCGTTCCGTACGTCCGCGGACGGGAAAGAAGCCGTAAACCGGAGGATATTATAGCAGAAGTAAAGAAACTGGCGGATGAGGGCATTGTGGAAGTAATGCTCCTTGGCCAAAATGTAAATTCCTACGGGAAAACCCTGGATAATCCGATAACCTTTTCTGAATTATTAAAGATGGTAGAAGAGGTGGAAGGAATTAAACGTATCCGATTTATGACCTCCCATCCGAAGGATTTGTCCGATGAACTTATCGAGACAATGAAAAATTCAAAGAAAATATGTACGCACCTGCATTTACCGATGCAGTCCGGAAGTACCAGGGTTCTTAAGGAAATGAACCGTAAGTACACAAAGGAAGAGTATCTTTTATTAGTAGATAAAATTAAAACCGCCATGCCGGAGGTTTCTCTGACAACCGATATTATTGTAGGATTTCCGGGAGAAACTGAGGAAGATTTCTTAGAAACCGTGGATGTGGTACGGAAAGCGGGTTTTGATTCTGCCTATACCTTTATTTATTCCAAGAGAAGCGGAACCGTGGCTGCCAAAATGGAAAACAAGGTGCCGGAGGAGGAAGTAAAGGACCGTTTTAACCGCTTACTGGAAGAAATTAAAATCACTTCCGAAGCCTGTGCTAACCGTTATACAGGAAAAACCATGGAAGTTCTCGTAGAAGAGGAAAATGAACAGGGCGAAGGAATGTTAACCGGCAGACTCAGTAATAATCTACTGGTACATTTTAACGGAAATAAAGAATTAATTGGTAAATTAGTCCCGGTTAATTTAAAGGAATGTAAGGGCTTCTACTATATAGGGGAACTTGCGGACATAAATAATAAATAATTCAGCCCGCGCCATTCGCAAAGGCACCTACGGTGCTTTACCGCTGCTTTGCAGCTACTTTGCTCATATACGGGCGCTAACCCCTTGCAATTAGACAACCACAAAAATATAAGAGCATATTTTGTGGTGGTTGTCATTGCAAGGGCTGAATTGTTACTATAAAATGTAGAAACAACACTTGACAGACTTCAAAAAAAAGTATAAAATTTATATGTTGTATTTTTAGAATTGGGATAATTATATTAATACGGCAAAAATTGAATAAGGAGGTGCTCCTGTCATGGATCCGATTTTAGCGATTGTTATCGCTGTGGTCGCTGCTCTGGTTGTTGGTATCATTGCCTGGTTTGCAGCCATTGCTTATCGTAAAAAGTTTTACGAAGCAAAGGTTGGTACTGCAGAAAATAAGGCAAGAGAAATCATTGATGAGGCATTAAAGACAGCGGAAACCAAGAAGCGAGAAGCATTGCTTGAAGCGAAGGAAGAGTCTATTAAGACTAAGAATGAGCTGGAAAGAGAATCTAAGGAACGCAGAGCTGAAATCCAGCGCTACGAAAAGAGAGTTCTTTCCAAAGAAGAAGCAATCGACAAAAAAGCGGAAACATTGGAAAAACGGGAAGCCAAGATGAATGCAAAGGAAGCTGAACTTGACCGCTTACGTGGTGAAGTAGAGGAAGCTCGTCAGCATCAGTTGCAGGAACTTGAGAAAATCTCGGGTTTAACCTCCGAACAAGCAAAGGAATATCTTATTAAGTCTGTGGAAGATGAAGTAAAGCATGAAACTGCAGTCCTTATTAAGGAACTTGAAAACAATGCAAAGGAAGAGGCAGATAAAAAGGCAAAAGAATATGTTGTCGCTGCCATCCAGCGTTGTGCCGCAGATCATGTGGCTGAATCTACAATTTCCGTAGTACAGCTTCCGAACGACGAAATGAAGGGTAGAATCATCGGTAGAGAAGGACGTAACATCCGTACCTTAGAAACTCTTACCGGCGTCGAGTTAATCATCGACGATACTCCGGAAGCAGTTGTTCTTTCCGGTTTTGATCCAATCCGTCGTGACGTTGCCCGTATTGCTTTGGAAAAGTTAATTGTAGACGGTCGTATTCATCCGGCCAGAATTGAAGAAATGGTGGAAAAGGCTCAGAAAGAAGTAGAAACAATGATCCGCGAAGAAGGTGAATCCGCAGCTCTTGAGGTTGGCGTTCACGGAATTCATCCGGAACTCATTAAGCTTCTTGGTAGAATGAAGTACCGTACCAGTTATGGTCAGAATGCACTTCGTCATTCTGTAGAAGTTGCTATCCTTTCCGGTTTATTAGCTGCTGAGATTGGGGTGGATGTAAGACTTGCAAAGCGTGCAGGTTTATTACATGACATCGGAAAATCGATAGACCGCGAAATGGAAGGAACC
>JAGAQI010000010.1 GCA_017622795.1 Lachnospiraceae bacterium
AAAATCCACATTATAAACCGTATAAAAAGTAATTAAAATCTCAATTTAACGAGGAGATAGTATAACATAATGACTGAAGAAATCTATCTATTACCCATGACGGCACAAATGTACCATGAATATTTCAAGGAATATCAGAATGATTTAGACTTGTATATAGATAAAGGGGCATATACTGCATATTCTTACGAGGAAGAAAAGGTAAATCAGTATATTCAAAGGCAAGTTGATTTGAAGCGTAAGGTGTTTGCTATCATGTTCGGAAATGAAATCGTGGGTGAACTTGTCATTAAGAATATTGAGGAACATAAATGTGCAACTTTAGGACTTGCTATGAAAAGTACAAAATATAAAGACAGAGGCTTTGGAACGAAAGCGGAGCAGCTGGCGATTGATTACGTGTTTCATGAGTTGGATATTCCTATCCTTTATGCGGATGCTATCTTGTCAAACAAACGAAGTCAGCATGTGCTGGAAAAGGTGGGATTCCGACTTATCAAGGAAGAAGGGGATTTCAAGTATTATTGCATGGAGCGGTAACTTCCAATTCGCAGAGCCTGGAAAAATATAGGTTGATGTCGAGTTTAATCTATGAAATAAACGACAAGAAGGAAAAATAATCAACATGAAAATGAATGAAAAAGGTCAAATGGTAGCACCTGCTACAATTAAAATGACAGCCGATGATTTAAAAAATAACAACGGAACAAGTGTATACTGGTTAGGTGGAGGCGGAGCCATGATAAACAGTCATGGAACTATCATTTTAATTGATCCTGTATTGGAAGGATTTGATATGCCGCTACTTATTGATATGCCGGTTCAGCCACAGGAAATACCAAAGGTTGACGCGGTTCTGCTTACCCATTCGGATAGTGACCATTATTCGAGGGCAACCTGTAAATCTTTAAAACCGGTATGCAGGGAATATCATACAACGCAGTATGTGGCCTCGTTACTGAAAGAAGAGTGTGGCATTGACGGAATCGGGCACGATATAGGCGAGCATATTCAAGTTGATGATATAGATATCGAGCTTACACCGGCTGATCACGCATGGCAGAGAATGTTCGAAGAATATAATTACCGCGCGTGGGAAGACGGAGAATGCTGCGGCTTTTATTTGAGGACAAAGGATGCATCCATTTGGTGTGTCGGAGATTCTAAGTTGATGGAGTGCCAGTTGCACTTGGACCCACCGGATGTGATATTATTTGATTTTTCGGATGATTTTGCACACATCGGATTAGAAAATTCATATAAGTTGGCGAATACTTATCCAAATGCCAAGCTGGTATTGATTCACTGGGGAACCGTGGATGCACCGGATAATAAACCGTTTAACGGAAATCCGCAGAATGTCTTTGACAATGTTGTGAATCCGGAGCGTGTGATTGTGCTGGCACCGGGACAGGAATACAGAATTAAATAAGTTCAAACTATGGAGAGAAAATGATGAGAATAGAAACAGAAAGATTGTTTATTACTGAATTTGATTTATCCATGGCAGAAAGTGTACATAAAAATTCCTTGGATGAAGATAACAGACGTTTTGTGCCGGATGAGGTATTTGAAACGATAGAGGATGCCAGAGAAACCGTAGAGTTTCTTATGAGTGTATATGAATCGGGTGATGGACCTTATGTTTATCCGGTATTGTTAAAGGATGGAACAAACGTAGGCTATGTTCAGCTTGTGCCGATAGAAGAAGGATATGAAGTAGGATATCATATCGGAAAAGAATATACAAGCAAGGGGTATGCAACAGAAGCCCTGAGGGCTTTTTTGCAGGACATAATGCCGAAAAAGAATCTGGATACGGTATACGGAATCTGCCTTGCGGGAAATACGGCATCCGTAAAGGTACTGGAAAAGAGTGGATTCCAGAAGGTATATGAGGGTATGGGGCAATATCAGGGCGAAGACAGGCAGATTATGAGATTTATTTTGAAGAAGGCGTAAAGGATAGTATGGAAAAAGAAGTTTTGATAAAGCTGAAAATGAACAGCAGGGAGGAAGCAGTAAAATTCCTAAAAAGCCTATGGACTGAAACACCACAGCCTTGTCCGTTATGTAGCGGAAAGTTAGACTATCTTCATAAAAAGGCGAAGAAAAGTAATTGCGACTGGATATGTACGGCTTGTGGGGAACGGTATGATACTATCAAAATTTTGGATGAACTAAATGAAGGATAAAACAGAGGAAAGGTCATGCAAATAAGAGAAATGAATGTAGGGGATATCGATTTGGTCCTTCCTCTATACATAGAATATTATAATACGTACGAAGACAGCTGTTGGACAGAAGAAACCGCCAAAAAGAGAATAAAACAAGTGTTAACCATAGAGGATTCTTACTCCTTAATTATGAAAGATGACAATGATGCGGTATGTGGCTTTGCTATGGGTTATTTCAAGCAATATGATGATATCATTGGTTACACTTTGGAAGAAATTGTGATTGCATATCAATGTCAGAATAAAGGATTAGGAAGCCTTCTTATGGCGACATTAGAAGAAAAGGTGAAAGATGCCGGTGCAGCCTGTATTGAACTTCAGGCAGTCAATGATGAAATGCACGAACGGTTTTATGGAAAAGCAGGATTTGGCAATGCACATAATTTTGTAATGAAAGTAAAGTGGTTTGAGTAGTAGTGCACATTAATGGAGGAGTTAAGATACGAACCGGTGAAAAAATAACCAGTTCCAAAGGAGGATAACTAATATGGGAGTTTTGATGTGTGTTGTCGGTATTGGTATCGTTTGTTTTTGTTTTCCTTATATCCGTTGCTTTTTTAAACGACTTTCCATGCTTTCTAAGATTAAGAATGCCTGTTGGGAAAAAGGATATCGTTTACAGGGGACGCATGCTTTTTGGTTTCTTGGCGGTAAGAATGGAAAGAATTGTGATTGCATTATTGAAACAGCAGAAGATGTATTTGTAATTAAGCTGTTTGGTATGCCGAGACGCAAGCGTGTTTTGGTATTTACAGAAAAGAAAGAATATTTTACAAGAATCCTTGTAGGAATGCTTCTCTTAATCAGAGAGTCCTTTGACAGTAAAGCAAAGCAGTTACCGGAATATGATTTTGTTCAAACGGGCAAAGCTGCTTCAAGTGATAAAAAGCTCCGCAAAATATTGCTGGTAAATCCTGTTCCTATGGAGATGCTTTGGCAGGCAGAGAAGGGGAAGGAAACCAAGCTAAGTCCGTTCCCTATGGAGAACATGCAGAAAGAAAACGGTAAGGAAAGAATACTTAGTCCGGGTGATGTAGTGTATGATATGGAGCTTGCAAATCTTTCCTGGTTTTTGAAAGAATTAAGGTAATATAGTTAGTAATGTTGTGGAGGTAGTAAAATGAACTTTGATATAACGAAACTGAAATGGACAAGAGAACCGTTGGCTTATTCCATTACGGAGGATAAAATTGAAATCACCACAAAACCTCATACGGACTTGTGGCAGAGAACCTATTATCATTTCAGAAATGATAATGCACCGGTGTTGCAGATGGAAACGGAGGAAAAGTTTTTTTCCTTTACAGTGAAGACAGAATTTGAAAGCAAGCATCGTTTTGACCAGTGCGGCATTGTCATGTACCTTGACAGCAAGAACTGGCTGAAGGGTTCCATTGAATATGAAAATGAAAGATTTCAGCATTTGGGAAGTGTTGTAACGAACAACGGATATTCCGACTGGGCAACAACAGAGATTGATGCAGGAATTAAGTCTATGTGGTACCGGTTTAGCCGGAGGGAAGAGGATTACTGTGTAGAATGTTCAGAGGACGGTGTCACCTTCAAACAGATGCGTGTCTGTCATATGTGGAACGGCGGCGGAGCTATTCAGTTTGGCGTTTATGCATGCAGTCCGGAGGAGTCTTCTTTTAAAGCTATCTTTACAAATATGGAGATGACGGAATGTAAATGGCTGGCTCATGACGGGCAGCAGCCGGATGAGGAGGATTTCGAAAAACAATCATGAAAAAAACAGAAACAAAAATAAACATAGCGGAATTCCCCAAGGAACTTCACTATCTGTTTGAGGGGGCAACCATATACGACAGCAGCTCCCATCCAACCATGACCACATTATACAGTAATCTTGGATATTACATAAAATTTGCGGAAAAGGGTGCCTTAGAGAAAGACGCAGAGCTGGGAAAACTCTTTGAAAGCATGCTTATGGGCGTAGAAGTTGTTCATTACATTTCTGAGGGAAAGGACTATCTGGTGACAAAGGAAGCTGTGGGGGAAGACGCCCTTGCGCCTCAGTATCTTGCTAACCCGGAAAAGCTTTGTGAGGCGTTGGCAAGTGCAATGAAATACCTGCACAGCAGACCGGTAGAGGGTGTGCCGGTTTCTGCGTGCATGGACATTTATGCCAAGGGAGAAAATGCGGGTAAATTAAAGCAGGATACCTTTATCCATGGGGATTTCTGTCTGCCGAATATTATATTGGATGACTGGAAATTCAGCACGTTTATTGATACCGGTCTGGCGGGTGTTGGCGACAAGCATATTGATCTGTACTGGGTGCTGTGGTCCTTAAATTATAATTTGCAAACCGATAAGTACACAGAATATTTCTTGGAACAATACGGAAAAGAAAAGGTGGATATGGAACTGTTAAAGTTGGTAAAACAGGTAGAAGAGCAGGCATAGGAGAAAAGCATGGATATAAGAGAAATGAGGATAACCGACACAATTGTTTTGGAACTCTTTTCAGAACATGATGATTTTATGATAGAGTTCTTGGGGAAAGACAATCACTACTATACCAGATATACAGAGAATGAGAATATAGAAAATGTCTGGGTAGTTTATGAGGAAAATCTGCCGGCAGGCTGTATTGCGTACAGAACAAAAACAGACGGCGTCGGTGAGGTAAAGCGGCTCTTTGTAAAACGGGAATATCGTGGCAGGGGAATTTCTAAAGAACTACTAAATATTTTGGAAAAGCATGCCGGAGAACAAGGATGTACCAAACTGTTTTTAGATACCAGAATCACATTGGAACCTGCCGTATCGTTATACCGTACTGCAGGATTTGAAATAATTTTCCAACAGGGCCTGTATGTGCAAATGGAGAAGCAATTATAAGGAGGTCGCCTTATGAATAAAATGCGTTTAACCCGCGACAGAAAGTGGTATTTTCAATATTTTCCGTATCATCAGATGCACATGGACAATGAGTTGTTTAAGGGCTGGGTATCACTAAACTATCTGACGGATGGGGAAACAAGATATTGGGAATATGAAAAATCGGGAAAGCTTCCGGTTAGTGCCAAGGGTATGACCTGGCTTACTCTTATTCCGGATGACAGAAAGCGGTGTATCGGTGCTTATATTAAACCTGACCGCCATGTCAGCGTTTGGTATGTGGATGTCATTGAGGAAACCGGAATCGATGAGGATGGCATTGCATATTACATAGATAAATATCTGGATGTGATTCTGACGCCGCAAGGGGATGTAATCGTGCAGGACCGGGACGAGTTGGATGCGGCCTATGAGTCCGGCGAGCTGAGTGACGCCCAGTATGAGGAAGCAATAGAAGAAGTCGAATTGATTATTGATGAACTGGCAGCAGATATCGGGAAAACGGAAGAGTTTTGTCTTGCAGTGCTTGCAAAAGCCGAGGAAATGATAGCCAGGGATAGGTTTACCATTTTACTCCATTTGGAACGGACGGTTGCTGATTTAATGAACCTGGTAGAACGCACACAGGCGGAAGTGATACCTATTTCGGATTGGTCTGCCAACAAAACTGCAGAAATAAGGGCTTATTTAGAAATACATCCGGGAATCAGGAGGTATGTTATCTTAACGGACTGCGACAAGGAACAATACGAAACGGATAAGGAGCTTCAGATGCATCTGGTATATGTAGATGCTCAGACAGGTCTGCAGATGGAGAATTTGCTTGCTGTCTGTGAAATAATGAATATGCAGAAATAAAAAATGTGGAAAATAAAAGTAACATGCGGTATACTATTTTACGAAAGATAATCTAATATAGTAAGTATAACAGGCGAGAAGAAAAGGAGAGAATTACCATGAAATACGAAATTAAAGGCACCCCACTTCCGGTAGCAATTTGTTACTTAGAGGCAGGCGAAAACATGATTACAGAAAAGGGCTCCATGAGCTGGATGTCCCCAAATATGGAGATGGAAACTAATGCGGGCGGTTTTGGTAAGGCGCTTGGAAGAATGTTTTCCGGTGAAGCCATGTTCCGCAATACTTATACCGCAAAAGGTGGACAGGGGATGATTGCTTTCGCTTCCAGTTTTCCGGGCTCCATTGTACCTTTCGAAATTGAACCGGGCAAGGAACTGATTGTGCAGAAGTCCGGCTTTCTGGCTTCCGAGAGCACCGTGGAACTTAGCGTACATATCCAGAAAAAGTTAGGAGCAGGCTTTTTTGGCGGCGAAGGCTTTATTATGCAGAGACTGTCCGGTCATGGTGTTGCTTTTGTGGAATTTGACGGCGCAGTAATGGAGTATGACCTGGCAGCAGGACAGAGTATTGTTCTTGATACCGGTTATCTGGCAGCCATGGAAGCGACTTGTAACATGGAAATCCAGCAGGTGGCAGGACTTAAGAACAAGCTTCTTGGTGGTGAGGGCTTCTTTAACACCGTGGTGACAGGACCGGGTAAGGTATATATCCAAACTATGCCAATTAACAAAGTAGCTGGTGCTATTACACCGTATATTCCAACCTCCAGCAACTAATCAAGAACAGTACGAAGGAAGAGTCTATGTTAAAAGGTGATACTACATATTCAACCTATATTGAAATATTAAGGGAAGAACTGGTTCCGGCCATGGGCTGTACCGAACCGATTGCCATTGCTTACTGCGGGGCCAGGGCCAGGGATGTGCTTGGTGGCATGCCGGACAGCGTAACCCTTTACGTCAGCGGCAACATTGTGAAAAACGTAAAGAGCGTGATTGTGCCGAATACCAACGGTTTAAAGGGCATTGAAGCAGCGGTCACAGCAGGAATTGTGGCAGGAAAGACAGAGAAGATTCTGGAGGTTATTGCTGAGGTGACCGAGGAACAGAAGGTGCAGATGCGGGCATTTCTTGAAAGCTGTCCGATTACCGTGCGTCCTGCCGAAGGAGACGAGGCGCTGGATATCTGGGTAATCCTGAATAAAGGTCGGGAGTCTGCGGTAGTCCGTATCAGCGGTTACCATACCAATATTGTCCTCATTGAGAAAAACGGTGAAGTGCTTTATAAAGCCGGCGAGGTGCAGGCAGACGAAAAGCTTCTGGCAGACAAAAGCCTGCTAACCATTAAAGACATTATCGAGTTTGCAAATATTTTGGATGTAACTGATGTGAAAGAAATTTTTGACCGTCAGATTGCTTACAATACCGCAATCGCAAAAGAAGGCTTGAAAAACAGCTGGGGTGCCAATGTGGGCAGCGTACTGCTTAAGTACAACAATGATTTGCGCACCAAAGCAAAGGCCTATGCGGCAGCGGGCTCTGACGCCAGAATGAGCGGCTGTGAGCTTCCGGTTATTATTAACTCCGGCAGCGGAAATCAGGGCATGACGGCTTCTTTGCCGGTAATTGTTTACGCGGAAGGGCTTAAAAAAACACAGGAAGAATTATACCGTGCTTTGGCGGTTTCCAACCTGGTTACCATTCATCAGAAGTCCGGAATCGGAAGACTTTCCGCATATTGCGGCGCCATTAGTGCCGGTTGCGGCGCAGGCTGTGGAATTGCCTATCTGCAGGGTGGCGATTACAGAACGATTGCCCATACGCTGGTAAATGCACTGGCTATTGTGTCCGGTATTGTGTGTGACGGTGCAAAGGCTTCCTGTGCAGGAAAAATCGCTGCGGCGGTAGATGCAGGCATTTTCGGTTACGAAATGTTTTTGGAGGGACAGCAGTTTGTCGGCGGTGACGGTCTGGTGTCCAAGGGTGTGGAAAATACTCTTGCGAATATCGGCAGACTGGGCAGTGTCGGTATGAAAGAAACAGACAAAGAGATTATCCGGATTATGACAGGATGTTAAGAAGTATTTCGAAAAAAGTTTACGAGAATCGGGAATTTTCGTAGACTTTTTTTGGTTGAAGTGTTAAAATGGCACTGTAGCAAAAAAACTATATACTACATAGGAGGGTTTTCTGTTATGGAAAAGTTTTTCAAACTGAAGGAAAACAATACCACTGTACGTACCGAGATTATGGCAGGTCTTACTACATTCTTTGCCATGGCGTACATCGTATTTGTTAATCCGAACCAGGTGGCGGCAGAAGGCGCAAATGGCTGGCTGGCTGCAATCGGCGCAGACGGCGCTGCACTTGGACAAATTTGGAATGCGGTTTACATCGCATCCATCTTAGGTGCCATCGTAGGTACTTTACTTATGGCATTGTATGCTAAATTACCATTCGCTTTGGCTTGCGGTATGGGTCTTAATGCTTTCTTCTGTACCTGCTTCGTATCCGGAGCATTCTTCGCAGGGGAAGACGTTATCACAGGTTATCATTCCGGTCTTGTTATTATTTTCTTATCCGGTATTATTTTCCTCATTTTAAGTGTTACCGGTTTAAGAGAGTACATTGCAAAGGCTATGCCTGACTGCTTAAAGAAGGCTATTCCTGCAGGTATCGGTTTGTTCATCGCTATGATTGGTATGAAGAATGCCGGTCTCATTCAGGCAAACCAGTATACTTTCGTGCAGTTTGTTAATATTAAAGACGGTGACTGGGTAACAGAAGTTGCTCCTGCCCTGGTTGCTTTCATCGGCTTTGTTCTTATT
>JAGAQI010000106.1 GCA_017622795.1 Lachnospiraceae bacterium
TAAGGAATCCTTAAAAGTGCAGGAAGACTTCTTAAAAACCAACCGGGAGTATTTTAATGCAGCAGCTTACAAGGCGGCCTTTGACGATATCACCTGTAAAGAAATCAATAACTGGGTGAAAGAAAATACCGATGGAATGATAGAGAGTATTCTGAACGAAATTCCGCAGGATGCGGTATTGTATTTAATCAATGCCCTGAGTTTTGATGCTAAATGGACGAAACCATATCAGGAGCGTAGTGTGCATGAAGACTGTATTTTTACTAAAGAAGACGGAACAGAGCAAAAGACAACACTAATGTATTCTGAGGAGCATGTCTACTTAGAAGATGAATATGCCACCGGCTTTATGAAATATTACAAGGAGAGCAAGTATGCCTTTGTTGCCCTGCTTCCAAAGGAAGGCGTAAAAGTGGCGGATTATGTAGCTACGCTTAGTGCGGATGGTTTACATCAAATATTTTCAAATGCAAAGAGGACCGTAGTAAATGCCAGACTTCCGAAGTTTAAAACAGAGTACGACATTCTGTTAAATGATGTATTGATGCAGATGGGTATGGAAGATGCGTTTTCTTTTGAAGATGCGGATTTCTCTAAGATGGCAGTCAGTGATGACGGAAACATTTTTATTAGCCGTGTGCTTCACAAAACCTTTATTTCCGTGGATGAGCAGGGAACGAAAGCGGGTGCGGCTACAGCAGTGGAAACAACGGATTCAGCGATGTTTATTACGGAATCATATAATGTTTTTTTAGACCGCCCGTTTGTATATATGCTGATTGACTGCGAAACAAATCAGCCGTTTTTTATCGGAACCATGATGGATGTGGAGAAATAAATGAAACAAAAATGGAACAAAAAACGAATGTTATGGCTAAGCGGTGTTTTGATAGCATTGATGCTGTTAGTACTGATTAGCTGTGATTTCCGTTTAAAAACTGTGTACTATACCGTAGATTCTGATAAGATTTCTGCACCAATACGGATTGCTTTATTAACGGACCTGCATTCCTGCCGATACGGAGAAAACCAGAAAAATCTGATAGAAGCAGTGCAGAAGCAGAATCCGGACATTGTCTTGCTTGGAGGAGATATCTTTGATGATAAAGTGCCTCGCAAGAATGCGGAACTTACGGTAAAACAATTGGGTGAACAATATCCCTGCTATTATGTCACGGGAAATCACGAATACTGGAGCCGTGAGGTTGGTAAAATTTTTGATATCATCAAAGGTTATGGTGTTACGGTTTTATCCGGAGCGTGTGATTCTATAGAAATAAAAGGACAGACCATCAATATCTGTGGTGTGGATGATCCGGATGTGACGGTTTATCTGGCGGAAGGTGTGCCGATAGAAGAGCAGTTGGAGCGTGCAGATGAAGCAGCGAAGAAAGCAGAAAAAGCGGAAGGAGAAGAATTTTTCTCTATACTGCTAAGTCATCGGCCGGAACTGTTCGAGACTTATCAAAATTACAGCTTTGACTTGGTGCTTTCCGGTCATGCACATGGCGGGCAGTGGAGGATACCGGGTTTGCT
The DNA here is from genome assembly GCA_017622795.1 of Lachnospiraceae bacterium. Taxonomy (GTDB): domain Bacteria; phylum Bacillota; class Clostridia; order Lachnospirales; family Lachnospiraceae; genus SIG299. The sequence goes on from JAGAQI010000106.1 coordinate 1,537, forward strand.
GAATGGCTTGTTTGCACCTGACCAGGGATTGTTTCCCGAGTATGCCGGAGGCAGATATGCTTATGCAGACGGAACCATGATAGTAAGCCGCGGCCTTGCCAGAGAGAGTACACCGGTTCCGAGAATTTTTAACCGGCCGGAGCTGGTAATTGTCGAGGTTAAGTGAGCTGAAGGGAGGACATAAAATATGAAGAAGATTTTATGGACAGTGCTGTTGGCAGGTATTATGATGTTTTGTGCCTGTAATGTGGATGAGAAACCATTGGAGATAACGCCGACGCCATCGCTGGCACCGACACAGGCACCAATAACGGAACTGACTTCTACAAGTACACCGGTTCCAACAGAAGCGCCAACGGCTATTCCGGAACCGACAGTGAAACCAACACAAGTGCCAATACCGTCGCCAATGAATACGCCGACACCAACAGAAGTACATAGTAAGCGTAATAATATCCCATTTGAGAATAATCAATTGTATGCAGTTGCCTACCTTGGCTACATCACTATAGAGGATATGGACTACTATGTGGAAAATTATCTGGATGAGGAAGAAATTCCACAGTATTATTTTTCCGGGGATGAGTATTACCTGATTATCCCACGATACGAGGACATGGAAGTACGTTTGTACCGAAATGATTTAGCAACCATGGGAAAAGCTTTGGAACAGGAATGTGAAGCCGGTAAGCCTTTTATCGTCCAGTGTAATGTTAGTGACATTTTCCCGGATGTTACAGTGGAACTGACATATAATGGAGAAACCGTGGAATTTTCACCATACATTTCTTTGAAGGACGGAAGTGTTCAGGTAGGAGACAGAGGATTTAATATCACAAAACAAAATGTATCAGAAGAAATGGAACCGCAGGTACCAACCCAATCAGAAGATGGATGGACGAATCTTTCGGATGAAGAAATCAGATGGTTTAATGAGGAATTCTTCAATACCGGCGGTGATGTCAAAAGGAATGATTTTTTGAACAGTGCTTATGCAGACGCCAAAAATATTAGCATCTATGATACATTCTACAATTTATCGGAAGAAATTTCGAAGGAAGAAAGAGAAGCATTACGTGGTTCTGAAATTGATTTTGGAGTAGATTACCAGAAACTGACGGTTCCTTATATGAATGGTATTTTGCAGAAATACATGAACATTTCGTTTAAAGAAATCGACAAAGTTGACTTGGAATATTATTTATATCTCGAAGAATTTGATGCATACTTTGGCTGCCATGGAGATACTAACTATTCCCGTGTTGAGGTGAAACGTGGTGTAAAAGATGTAGATGGTAATGTGAAATTGCAGTATCTGCGTACGGAAGACGGGAAAGAATATATTGTAACATTAAGAGCTCATGAAAATGGTTACTATTTTGTATCGAATATTGAAGTTGTGTAGAAGAAAACAGGCTGTCGCATTAGCGACAGCCTGTTTTCTTTTTGTATAGGATTAGATTTCGTGAATCTTTCTCTTCACATAGGTTGTATGCAGTAAATCGTGTGCCTTATGGCTGCCCGGTTCACCAAGGTAGGAAGCATAAAGCTCCTTAACGTCCGGATTCTCGTGGGAGAAACGGATGGTGTTCTTTTCATCCAGTGTGTAGAGTGCCTTAGCACGCTCTGCACGGATGTCGGTGAAGTTACGAACAGATGCAGGAACCTGAGGCTGGCCACCACCGTTTACACAGCCGCCTGGGCAACCCATGATTTCGATGAAGTGGTAGTTAGCTTCGCCGTTCTTAACGCGGTTAAGAACTTCCTTCGCATTCTTTAAGCCGGATGCTACACATACGTTAACGTCCATGCCTGCTACGTTGTAGGTTGCTTCCTTGATGCCGTCTACGCCACGAACTTCCTTGAATTCGATTGGTGTGCCGTCTTTTTCGCCGGTAAGCTTCCAAACTGCAGTACGAAGAGCTGCTTCCATAACACCGCCGGTAGCACCGAAGATAACAGCAGCACCGGTACCGGAACCGAGAGGAGAATCAAATTCTTCTTCAGGGAGTCTCTGGAAGTTAAGACCTACTCTGCGGATCATTCTTGCAAGCTCTCTTGTTGTAAGGGAAACGTCTACGTCAGGAACGCCTGCTGCATTCTGGTCGTCACGGGTAAGTTCGAATTTCTTTGCAGTACATGGCATGATGCTGACACAAACGATGTTCTTAGGGTCGATGCCCATCTTCTCTGCGTAGTAAGTCTTGGTGATAGCACCAAACATCTGCTGTGGAGACTTACAGGAAGAAAGGTTTTCTGTCATATCAGGGAAGTAGTGCTCACAGTACTTAATCCAACCAGGAGAACAGGAAGTGATGAGTGGTAATACGCCACCGTTCTGTACTCTGTCAAGGAATTCGTGGGACTCTTCCATAATGGTAAGGTCTGCGGAGAAGTTGGTATCAAATACCTTATCAAAACCGATGCGGCGGAGAGCTGCAACCATCTTGCCTTCTACCGGAGTACCCATTGGGTAACCGAATTCTTCACCGAGAGCTGCACGAACTGCAGGAGCAGTCTGAACAACAACGTGCTTTTCAGGATCTGCAATTGCTTCTAATACAGCGTCGATGGAATCCTTTTCGTATAATGCGCCGGTTGGACATACTGCGATACACTGACCACAGGAAACACAAGCGGTTTCACCAAGTCCGAGACCGAAAGCAGAGGAGATTTCAGTTTTGAAACCACGCTCATTTGCGCCGATAACGCCAACGCCCTGAACCTTTTCACAAACAGCAACACAACGACGGCAAAGGATACACTTGTTGTTATCACGAACCATATGAGTTGCGGATGTGTCGAGAGCGTACTGGGTCTTTTCACCATCGTAAGCGTCTTCCACTTCGATGCCCAGGTCGTTACAAAGAGCCTGAAGCTCACAGTTTCCGCTACGTACGCAGGAGAGACACTTTCTCTCGTGGTTGGAAAGGATGAGCTGTAATGTCTTTCTGCGGGAATCTAAAACCTTTGGAGTATTTGTGAATACTTCCATTCCCTCGTTTACAGGGTATACACAGGAAGCAACTAAGCTTCTTGCACCCTTAACTTCAACTACACAAATACGGCAAGCGCCGATTTCATTAATTTCCTTTAAGAAGCAGAGGGTAGGAATGTCGATACCTGCAAGTCTGGCTGCTTCTAAAATCGTCGAACCCTTAGGGGCTGTGACGGTCATGCCA
>JAGAQI010000107.1 GCA_017622795.1 Lachnospiraceae bacterium
CCAAGGTGGAAATCCAAATCCGCACCATTGCCATGGACTTTTGGGCAAGCTTAGAGCACAAAATGTATTACAAGTTTGAGGGCAACGCACCGGAAAGCATCCGTCGGGAATTAAAGGAATGTGCCGATTTGGTTGCTTTCCTGGACCAGAAAATGCTGGCCATCAATGAGGAAATCAAACACTACTCCGGCGAAGAGGAAGATGATGATACCGAACTGGACGGAGAATTAAAGGAAATGTACGGCACCGTGTTAGATGAAAAAAAGATTTTAGAAGAGGCTGTATAACTTAACAAAGGAGCTTGCATATATGTTTATATTTGGTGGAATATTGTTACTAATTATCGGAATATTGATGTTCTGCTTCCCTAATGTAGTATATAGTATTACGGAACTCTGGAAATCCGATACTTCCGGTGAACCTTCCGATGCTTATAAGGTCCATATCCGTATTAAAAGTGTTGGTGTTTTCTGCATTGGCATATTTTTTATTGTTGCTCATTTCTTTATTCCGTAATTTCAAACAGATTTATCAAAACAAAAAGCCCCTTGCACATTCCGTTGTGCAAGGGGAAATTTTTATTTCTTATAAGAACTGAATTCCATTTTCTTTTGCCTTCTGAAGCACTTCATCCGGCCAGATGGATGCCTGAACCTCAGCGATGTGGGCCTTATGTAAGAAGAACATACAAATTCTGGACTGGCCGATACCGCCACCAACGGTGTACGGAAGTTCACGGTTTAAAATTGCCTTCTGGAACGGAAGCTCTGCCCTGTCTTCACAATTTGCCTTCTTTAACTGCTCTGCCAGAGAAGTTTCATCCACACGGATACCCATGGAAGAAAGCTCTAAAGCGATGTCAAGAGTTGGGTAGTAAACCATGATGTCGCCGTTTAATTTCCAGTCATCATAGTCCGGTGCTCTGCCGTCGTGCTTTTCGCCGGAAGCAAGCTTGTCGCCAATCTGCATGATAAATACCGCGCCCTTCAGCTTTGCAATGTTGTACTCTCTGTCCTTTGGAGTGCAGTTTGGATACATATTTTCAAGTTCCTGAGTCGTCACAAATGCGATTTCCTCCGGAAGTACTTCTTCGATATAGTCGTACTTATCAGCCATGTAATGCTCGGTTTCGCGAAGTGCCGCATATACCTTACGCACCACATGCTTTAAGGTTTCTACGTTGCGCTCATCCTGCAGGATAATTTTTTCCCAGTCCCACTGGTCTACGAAAATGGAGTGGATGTTGTCGGTATCTTCATCACGGCGGATAGCGTTCATGTCGGTGTACAGACCTTCGCCGTAGGAGAAGCCGTAAGCCTTTAATGCCTGACGCTTCCACTTAGCCAGGGAATGAACAATTTCTACCTCCGCATCATTCTGCTCCTTAATACCGAAGGCAACCGGACGCTCTACGCCATTTAAATTATCGTTTAAACCGGATTCCGGCTTAACAAACAACGGTGCAGACACACGGGTTAAATTCAGCTTCTTTGCCAGCTGACGCTCGAAATGGTCCTTTACGCTTTTAATGGCCCTTTGGGTTTCTCTGATATCAAGTTCTGATTTGTATCCTTCCGGGATGTAAAACTGCTCCATATAATCCTCCTCGTTTTGCGGAGCAAAATGCCCACCCACTTACGTGGGCAGAGGATTTTCCTCCTTCTGCGTACATAGCATCTTGCCCGCTCACAGTTTTTTACTTTAATTCACTAAATTTATTTTACTAATATATCAGTTTTTTTCCGAAAGTGCAAGGGAAATTTACGTTTTTCTTTATTCTCCCAACCGGATATCCGCTTTTAAGCCTTCAAAGTCCAAATAATCTTCGATAAACTGCTTCCGAAGCAACTGTTTTGGCACAAATTCATTGTACTTTCCGTCAATCTGCACTTCGTCCGGTAACGGCAAAGTATATAAATCCAACTCGGAAACCAGCACATTTTTAATGATCTGCTCCAGTTCTTCCTTTTCTCCGGAGAAAATCACTTCCAGATATACCGCCCGACTCCACGGAAGCTGGTTCTTTATGCCGCGTTTTAACAATGCGTAATGAAGCGTCAACAACTGTCTGGTGCCCACCCATGGAAATACCGCAAACTTTTTACCGGAAAGCCTAGTAACCAAGTTATCCAAAATTCCGCTGTTTCTGGTAATATACTGAATTTCTGCCAGACGCTCCTTGCAGCGGTTACTGAGATACGGATATGTGCCGTCGTCCTTTAATATGTTGCGGATTTTACGCACCAGCATTGTGTGTAAATCGGCGTTAAAATCCACGTCCCAGTCCACCACGGAAATGCCCGGTACCCGCTTTACAAAGATAACCTTTGACTTGGCATTAACCTCCACCGTTTCCCAGGAAAGCCCCGCCAGAGCAAACCGGGTACCCACCGGATACACCTTATCCACAGTGCCGATGGTACGGTTTTCATCCTTTACCAGCAAATATTCCGGAGCCAGAAAAACCGTTAAGAACTTGTGGCTGTTCACGATTTTCTCACCCTCTCTGCCGATAATCAGACCACCGTTTTCGGTACGCTGCAGCTGGTCTTCTTCTAGCATATGCGTAAGCAGTAACTTATAGTCTTCTTTTGAGATATGCCGGAAACTGCCCAGCGATAAAATCTGCTGCGCCAGGGCTGCCGCCGACATCTCACCGTTGCTCTTTAACACGCTCATGGTTTGATGATACAGCAGATTATATGCATGATTCAAAGGCGGAATTGGTTCTATCCAGTGCTCTCTGAGGTAAATTTCTATAATGGCAATGGTGCGGATGAAGTCCCAGTTGATAGGGCCCAGCACATCACCGGAATTGATTTTGATGCTCTCCACAAAGGTGAACAATAGCTGCGGCACCTGACCACGTCTGCCGCAACGTCCAAGACGCTGGGCAAAGCTGGACACGGAAAGCGGGGCACCAATCTGCACTGCCTGATCCAAAGAGCCGATATCAATGCCAAGCTCCAAGGTAACCGTAGCTCCGGTGACAATTTTTTCGTCGTCGTTTTTCATTTCGTCTTCGGTGTTTTCACGAATCAGAGCCGATACATTGCCATGGTGCACCCTGTACACGTCCGGCGCTTTTTTCTCCAAGGCCAGGTTCTTTAAATGGGCCATGACAAACTCTGTTTCTTCCCGGCTGTTGGTGAAAATGATGGTCTTTTTATCTAAGGTCTGCTGAAACAAATACTCGTAATGCTCTCTGTCACCGCTGGTGTCAAAGGAGGAGTTATTGCCGGTTTCCCTGCCGTCGTATTCGTCCACATCCCGCTTATCTGCGTAGTTGACAAACCGCTCGATGTGTAGGCGGATGCGCTTTTTACCTTCATCGGTAACCGGAGAAGCACAAGCTCTTCCGGTGCCGGTGTTTAACCAGTCTTCTGCCAAAGACAAATCACCCAAGGTGGCAGACAACCCGATACGGCGGGGAATTACCCCGGTAAGCTCCTGCAACCGTTCCAGCACGCAAAGCAACTGCACGCCCCGGACATCCCGCATAAAATAATGCACCTCATCAATAATGACAAACCGCAAATCAGAAAACAAAGACATGCAGGCGCCACGTTTATTGGTAATCAAACTTTCCAACGACTCCGGCGTAATCTGTAAAATACCTTCCGGATGTTTAATTAACTTCTGCTTCTGGCTTTGGGATGCGTCGCCGTGCCACTTTGTGACCGGAATGTTGGAATCTATCAATAACTGGTCTAGACGCTTAAACTGGTCGTTAATCAGCGCCTTTAACGGAGAAATATAAAGTACTCCCACGGATGCCGACGGATGCTCATACAGCTCGGTGAGCACCGGAAGAAAAGCCGCCTCGGTTTTACCGGATGCCGTACCGGAAGAAAGCAGCAAATTATCATCAGTATCAAAAATCACTTCACAGGCCGCCACCTGGTTCGCCCGCAACTCCTCCCACTCGTTACGGTAAATGTAGTCCTGAATAAAAGGGGCCAACCGTTCAAATACGTTCATACTAATCCTCCCTTGTTTTGCGAAGCAAAATGCCCGCCCGCTTATGCGGGCAGAGGATTTTATACCTCAAAATCTACAAACTCATCGTGAATTTCTTCTTCTGACAGTCCGCCCTTTGCCATGGCAAAGCTGTTACTACCGAGAATTTCAGCAATGGTTTTTTGCGGATTCTGATGCAGAATGTTAAGTAACTCGATAAAATCACGGATAATTTCTCGCGGTGTAATATGGGTTTCTGCACCCACACGGTTGTACTCCACCGTCAGGAAATACACTAAATCCTCCTGAGTCATTTTCGGCTCATAACGGTAAAGCTGGGCATGGATATGCAGAAGCTTTTCAATTAAAATGTACATTTCCTCCTGGGAAAGCATCTGCAGGCGGATAATCGGTGCGGATAAGTCCTTGACATCAGCGGTGGCAAAATGCCCCTCCGCCAGACGGGAACGAAGCGCCTCGTAGCTGAACACGCCCTTATATTTATCTTCAATGCACTGCGGTGTGCCGCCCATGAGGAAGCCGATGTGCTTGGCCTTGCCCTGCAATACGTCGTTGTACATGGTTAAGATTTTTTCGTAATTGTTGGCTCTGGTAATGGAATTTGGAATTTTAAAAATATTTACCAATTCATCGATAACCACCAGCATACCCTTGTAGCCGGCACCCACCAAAAATGCCGCAAACAGTTTTAAGAAATCATACCAAGTCTCGTCGGTGACGATAAAGTTAATGCCCAAATCCTCTTTTGCCTCCTTGCGTGTGGCATACTCTCCACGGAACCACTTCAGTACGTTGGATTTTAAGGCACTGTCATCTTCTTTGTAGGCCTTCCAGTAAAGCACCACCGCTTTGGCAAATTCAAAGCCGTTTACCATACCCTCCAGGGAACCTGCCACGGCGTAAATGCGGCGTTCTACAAGTTTGTCAAATTCCTCACCGGAAGCATCGGATTCTGCCTTAATTTCCATCTGGATGCCGGAAATCCACTTTTCAAGCACAAGAGGCAGTGCACCGCCGTCCGGCTTGGATTTGGTGGAAAGATTCTGAATCAGTTCCTTGTAAGTGGCCAGACCCTGACCCTTAGTGCCGGCAAAACGGCGCTCCGGAGAAAGGTCCGCATCCACCACCGCAAAGCCCTTGGCAGTGGCGTAGTTGCGGATGGTCTGCAAAAGAAAACTCTTGCCGCTGCCGTACTTGCCCACAATGAAGCGGAAGGAGGCGCTGCCTTCTTCAATCATCTCGATATCGTGTAAAATGGCGTTGATTTCCTGGGTGCGGCCCACAGTAATATACTCTAAGCCTGTGCGGGGCACCACGCCGCCCTTTAGGGCATTCATTAACACATTTGCAATTCTTGTAGGTACCTGATTCATTGTTCCACCAGCTTTCTTACTTCTTCGATATAGTCTTCATATAATACAAATTCTTCGTCCATCAGGCCGTCGCCGATAAAGTCCATGGCCTTTTCGTTGATGCCGTCTGCCAACACTTCTACCATGACTCCCTTTGAGTCGGCAAAGGCTTTAAAGTCTGCACCTGTGAGCAGTATACTAAGAGCCTGCAATTCTATAGCATTCAGCGCTTGTTTTAATTCTGCCCACGGTCCGGATAGCATTTCCGGTGAAGATTCTGCTATTGGCATAACATCTCTAAATTCCGTTATTAGCATACTTTCTTCTACCGGATTTTTTTCTTGCAACTCCTGCTCCGCAACCTCTTCCGGCATTGCTTCTTTCACCGGCTGCTTTGCCGCAAAGCTCCACTCCTCTTCTTCCGGCACGGTGAGCTTTTCCTGCGTCACTAATGCTTCTTCCCTGATTCTTTGCAGGTTGCCCACGTCCACCTTTATCACGGTTTTGGTAGCCTCTCTATAAACTGCCGTTACCGTACCGGTTACCAGTTTTTCGATGGAGCTTCCTGCATTTAGCAGCATCTGCACCGCCTCATGGGTGAGAATTTCTGCATCTGCTTTTAATTTGTGCTTATAGCCTGTTAACCGGCGAAGCACTACTTCTGTCTGCTTAAAAATATATCCTAACAGTTTTTTGCCCCGCTCGGTGGTAATCACCTTGCTGACACCCCAGCTGTTATGACTGCAAACATACATCTCCTTTGGAGAAATCATCACCGTTTTATCCGGCTGGCTGTTCCACGGAAAGAACAGGGAATCCTTAAAAGGCTGCCAGATTGCCATACTCTTCATAGGCTGAAAGATGGAGTCTTCCAAGGACACGCCGTTCTCTGCCATAAGTACGGACAATTGCTCTAATATCTGACCGACGCTCTCCTGAAACCATGGCAGATTTTCTTCCGAAACAAAGGAAGATTTGCGGATATCGTAAGAGGAAACACTGCAAAATAAATCAAAGCGGTTTTCCTGCCCGGCAAGCTCCGGATAGTACTGCTGCAAACCCACACCCTCCACAAATTCCGCAAAGGTATGGGGCAGGTCATAGTAAATGTGATAGTCTTTAATCCAGGCGGGAACATGATTATCTAATGCCGCGTCCAGTTCACGATACTCCTGCCAAAACCACATGAGCTGCTCCAGTCCTTCTAAAGGGTCTGCAACGCCGATGTTGGTAATTAACTCATATAAATAAAGATACGCGTAGGACAGGGAGTTTTTTTCCACCACACCCTGCCGAAGCTTGGTGCGCCAGGTAAAGTAGGTTCGCAGCTGCTCGTAGCCCATCATCTGGTAACACGGAAAATAAGAGGAGTACTCTGCTACGTCCTCGTAATCGTCCGTAAAATCCTGCATAAACACGCCCTGCTTATAAAATAGGCGGGCAGTTTCCCAACGGACGCGAGGGTCAAAAAAGCGGTTGCTGCCATACTGGAAAGCACGGGAATTGCGGGCAATATCCCGCATTTTATCAAACCGCTCCCGAACCGGATTCTTTTCCTTTAGCTCCACCTTTTGACTCTTTAACACAAATTTGCCGGCTCCCGGAAAGGGACTGGAATCATATTCAATTTCATAATACATATCATCAAAGTTTATATCATCCATGAAGCTGCTCCCCCGGCAAACTTTTGTTCTCGAACTTTTGTTCTTATTATACCGCCATCTGCCGCAAATTGCAATCACATTAATCAAAAAAAGACACTGTCCTAAGTTTTCCCTTAGAACAGTGTCTCCTTTGTTATCCACATATTGTAACTTCCCCATAGTGTTAAAACCCAACAAACTTCTCATTTTGTGTATAGGACCAATGCAACTGTTTAATAAAGTCGTAGTCCTTTACTTCGTTATAAAAAATCAATTCACAAATATGCCCGTTGAAGGATGGCTGGAATACATCGCCACCCACTACCACACGGTTAACAAACCGGTTCGCCGGTACGTTTTCCAAATGTCCTACCGGTTCACCGTTTACAAACACCATAGCAGATTCGGTTTTGGCATTATAAGTCATAACATAATGAAACCATGCCCGCTCCGTTAATGGACAGGCCGCCACATCGTACCAGCCGTTGACATGTCTGGAATCCCGGATTCGGCATACCGAGTTTCCTTCAAAGGCCAGCGGCACAATCCCCATAAAGCCACTTTCAAATTTTACATACAAAGCAGAACTCCATGGATTACTCATTCTGGTATGAATCCACATAGAAACAGAGTAACTGTCGTTTACCAATACATTATTCGGCAACAGAACCGTATTTTCCTCGCGCGGTCCTCCCGGGAAATACAAGGACTTACTGTCGCTAAAAATACCCTGCTCATAGACAAGACCTTCGCCGTTTATACTGCCTTCCAGGTCACCTTCCTCTGCCCTTAGGTTTCCGTCAAACCGGAAGGTATAGGTACCGCTTGCCTTTTCAATGTTTCCTTCCGCAAAATAGTAAAACTCTTTTATTGGCAACGGGCGGGCGTAAAACAGACCCTGGGCTACCTGGCAGCCGCAGCTTATCATAAATTTTACCTGATCCTTGGTTTCCACACCTTCCACCACTACATCCATTTTCAATTCCTTACACATAGTAATGACGCTGCGAAGTACTTTTTTACCTCGGATATCATTTGCAGAGGAGCGGACGAAATCCCGGTCAATTTTTATGGTGTTTACCGGCAAATCCTTTAACAGATACAGGGCGGAAAAGCCGGAACCGAAATCATCAATGGAAACCTGAAATCCTTTTTCCCTTAACCGTTCCATCATTTCAATTAATTCTTCACTGTCTTTTACAAATGCCCGTTCCGCAAATTCCAGCTCTAATTCGGAAATATTCACCTTGTATTTCTTTACAATTTTTTCTAAATGCTCCGGAAATTCCCTGTCGTACAGATGAAGTCTTGACATATTGACAGACACCGGAATATTGGCATACCGCTTTCCCTGCCAGGATTGCTTTAACCGGCATACCTCTTCAAATATATAATAATCCAGCTTCACTACAAAGCCGTTTTTTTCAAATAATTCCATGTACATTTTAGGTACCAGGATACCTTCTTCGGGATGAACCCAGCGGGACAACGCCTCCGCACCGTACATTTGGAAAGTTACCATATTCATTTTGGGCTGAAAGAACACTTGAATTTCCCCGTTTTTCAAGGCTTCTTCCATTTCTGTCTCTAAACGGCGGTTTCTCTCATAAACAGATTCCAGCTGGTCATACATGGTATAACGGTTTTTCCCGTTATTTTTAGCATGATACATAGCAGCATCACATTTTGCCAGAATATCATCCAAAGGCTCACTTACGCTGTTATCTACTAATGCACCGATACTTAAAGATACCAGGGACATGACATCCTGCCTGAAGTCCATTTCTTTAAACCGGGAAAGCAGCAGTTCCGCAATTGCCGGTACATCCTCTGCCTGAATTTCAGCAGGGAGAATAACCGCAAACTCGTCACCGCCAATGCGTGCAATAAAGCAACCCTCCAGTACTTCCTGTAGGAAATCCGCAATGCCGACCAGCAGCTGGTCGCCCATATTATGTCCATAAATATCATTCACTTTTTTGAAATTGTCTACATCCAGAAACATGGCATGAATCATGCTGTCCCGCGGCAGTTCCAAATAGTGCTGATATAAACTTTTTCTGTTTGGCAAATCGGTTAAATAATCCAGTTCTATTACTGCCATATTTCTTCTCCTGAAAATTACTTATCAAAAGCAATAAACTTCTCGTTTTGTGTATAGGACTGATGCAGCTTCTTTACAAAATCATAATCCTTTGCCTCATTATAAAAAATAAGTTCACAGATGTTACCGTGGAAGGATGGCTGGTACATATCGCCACCGATGTAGGCAAGGTTTACGAAGCGGTTGGTCGGAACATTTTCCAAACGGCCGATTGCCTCACCATTAATGAATCCCACCGCTACTTCTGTTTTTGCATTATAGGTAATTACATAATGATACCATGTATTTTCACGGAACTGACAAGATGGAATGTCATACCAGCCGTTTACTACCGTAGCATCACGGAGACGGCAGCAGGAATTTCCTTCCCATGCATACGGCACAATACTGCAAAAACCGCTCTCAAATTTAACAAACAGGGCAGAAGTCCAGGCAGTTACCGACTTTGGACGAATCCACATGGAAATGGTAAAGCTGTCACTTACAATAATATCATTTGGCAGGATAACCAGATTTTCTTCCTGACCGCCTCCCGGAAAATACAGGGAACTACTGTCGGAAAAAATACCTTGGGCGAAATATAGCCCCTGACCGGAAATTTTTCCTTCCATGCTTCCGTCTTCCGATACCAAGCTACCGTTTAAGCGGAAGGTATGATTATCCTTTGCATTGCCGATATAGCCTTCCGCAAATTCATAGAATTCACTGACCGGCATCGGCTTGGCATAGAAAAAGCCCTGGGCAATCTGACAGCCGCAACTGATGACAAAGTTCACCTGTTCTTTTGTTTCGATACCTTCGGTAACTACATCCATTTTTAAATCCTTACACATGGTAATGATGTTACGAAGTACGGTCTTACCTCTTGCATCATTGGTAGAAGACTGTAAAAATCCACGGTCAATTTTAATGGTATCTACCGGCAAATCCTTTAACAAATAAAGCGCAGAGAATCCGGAACCAAAGTCATCAATAGATACCAGAAATCCCTTTTCCTTTAATCTGGATACCACGGCAATCAGCTCATCACTGTCTTTGACGAAGGTACTCTCCGTAATCTCCATTTCCAGTTCCGGAAGGTCTACCTCATACCGTTTTGCGATAGCTTCCAAACGCTCCGGAAACACTCTGTCGTACAAATGCAGACGGGACATATTTACCGATACCGGAATATGCTCGTACTTAGTGTCTTTCCAGGAAGCCTTTAATTTACAAACCTCCTCATAAATATGTAAATCCAGTTTGGTAATAAAACCGTTTTTCTCAAACAAATCAATATAAACCTTTGGCGGACGAATGCCTTCCACCGGATGCACCCAGCGGGATAATGCCTCAACGCCGTAAAGCTCGGAAGTAACCATATTAATTTTCGGCTGAAGATAAATATGGAAATCGCCGTTTTGCATGGCTTCTTCCATTTCCTTCTCCAGCTTCCGGTTTACTTCAAGAATGGAATCCAGCTCACTGTATAATGTATAACGGTTTTTACCGCTCATCTTTGCCTGGTACATGGCATTATCGCACTTTTCCAAAATATCATCCAGTGGCTGTGTTACCACCTGGTCCCGGATGACTCCCACACTTAAAGAAACCAAAGAAAGCACGTCTTTTCTGAAATCCATTTCCTTAAAATTCGCAAGTAACCGCTCTGCCAGGACCGGAACCTGGTCTGCAGGCATTATTCCGTCCAACAGAATAACAAATTCGTCACCACCCAGGCGGGCAACAAAACCTAAGTCCTCTGCCTGCAGGAAATTGGCGATGCAAACCAAAAGCTGGTCACCCATATTATGTCCATGGATATCATTTGCCTTTTTAAAATTATCCACATCCAAAAACATGGCATGAATTTTCATATCCTGCGGCAAGCCCAAATAATATTGATATAAGCTTCTGCGATTCGGTAAATTTGTCAAATAATCTCTCTCCATAATAATGCTCTCCTAACAGAAAATAGTGCTACTTTCCTATTTTTTATTTTACCGTAGAATATTTCATCTGTCAACAAACGTTCATAAACATCCCCATATTGACAATTTACCCTATCAACGATAAAATACTTCTGAGCTTTACTATGAAAAAGGACACAGGAGGTAACTATATGAAAAGAAAATTATATATGATACTCTTACTGCTTACTATGGTACTTGCAGCAGGATGTAACAAAGATAAAAAAACACCGGACGCCGATGCTACACCGACTGTTGCTGCAACCACAGCACCAACCGCGACACCGACACCGGTTAATCTCGCTAAGGAAAACATCGACAAGCTTCCGGCACAGTTCGACAAGCTGCTTTCCTATCTGCCAAAAGAAGAGGTGGATTACAGCAATGGCATCGGCTATGACATCAACATGCAATTTGCTGTCGGAGAACAGCTCACCGAGCTTTTGGGACTTACCGGCTTTGATAACATCCGCATCACCGGTATTGTCGATGTCAAAGACTCCTTGGCGGCTAATCTCAGCTTATACTTAAACGAAAAAGAAGTGGTGAATTCCCACTTGTTTGCCGATTCCGCAAATCTGCTGTTTAATCTTCCGAAGTATTCTTCGGACTATGCAGCAATCTCCTGGGACGAACTGCTCGAAACCTTACCTGAAGAGGAAGCAACGGATTCTTCCCTGACCGGCAACCGTTCTCAGGTGATCCGCACAATTAACACGGTCGATTCCGGACTTCCTTCTTCCAAAGATACGGAAACTCTTATCCGCAAACACCTGGAGGATTTTGCCGCATGCTTTATTGCCGTAAACGGGATTACTTCTAACGCTTCCATTGGTACCGGCGAGTATCTTCTGACCGGAGACAAGCACACTGCCACCGCCAATATTAACGACGTATATGCTGTTTTATCCAGCTTGGAAACCGAACTGCAAAACTTTTCGGAAGTGGAGCTTCCGTTAGAAGATTTCCTTGTGGAAGGCGCAACTTCTTTTGTTGCAGATTACTATATCAGCAGTAACGGTGACTATGCCTGGGCTGTATATCCGGATAACCGCGCCGCAGAGCCTTTCGTGTTTATTAACACCGGCTTAGGCTTCTGTCTGTACCGCATACAGGAAGACGGAACCGTTACGATTGCCCTGTATTCCGAAAAAGACTCCGAAAACGCCGGCGTCATTTATTTCCCTGCAGAGTCCGAGGAAGAAGCAGAAGACACCATCAACTACGAAACCGGAGAGAATTCTTTTTCCATGCATGCCATGGTAGAAGACATTGTATTCACCCTGGAGGCCTCCAAAGTCAATGAAGCAATCCACTATAACGCTACGATAGTTATTGACGGTATGTCTTTGGTTATGGATTCCACTACGGTTGCTAAACGTACTGACTTATCCTGTACACTGGCTTCCTACGGTATGGAATTCCTCACGCTTTCCATGACTACAACCACAAGAGACTATGTGGAAATTCCGGTTCCTCAGTCCTTTGTTTCTACCGAAGAATGGCTGGAACAAATGGACCAGGCTACCTTAACAACAGATTTGATGGAACTTATGATGGAATATCCTTTCCTGATGGGCTTACTTAGCGGCTTATATAGCGGATACATGGATAATACACCGGAGGATCCTACAGAAGAGCCAACCAATACACCTGCCGATGTCACTACTGATTTTTCGACACTTACGGGATATTATGTAGATGAAGACGGTTATGTGGATTTTAATCCAAAGGAATCAGAAATACTTGCGCTCGGCATACCATCCACCGGTTTAGATACAATGAAGATTACAGATGACCAAAAGGCTTCCCTGATGGATTATGCAAAAAATGCTTTTGGAAACTGCCAGACAGATACAGAAAGCTTTTACTGGATTTGGGGCAGTACGGAGTATCAGGACGTGCAAAGCTACTACACTAAGGTTTATACCTTTGCCGACAAAGACAATCCGTACGACAACAACATCACGTTAGAATTTGACGCAGTTTCCGGCGAATTTACTTCTGCCGGTATTTACCATCAGGATAAAGAAACTGCCCTGCGCATTGCCAATGATATCCTGATTTTACTTGGAACCACTTATACAGTAACCGCAGAAGCTGTAGAAAATTATACCTTTGCCAATAACTTTTCTTTCTCCGGTTATGACGGCTCCGAATATGGCGGTAATTACTATAATGTTACCTTCTCCGTTTATTATCCGGAGTGGTAAACAACAAAAAAAATAACCCCGCAGCTTAATGAACTGACCCCAAAAAGTTAGACCTAAAAATCTAATTTTTTGGAGGTCAGTTTTTTTATGGCAAAATATTCCTTTGAATTTAAAAGGCAAGTAGTATGCGAATATTTATCCGGTAATGGAAGCTCTAATTCTTTAGCCA
>JAGAQI010000108.1 GCA_017622795.1 Lachnospiraceae bacterium
ACTTCATGCACTTTAACGGATTTACGCCGCTGATTTCTTTAATTCTTTCAGCCTGATTCTTTGCGCTGCTCATTATTTAGCCTCCTCCTTTACTCCAAGTGCTTCGGCAAGTAATTCGGTGAAATAGTAAACAGGAAGCTCTGCCTCGCTCTTGTTTAAGTTGTACATGCACAGTGGGCAGGCAGTGATTAACATTTCTGCGCCAAAGCCTGATGCACTTTCCTTAATCTTATCACACATATTCTTTGCCATTTCTTTTTCTCTGAGAGAAATATATCCGCCGCAGCATTCGTTGCGGTACGGATAAACCACCGGAGTAGCTCCGATAGCACGGATAAAATCTTCGATAATGGTAGGATTTTCCGGATTATCAAAACCAAGAACCTTGCCCGGGCGGAGAAGTAAGCAGCCGTAATACGCGCCAATCTTCTTGCCGGTAAGAGGATTTACTACCTTTTCCTTTAAGGTGTCAAAACCAACCTTATCACGTAATACTTCTAAAAAATGTAACACATTGGTTTCACCTGCATAAGGAGTTTCCAGCTGCATGTAGTTGTTTGCTCTGGTGCGGATGTCATCATTATTCTTCATGTCGTTGTTAACACGCTTAATTACATGATGACAGGCGGAACAGAGAGTTACTAAATCCTGACCCTTTTCCTTTGCTTCGTTCAGTGCCCGTACAGAAGAAAGCTTAGAAGCAATTTCGTCAGTTCCCAGCGGATACACGCCACCGCAGCACTGCCAGTTTTCTACTTCTTCCAGTTCAAAGCCCAGAACCTTTGCAGATGCTCTTGCATATGCATCCAAATCTTTTGCCTTCGTTCTTAAGGTACATCCCGGATAATAAGTGTACTTCATAACTAAACATTCTCCTTTTATCTGTTAAATCTGAAGCTGAGCAATAATTCCCTTTAAGGTATCTGCACTCTTCTTCAGCAGTACTTCTTCTTCATCAGTTAAGTTAACTTCTACCTTACCCTGACAGCCGTTAGGACCAACAAGAGCAAGGGTACTTAAACATACATCCTCAATGCCATATTCACCATGCATCATAGTAGAAACGGTTGTATAGGAGTCTGTGGATGCGAGCAAGATGCTGCAAAGCTTGCAAACCGCTGCAGACACTGCATAGAAAGTAGCACCCTTATTTGCAATAATCTTACCGCCGGACTTCTGTACATATTCTAACATTGCTTCCTTATCTACAGGAGATACGCGAACACCACTGTTTTTCATGGTCTTTACATACTCTTCCATCGGAACTGCGGAAATACATGCCTTGCTCCACGGAATAAAAGAAGTATCGCCATGCTCACCAAACACATAAGCATGTACATTCTTCTGGGCCACATTGAAATGCTCTGCAATACCGCAACGGAGTCTTGCTGTATCAAGAACCGTACCGGAACCGATAATCTGGTTTTCCGGAATTCCGGAAATTTTTGTGAATACATAAGTTAAAACGTCTACCGGATTGCTTACAATAATATATTTTGCATTCGGAGCCGCTGCTGCAATCTGTGGTGTAATATCCTTTAAAATATCTACATTGGTCTGAGCTAATTCCAGTCTGGATTGACCAGGCTTACGTGCTACGCCGGAAGTGATAATTACGATGTCGGAATCCTTTGCATCTTCATAGTCACCGGAAGTAATAGAAATTGGTTCTCTGAAGCAGGTACCCTGGATAATGTCCATTACCTCTCCTTCTGCCTTATCTCTGTTTACATCGATCATTACGATTTCGGATGCGATATCATCCTGGGATAAGGTGTATGCAATTGTTGCGCCAACGCTTCCTGCACCGATAATTGTGATTTTTCTGCTCATTTCACTGGTTCCTTTCTTAACTTTGTTTATTTTTTAACAATTTTTAACATAAAAAAAATGAGGAATATACTCATTACAACAGTAATATAGCATATTCCTTTTTTTTATTCAAGTAGCAAAACTTACAAAAATATATCTAATCCTACACATTCCATTGTGCAGCTTCCTCTTTCGTCACCATACGATAACCCACGCCATTCTCTGTAAACAGGTATTTCGGATGTGCTGCATCTTCTTCAATCTTCTTTCTGATATTGGTCATATTTACCCTAAGAATCTGATTATCCGTCCCGGCATTCGGTCCCCACAGTTCATTCATAATTTGTCTGTAACTTAGCACCTTACCGGCATATCTTGCCAGCAAACCGACAATCCGAAACTCGTTTTGGGTAAGACCCGCGTCCTCTTCATCCACATAAACCCGGAATTTATTGTAGTCTATCGTCAGACGTCCGACTACCATCTTTCCTTCGTTGGCAAATTGCAAATCCCCGCTTAACGTACGGGTATGGCGAAGTGCGGTCCGCATTCTGGCCAGCAGTTCTACCGTCCCCACAGGCTTCACTACATAATCATCCGCAAAAGCGTCCAAAACTTCAGCAATAATTTCCTCTTCCTCCCGTTCGGACATCATAATCACCGGGAGCAACGACCATTTTCTTACGGAAGTCAATACTTCCAGGCCATCCATATCCGGCAAATCGCGTTCTAAGAGAATAATCTCCGGACAATGGGAAAAGGTCATACGTATCGCCTCTTCACCCGTAGCGGCAACCAGCACTTCATAGTCATGCTCGAATAAGAGTGCGGATAATTCACTGCATAAATTCTTATCACATTCCACAAGCAAGACTTTCTGCCTGACTGTCATCGCCGGACCTCCTTAACGCAAACTAAAAACACCGTAGAAACACCGTATTTTCACGGTATATCATAGCATAGTGCGCTGTTAAGTTTCCGTTAAGAATAGTTTAACCGTTACTCTGTTTTTAATACATTTTTCTTTCTGCAAACTTCTATGTGAAGTACTTTTTCTTCATCCAAAGAAGCAAAATAAATCCGGACTCTTTCTTTCTCCCGTGCCACCACGATTCCTTTTCCAAAGGTTGCATGAACTACATGGGTTCCGGGCTCAAGGTCCTCCTTTCCCAATACCATCTCCCCTACAAACCGGGAAACTTCCATTTCCTTTCCGTGAAGACGTACTACGGAAAACACATGCAAATACTGCTTTGCCCTGGTCATCGCCACATAAAACATCCGGCGTTCTTCCTCCAGTTCATCGTTAGACACCGCCCGTTTATATGGTGTGATTCCTTCATTTACATCCGGAAGAATTACTACTTCGTACTCCAGTCCCTTGGAAGAATGCATGGTAGCCAGCATAACACCGTCCACGTTCCGTTTTTCCCGAAGCTCTTTCTGGCGCTCCAGCTCCCGACGGTATTCCTCCATATAAGAAAACCATTCCTCAAAGGTTTCAAATTCCCTGGCACTTTCCTGCAGTTCTGTTACGATTTCAAGTAATTCCTCCGGCTTCATTCTCCGGTATTCTGCATACTGCGTCAGGTAATCATCATAACCGATTCCCCGGCGGATATAATTTATCGCTGCATAAGGATTGGTTTTCGCAAGCATTTCCAAATCATATTCCAGCTTGTCAATGCGTTCCACCATCCAGTCCCGATCGCGGTACAACCATTTCCATTTATCAAAATCCACCGTTGGTTCCTGTAATGTTTCCCTGGAAAGATACCGGTTCGGCCGGTTCATGATTTGCAGCATCAGGCTGCGGTCCCTGCTTCCCATAGCGAGTTTAATATACGTAATGATGTTTTTGGCAATCCAGTGATCAAATAAATTCGGTACTACATCCCGCATTTGAAACGGTATATTGTAGGAAAGCAGTTTTCCCATGACACCTCTTGCCTGGGTGTTGGTACGAAATAATACTGCCATCTCCTTATAAGGGATTCCATCTGCCTTGTATCTTCGGATTAATTCCACAATCCGTTCTCCCTCTTCCTCCTGGGTTGGAAACTTTTCCGTGATTACAGGAGTGCTTCCCAATTTTGTCGCCAGAATTTCCTTTGGATAACGTTTTTCATTGTTGGAAATTACTCTGCCTGCCGCTTTCACTATTTCTTCCTGGGAGCGGTAATTATAATTTAACAATACCTGCTTTGCCGACGGATAGTCTTTCGGAAAATTCAGCATAATTTCCGGTCTTGCTCCACGAAACTGATAGATTGACTGGTCATCATCCCCTACAATAAAAATATTATCCTGAGGTTTTGCCAGCATCCGGATAATATCATACTGAATCCGGTTAATATCCTGGAACTCATCAATCAATATATATTGATATTTCTCCTGCCACACCTTTAAGATGTCCGGGCGCTCCCGAAGCAAATCATACGTATACAATAAAATATCATCAAAGTCAATCAAACGTTGCTGCCGCATTTTTTCTGTATATTCCTGATAAATTCTTTGAAACTGTTCTTCCGGACAGTTCATGGAATAATAGGTTTTAATATCAATTCTCTCAGTTTTTATTTTGCTGATTTCTGTACGGATTCCGTCAATGAATTCTCTTTCATCCTCTATTTCCATATCCAGCTTTCGTATCAGATCAGACAACAGCTGATTACTGACTTCTTCCCGGATAATATTGGATGCATCCCATTGATAGGCATATTTCAGAATTTTAAAGAACACGGCGTGAAACGTTCCGAAGTTAACACGGCCTTTACTATTGGTCTGATTTTCCTCTTTTTGCAGCCTTTCAAAACGCTCCTGCATTTCGGTGGCTGCCGCTTTAGTAAAAGTAATCACAAGAATATTACCGGGAGCCACACCCTGCTTGGTAAGCTCCAGAACTCTTCTTGTGATTACCGCTGTTTTACCGGAGCCGGGGCCTGCCAGTACCAGCATAGGCCCCTCTCCGTGTGCTATTGCTTGTTGTTGCGCTTCATTGAATCTCAAAAATACTTTTCCATTCCTTCTGATGTAGTCTGGATTGTGGCAATGGCTTCCTTTACATCCTCAGCACTCTTTAAGTTGTTGTCACTTAAATTCTTTGCCTGTTCTGCGGTAGCAGTAATCTCTTCTGCTGTAGCAGAAAGCTGGGAAATACTTTCCACAATCTTGTTATTTGCTGCAAAAATACCGGAAATATCGGTATCAATTTCTCTGATTCCACCAATTAAGGAGGTAATGTTCTTATCCAGCTTTTCGAAGTTATCGGCAGCTGTGATAATCATCTCGTTTTGCTTTTCTGTAGCACCCATAGACTTTTCTACTGCTGCCACGACCTCATCCGCATTGGTATTTAACTCCGTAACAATAGTTTTAATGCTTTCGGTGGAAACTCTGGTCTGCTCTGCCAGCTGACGGATTTGCTCTGCAACAACCGCAAAACCACGACCTGCTTCACCGGCTCTGGCACTTTCAATGGATGCATTCAATGCAAGTAAATTGGTCTGACTGGAAATTTTGAAAATCATTCCGGCGATTTCTTCTACTTCCTGTGTCTTTTGCTGAAGCTTCTGCATTGCTGCATTCACCTGCTCATTGGTTACCGCGATTTCAGCCGCCTGCTGTTTTAATCCCTCAATAGCTTCCATGTTTTCATGGATGCTTACGTTGGACTCTTCCGCTACAGCTACCATATCTGCAGAACGTTTTGCAGTACCTTCGATGGATCCTTGAATTTCCTGAGTCATAACATTCTGATCCTGAACGCTCTCCGCAGTCAATTCCATCGCATCTGCAATTTCCACCATACTACGGTGAATCGTTTCTGCGGAATCATATAACTGTGCTGTTGCTTCGCTACTCTTGTCGGTTTCATCCTTTACAATCTTGGAAGTAGCGAGAACATCCTTTAACATTACTTCCTGCTGTGCCTGCTGATAACCCATATAGCCGGTAATATCCTTCATGTAGATATTCATAACCTTGGATACCATGGTAGCAAGGAAAATAACCGCAATAATTACAATAAACAATGCATAAGTATCCGCACTTTTTTGTACTGTTCCGTTCCCCTGACGGTAAAATACACTGACAACATAGCTTACCCAGAAAAAGATAGCCAGTTTTTTAGAATACTTCCAATCATAGAACGGAAGATTCATGAGAAGGATAGCAACTAAAATCCAGTAAATGAACGTAGCATCCGAAATAAACATAACTGTAACGTATAAAAATCCTAAAGAAATGGCATTGGTCAAACGGAATTT
This sequence comes from Lachnospiraceae bacterium, assembly GCA_017622795.1. Taxonomy (GTDB): domain Bacteria; phylum Bacillota; class Clostridia; order Lachnospirales; family Lachnospiraceae; genus SIG299. The sequence continues at coordinate 6,081 of JAGAQI010000108.1, forward strand.
GTGTTTGAATTTTTCCACCTTATACGTAACAATATTGGCAATCAACACAAAAATTGTAATCCAGTTTGCAATCTGAGGAAGTATCAGTCTGTCGGTTTCTTTCCACATCATGCGGAGAATTAAGTATAAACTGATTACCAAACATTCCACCACTGTGGAAATAAATACCAGCCGGTTACTTCTTTTTAACCGCATTTCCTCGTCCTTGTACAGATACTGCTGACCCTCAGGTTCTGCTTTTGCTGCTTTTTTCTCTCGTCCCATAATTTTTTACCCTTCTCTTTTAAGTTGTGTGGCCGTTTATTCCGCTAACATCGCAATGGCCTTGCGAATGCGGTTCAAGGATTCCTCTTTACCGAGGATTTCCATGATTTCATAAGCACCACCCGGTGTGGACTGCTTTCCGGAAACCGCAGTACGAACCGGCCATAAGCCCTGTCCGTTTTTGATACCGGTTTTAGCAATATACCCCATTAATACTGCTTCGACGCCGGCAATAGAGTAATCCTCTAATGCCTCTAATTCCGGTAACAGTTCCTGCAATACCTGCAGGGAGCTTTCCTTGGTGGTCTTCATCTTCTTGTGTACGTACATCTCGGTATCATACTCCGGAAGCTCATCAAAGAAGTCAATCTTCTCGCCGATATCACAAAGAGTTTCAATACGGCTCTTTACCAGTAATGCAATCTTATTTAAGTCATAGTCTTTCTTTACTACTTCCTTCACATAAGGAATTGCCAGTTCTAAATACTTTTCATCGTCAAGCATCTTCATGTATTCGCCGTTCATCCAGCGTAACTTCTGGATGTCGAATACGGACGGAGACTTGTTGATGTGGTGGTAATCAAAAACTTCCTCTAACTCTTTTAAGGAGAAGATTTCTCGGTCGGTGCCGGAGCTCCAACCGAGAAGTACCATGAAGTTTACAATTGCCTCCGGTAAGAAGCCCTGCTCTAATAAATCCTCAAAGGAGGAATGACCGCTTCTCTTGGAAAGCTTGCGATGCTCCTCATCGGTAATGAGCGGACAGTGTACGTAGGTAGGCTCTTCCCAACCGAATGCCTGATAAAGGCGGGTGTACTTTGGTGTGGAAGATAAATATTCGTTACCACGGACAACGTGGGTAATCTGCATTAAATGATCGTCGATTACGTTTGCGAAATTGTAGGTCGGGAAACCGTCGGACTTGATTAAAATCATGTCGTCCAGCTCTTCATTCTCTACGGTAATGGTGCCGTAAACCGCATCGGTAAAGGATGTAGTTCCGGTGGTTGGCATATTCTGACGGATAACGAACGGCTCTCCTGCTGCTAATTTTGCCTCGATTTCTTCCTTGCTAAGGTGCAGGCAATGCTTGTCATACTTTACGATTTCCTTAGACTCATCGCTTTCGGAAACGGAAGTACGGAGAGTGTCTAAACGCTCCTTGGTACAGAAGCAGTAATATGCTTCGCCCATCTCTACCAGCTTCTTTGCATATTCCATGTAAACGCCGGTCTTCATACGCTCACTCTGAACGTAAGGGCCAAAGCCCTTATCCTTATCCGGGCCTTCGTCATACTCCATGCCGCACTTTGCAATGGTGCGGTAGATAATTTCAGTAGCACCTTCCACAAAACGTTCCTGGTCTGTATCTTCAATACGAAGGATGAAGTCGCCACCCTCGTGCTTTGCGATTAAATACTCATATAATGCGGTTCTTAAATTGCCGACATGCATACGTCCCGTTGGACTTGGTGCATATCTTGTTCTGATTTTTGCCATTAGATTTTCCTCCAAAATTATATATAAATTTCATTGTTCTCTTCTGTGAACATACTGCAATAATTATAGTCCTCAAAGGGGGGCTGTGTCAATTAGTTTGTGAATATAAGTTTTTCCCTTTGCCTCCCCGCCAGGGGATTCTCAGTTTTTATGAAAAACCATAAGTGAACTTCGCTGTCGGCATCTCCACTGTTTCCCACCGTTTTTCCCGCACCGGCATACCGTGCTTTCCCAGCGGCTCCGGGTTGTCCTCCCGAAGTGATATGACTGCGTTTCCCGTTTTGTCCAACTGTTTTCAGGGTATGTGGACACTTTATGTGTCAGACATGCCCTGAACTTTTCTTGAAAGGTACATCCGCAGGATGTTTTGAACAAGCCAAATCACAAAAATACCCATTCCACTCCGTCCCGAGTTTTGGCAAAACGGGAATAAACAGGCATAGTCCTCACTTCGGAGAACAAACCGGCAAGCCCCCGTGGGAAGCAGCGGAGCCGGCAGGGGGAATCGGTGGAAACCATAGGAAAAGGCCGGCAGGCACTGATAACACCAGTTGGCCTGCCGGCCTTAAAACTTATGTAAGTGAAATTTATACTACGGTAAATACAATCTCTATCGGCTCCAATCCCTCTGCTTGAATCACAAGCTTTGCCTCTCCGGATTTTCCGGTGGTCTTTACATAGGTACCGCCCATGCCACCGCGCAAGGAAACCGTCTTTGGTCCAATCACCTCTATCGGTCCTTCCGCAGATAAAGAAATAATGTCCTGACAGAAAGGAAGCAGATTGTTCTTCTCACTTTCCATACGGAACCGGATGGCTGCCACGTCATACGTATTCTTTTCCATTAATTCCGTGTGCGAGCACTGCACCTTCAGCTGCTTTTCCTTCATCGGACTCTTTTCAACCGTTTTCACAATCAATCCGTCTTTGACTGCCTCAAACCGGTATACCGTTGCCTCACCGCCCCAGTCGCTGACATACTTGCCAAACAAATCCACTGCATCGGAAAGCTTCATACCGTAAAACAGCATACATTTTGCTGCCGTCAGTTTTGCAGAAAGCGGGAGTTTTGCTATACCATACTTTTGGGCTGCTAACAGCACTTTTTTCACAGCCTTGGCTTTTCCCTTTTTATATCCTTCTTCCGTGCACAGGGAATCTCCCACAAACTCATCAATCATTACCGGACCGTGCGGCATGTTTTCAAACTCCGAGTCGCTTGCCTGGATGGTCTTCACAAACCGGCCGTTTTTGAACACCCGGATGCTGTCTGCATTGGTTGCCATGTAAACTTCACCCACATATCCACCCGGATGTTCCCCTATTTCCAGGGAAGAACATACTTCCAGCACAGGTTCCGATTCCTGCTGGGCAAAGTACAATTCTCCCGCCGGTTTTTTATTACGGAACATATCCGTAACACCATGATAGCAAATGCGGTCACCACTGCCGAAATCCTGGTGGGTATTATAGTCAAACATGCACCAGCCAAAGCCGCCGGCAATCTCCTTTTCCCCATAATAGGCATCCATGACCCGGGCATGACGAAGCATGTGCTCTGTGAGATGTTCTTCAGAATCAAAGCTTTTCGTTGGGAACATATGCCCGTTAAACTCAGAAATCAGCATACCCTTTTTCCTATCCGGTGTAGACTTCTTTTTCTTTAAGCATCCTGCATTATAGCCTTTATGTGAAAAATCATTATAAGCATATACATCTTCCAGTAAACTGCTCTTCTGAATATAGCGCACGCCACTGGTCTGACGGGTAGAATCCAACCCATGGGCAATACGATTTGTCTCTGTATAAAGCTCATCGTCATCCATGGACTCATTAATACGGACGCCCCACAAAATAACAGACGGATGGTTGCGGTACTGAAGCACCATCTCCTCTGTATTTTTCAAGGCAATCTTCTTCCAGGTATCATCTCCGATATGCTGCCAGCCCGGAATTTCCGTAAATACCAATAAGCCCAGTTCATCACAACGGTTGATAAAATGCTGTGACTGCGGATAATGGGAGGTACGGACCGCATTCACGCCCAGTTCCTTCTTTAAAATTTCCGCATCATACTTTTGCATGGATTCCGGCATGGCATAGCCTACATATGGGTAGCTTTGGTGATGATTCAATCCCCGGAGTTTAAACTTCTTATCATTTAAATAAAAACCGTCTTTCTTAAAGACCGCCTCCCGGAAACCGAACCGGGTATCTAAAACATCCACCACATCATTTCCGCGAATCAATTCCGTACGGAGAATATATAACTCCGGATGATCCGGATGCCACTCTGAAATACCGGTTACCCGCTGCCAGGACTGGCCTAACGTGCAAATATGGGCGCCGTCGCCATCCAGCAATGTCACACGGATTTCATCTTCCGGTAGCTGCAGACAGTCAATCTCCGCCGAAATTTCATAGGTCATGGCAGAAATCCGTCTTGTTTTCACAAAAACATCTTCAATGCAGGTTTTATCCAGAATATCCAGATAGACTTCACGATACAAACCGCCATAGGTCATGTAATCGATTACCTTTCCAAACGGCGGAACATTGATGCTTTCCCGGCTGTCTACTTTTATCGCCAGTACATTTTCTTCGCCAAACATAAGCTGCGGTGCCAAATCCACCGAAAACGCGGTATATCCGCCAAAATGTTCCGTGATTTTCTCCCCGTTTAGGTAAACTTCTGCCTGATGGCCCGCCGCCTCGATGGTAAGCAGCACCCGCTTTTCTTTCCAGCTTTCTTCCGGAACAAAACTCTTCCGGTAACCGCTGACCATCTGGTAAATACTTTCGTCAAAGTAGTGAAACGGTGTTTCCGCCACGGTATGGGGCAACGTCACTGTTGCCGTATCACCCACAAATTCTTTTGATAATAATTCTTCCGTATATTCTGTTGTAAATTCCCAATCCCTGTTCCAATAAATGCGTTCTCTCATCCGTATAACCTCTCTTCTTTTGCAGGCAAATCGCCCGTTTCACGCAAAGTATACCTCATTTTGACAACTTCTTGCAACAGATTCTTAAATTCTTCAAAAATTTCTCTTTTCTTTTTGCATGGACCTGTGTTATAATGTCGCTTAGTCGGCTTTATTGCCAGAAATATAGAGATGAGGAAACAAGAATGAGTGATTTACAGGCTTCTTTTGAAGCAAAGCTGCAGGAACTTCTTGCCATGGGACGTGCCAATAAGGACGCCATTGAAATCGACAAGGTAAATGATTTCTTTAAAGGCTTTGATTTATCTGCCGCACAAACTGATAAAATTTATGAGTATTTGGAAAATAACGGTATTGTCATTATTACTCCGTTCGAAGATGACGAACCTTCCGAAGAAGCTCTCCTTGATATGGATCAGGAAGACGAGGCACTTTTAGAAGCTGAAGATTTAAATGCTCTTGCCAATGTCATGTCCGACGACCCGGTAAAACAGTATTTAAAAGAAATCGGTGATTATCCTCTCCTTTCCCTTGAAGAAGAGGTTGCACTGGCAGAACGCATCCAGGCCGGAGACAGCGCTGCTAAGCAGCAGTTGGCAGAATCCAACCTGCGTCTGGTTGTCAGCATTGCAAAACGTTATGTAGGCCGCGGTCTTTCCTTCCTTGATTTAATTCAGGAAGGTAACTTAGGTCTTATCAAGGCTGTGGAAAAGTTCGACCACACCAAGGGCTACAAATTTTCCACCTATGCCACCTGGTGGATCCGTCAGGCTATTACCCGTGCTATTGCAGACCAGTCCCGTACCATCCGTATTCCGGTACACATGTCTGAAGTTATTAACAAAACCTACCGTGTTTCCCGTACCTTAATGCAAGAACTCGGCCGTGAACCATCCGAACAGGAAATCGCTGATGTTATGGGACTTCCGGTAGATAAAGTCCGTGAAATCTTAAAGGTTTCCGCAGACCCAATCTCCCTAGATTCTCCAATCGGCGAAGAAGATGACAGCCATTTAGGCGACTTCATCAAGGACGAACGCATCATGGGTCCGGAAGAGGCTGCTGCCCATTCCATGTTACAGGATCAGATTCAAAAGCTGTTGGAAACCCTCACCGAGCGTGAGCAAAGGGTATTAACCCTCCGCTTCGGCTTACAGGACGGCAGAAACCGCACTTTGGAAGAAGTAGGTAAGGAATTTAACGTAACCCGTGAACGTATCCGTCAGATTGAGGCAAAGGCGCTGAGAAAGTTACGTCATCCAAGCCGCGCAAAGCTCCTCAAGGGATATGATATTTAGTTCCCGCATTTAGTTTTTGAAAATTAATAATCCCCGGCAAGAATTTGTCTTCCGAAAACACGCTCGCGCTTCCATCGAAACGTAGCGGTACTAAGTTCGAAAAAACCTCACTAAGTACCGACGTTTCTCCAGGGTTTTCTACAGACAAATTCTTGCCGGGGATTTCTTAATTTTTCATAAGCTAAAATGAAAGGGAATTAAATATCATAAAGCCTTCGTTTTTGCTTCCTTCGCTGCTTTAGAAAGCATGCCACCGATTTTTCCGGTTTCTTTTGCGGAAAGGGACTGCCAGCCATCAGTTAAGACTTTATCAAGCAGACCAAGTTCTTTGGCAATTTCGTACTTTCTTTTTTCTTCCGGTTTAATTTCACTAAGTACAATCGGTTTTCTTTTTTTCATGGGAACCTCCTAAATCATTTCTTTTATATTTTGAGTGTTTCCATAAATTTCATGTTTATACATAACGGCTTGCTATATAACATAAATTTTAGGCACTACATTATCCAAGTGTCCGACATCTCAGCCTACCGATGTACGATACATACGGACAAACGAATTTATTTGTTTGCTCCGTATGAAGCGAACACGGTAGGAGGAGTCAGGCGGACACGGATAATGTAGTGCCTAAAATTTTAATATATAATAACCTTTATTCTATCCTGAAATCTTCGTTGGTTCCAAAAGCGTAAAACCACACTTCTTTTACTTTCTTTCCGGTCAGTTTTTCCAGGGCCGTACGATAATAGCCCAACTGACTCTGATATTTCTTTGTAAGTTCGGTTTTTGCATCTTCGTGAATACGGTCCGTCTTATAATCCATCAGTATCAGACCGTCCTCTTCTTCAAAGAATGCATCGATAACGCCTTGGACTAAAACCAATTCTTCACTTTCGGAATCCGGGAACAATTCTTTAGCCGGAATACCAATAACAAAGGGCTGCTCTCTGCGAAGCGTTCCTGCATCTTCGGCACGGCACATACGTCTGCCGAGTCCGGAGGCGAAAAACTTAACCAGCTTGGTATCATTCACCGCATCCCGTTCTTCCTGCTTTAAGCTTCCGTCTTTTACCATGGAATCTAACGTGGACCTTACAGCACTTTTCGGCATATCCGCCGCAAAGGTCATCAGTTCCATAATGTGATGATAAATGGTACCTCTGTCACTACCGGAAATGGTTTTTTCCGGTTTTAGAAATTCCGGATACGTACAATCATCTTCCGGAATTGTCAGCTCACCTGAGGAATCCAGCTGCAAGACAAAGTTACCATGGGCATCCACGGTGTCAAACGATATTTCATCAAATGCCACTTCATCAAAGGATATTTCATCCGGTAATAGCTGTTGTACAGAAGATGCCCCATCTGCAGAAACTGAAGCTGCCCGGTTACTACCCTGCAGTTCTGCCGCCTCGCTTTCTTCTGCTTCCAAATGCATTCTTTTCAGTTCAGAAACCGTCACCTTTACCGGAAGATTTGCCTCCGTTTTGTAAGGATATTCAAAAGAATTTTGTAATTCCAACAATTCCCGGACTGCCACCGCATCCTCTGTAGAAACAGGCTCCATGTCTTTCATTTGGGAAAGGACGTGTAACAATTCTTCTTTTGTCAGGGCATTTTCCATCTGTTCCGTCACACGGTCTGCCGCTCCCCGTTCCATCAACAGATACTTCCCGGTAAATACAGCCTCCGGAAACTCCTCTGTTTCCATATGCTTCACGATAGAAATTGTAACATCTTCTTCCGATAAACGATGGAGTGCCTCAAACCCATTTCCCGCAAACAACAGCGGACAAATAAAATCATAGTAGGAACCTGCCCCGGCAATATAAGAAGGTAATATTCCCCGGCCATCCACGGTTTCCGCCTGTTGCCTCCAAATCGTATATTTCTTTTGCGGTTCCTTCATGGTACCTACCATAATCAGCTTCTCTCTTGCTCTGGTCATGGCAACGTAGAGCACTCTCAACTCCTCGGCAATCATTTCACTGTTCATCTGCTTTGCAATCATTTTTTTCAACAGCGTCGGTGATTTTACCCGGAGGGTTGTATCCACAAATTCCGGACCAAGTCCAAGCCCTGCATGAATAATGAGGCGTTCTCTCATATCCCTGCGGTTAAATTTCTTTTCCATACCACAAAGAAATACCACCGGAAATTCCAGACCTTTGCTCTTATGGATACTCATAATACGCACCTGCTGTCCGGCCTCTGTGTTTCCGGCTTCGCCAAAGTCCACTTCATATTTAATCAGCCGGTCAATATAGCGAATAAAATCATACAAGCCACTGAAGCTGGTCGCCTCGTACTGTTTTGCCTTTACAATCAGCATATCCAGATTTCCTCTGCGCCGTTCGCCTCCCGGCATTACCGTCACCATATCTTTAAAACCGCTGTAGTCATAAAATTTTCCAATCAATTCATGAATACTTACATACTCTGTTTCTTCCCGAAGGCGGTCATATAAAGCAAAGAATTTTGCTGCCTTGGAATTAATCCCGTCATTTTTTCCGAGAGCATTAGCCGCCGCTTCCCGCGCAGCCTCATACAGACACCGGTTTGTTTTATTCTTTGCGGATACTGCGCCATATGTCACCCGGAGTTCTGCCAGTTCTTTGGCATTAAATCCGCCGATTGGGGAGTGTAACACTGCCGCAAACGGGATATCCTGCTTCGGATTATCTAAAATACGCAGAAAATCCAGTGTTTTTCCGATTTCAAAGGTTTTGAAATATCCGGCACCGGTATCTGCATATGCCGGAATTCCCTGCTCGGTCAGCACCTCTAAAAACGCCTCGGACCAACCACTCATGGTACGGAGTAAAATTACAATATCTCCGTACTCCACCGGTCTTTCTTCACTGCCAACCGTCAATTCGGAATGGCGAAGCTCTTTGATGCGCTTTGCCACCGCATATGCTTCTGCCTGAACCAAAGTCTTTTCCGCTCCGGATAATTCTCCGTCTTCCTCCTTGATTGTTCCGCCATGCTCCTGCTCTTCCGAAGAAGCCTCAAACTCCGTTTCCTCGGAATCCATGTCAGTCCCTGCGGATTCTGCATTTACAAATATCACTTCCGTACAGTGACATTCTTTTTCCTCCGGATAAGAGGCACCAAAATAAAGAGAGGCCGCCGCATCATACTCCACTTCGGTGAAATCCTTATGCATCAGTCCCGCAAACAATACATTAATTGCATCCAGCACACTTCGCCGACTGCGGAAATTTTTCGCCAAATCAATTTTCTGTGCCGGGCCTTCGCTTTGGTAGGTTTCATATTTTTCCATGAACAAATCCGGACATGCCATGCGGAACCGGTAAATGCTCTGTTTTACATCGCCTACCATAAACACATTCGGTGTGTTCTTCCAGGCACCGGAAACGCTGGTCAGCACAGCCTCCTGAATCAGGTTACTGTCCTGATATTCATCTATCATAATTTCATCGAACCGCCCGGACAGCACCTTCGCAGCCTCTGTAGGCTCGATACGTCCCTGTCCGCACGGCTTTGTCAGAATTCGAAGCGCCATATGCTCCAAATCATTAAAGTCCAAAAGATTCTTTTCCTTTTTTTCTGCTTCATACTGCCTAAGGAACTGTTTTGTTAAGTCCACCAGCCCCTGCATCGGAAGCTTCATATGGGTAATACTCTCCCACATTTCTTCCGGCGATTCATAGAAAAAATCATCCTTTATCTTCTTTATCTGCTTTTTTATTTGTTCTCTCAGGCTTTTTGCCAATTCTTTTTTTTCTTCGGAAGCGTTTTGCTTCTTTCTGGAAAGGGCAGTAAATTTATGTTGCTCCAGGGCGGCAGAAAAGGTAACATAGTCCTTTGCGGCAGAAAGCAGACGCAGCAGTTCTGCCTCATCCTCCCGGAAGGTTTCTGCATAGGCTGCCGGTCCGTCCGGTTCCATGGTTAATGCAAACAACCGGTTTATCAAAATCCTGCAGTCCTCCAGACAGAGTTTCACTTCTTCCATCACAAGCTTTGCCATCAAGCCGGATGCAAACTCCTTTTTAGAAAAAGTAAACTCACGCAGCAGCGCCTCCAGCCACTCCTCCGGATTCAGCTGGCTCATGGCAAGATGATACAATTTCATTACATAACCGGTAACCGCGTCCGTGTTTTTTACGGAACCAAAACTCTCCACAAAGGAAAAAAATGCCTTCTCTTCTTTTTCATAGGCCTGCTCTAATACCTTCTCCAGTACATCAGCCCGAAGCAGGGATAACTCTGCCTCATCCCCGATGCGGAATCCCGGATCCAGGGCAAGCAAATGGAAAAATTCCCGGATAACAGAAAGACAAAAGCTGTGAATGGTAGTAATTTTGGCATTATGCAACAGCATCATCTGCCGCTGCAAATGAGTACTTTCCGGATGTAGGGAAATAGCCTCTTCAATGGCAGCACCAATACGCTCCCGCATTTCTGCCGCAGCTGCATTGGTAAAGGTTACAATCAGGAGTCGGTCAATATCCTGACCCTCCTCCGTTACCTTTTTAATGATTCTTTTTACTAAAACCGCAGTTTTACCGGAACCGGCGGCGGCTGTCACCAACAGGTTACAGTTTCTGGTATCCACTACCTTTTGCTGTTCCGGCGTCAATCTGATTTCAGCCATGGCTACTCCCTTCTGCTATTTATCCTGTCTCGTTTTCCGTTCCCGAAGCTTTGCCAATACTTCCTCATCACTCAGCGGTGTCAGCACCCGGTAGGTACCGCCGTTCTTTTTATCAAACCCACACACCGCTTTATAGCTGCAGTAATCGCAGCCGGTTTTCTTTTTACACTTATACGGAGCAATTTCTGCCGCACCTGCCAGAATTTCTTCGCTCTCCGCTTTTAATTTCTCATATACATAATCGGAAATCGCGGTAAACATGGCACTGTCAGCTACTTTGGAACGTTTACTGTACCGGCCTTCCTTGTCTGTTTCCACCGGAATTTTCACCGATTTCACTGATGCTGCCAGACCGCCTGCCGCATCTACAAAAGCATGATCCAGCTTCCTCACAATTTCCATTTTATCGTTTACCAGTCCCTTCACCCGCTGTTTTTTCAACACATCCGTCTCTGCATGATCGGATTTATCCACAATCGGGTCATCCACATGATAAAAAAACATCGCTGCCGGGGTAGCATCCTTATATTCCTTGTCCCGGAGCACTGCAGTCATATACACTGCCAGCTGCATGGAAAGGCCGTAATATAGCTCCTCCAAAGAAAAGTCCTTGGAACCGGATTTATAGTCCACAATTTTTATCAGCTTTCCGTTTCCGGTTTCACAGGAATCCACACGGTCAATCACTCCATGGAGACTTAAATTTCGGTCGGTATGGAAAAAGGATTTTTCAAAGGCCTCCGGTGAAAAATCACTGCCGGCTAACTGTGTCGTTAAGATTTCCAGGGTTTTCTTTAATACCCGTTCCATCTGCTTTGTCATATACTGATTTTTTGCAGAGCTTACAAAAATGTCGGTTGCATATGCTTCTACCGCTTCCTTCGCAACCCGTTCGGCAAGTGCATTCCGTTCCTCAACCGAAATATCCTGCCATTTTTTTCCCTGTGCCAACAGTTCATTCCCGAACCGTTTCAATCCATCGTGATATAAATTGCCGATATCCGGCGCCTGCAGACGGTATTCCTGCCGCTCCTCCAGGCAAAGCCCGTATTTTAAGAAATGAGCAAAGGCACATCTTGCATACTGTTCCATGCGGGTTACGCTGCCGACAATGGTATTTCCGTACAATTCTTTGGCAAGCTCCGGTGTCAGCTGTTCCTTTTCCGCCGCCATCACCGCCTGACGGATAAGTGTATCCAATTCTTCCTGCACCAATGTATTAGCGTAAAAATGATACAATTCTTCAAAAGAAGCTTCTGCTTCACCGGCTGCAAACTGCCGGAGAGAGGTTAAAAATGCCCGGCGTCCTTTGTCATTTTGCACCAGCTGTTCCGCTTCGGAATCGTACTCCGTCCGGATGGTAAGCTCCGGAAACAGGGCTTTGATTTTCCCCACCAGGTAGGATGTACGGACCGTTTTTCCGTCTTCTCCTACCGCAGCATAGGTCAGATATAATTTTTCTGCCGGCTTTGTCAGATTCATGTATAAGTAGAACTGTCCGTTACTCATACGGGTTACCGGGTCCGGTGCCAGTTCAAATTTATCTCCTGATAACTCCTGCCGGTCCTTATCGCTGAAAATACCTTGATTTGCAGAAACTGCAGGCACCTTGCCGTCATTTACACCAAGGAAAAACAATGCTTTGATTTCTTTCAATCTGCTTCGCTCCATATCACCGATAACCACCTGCTCGGAGCCGGCCGGAATCAAACCAACCTTTGCTTCGCGTAGTCCGGTTTCCACCAGTTCACGGTATTCCTTCGGCGTAATTTTTTCTTCCCCTAACAGTTCTACCAGCTGGTCGAACAAATCCAACACCACCCGGTACACCTGGGCATATTCTCTTGCCCGCAGGCGGTCTCCCTTTGTCAGAAAATCCTCTTCCCTCTTCTGAAGGCGCTTCTCAAGACCGTGCTCTTTTAAGAAATAGAATAGTGCACGGGTAAACTCTTCGACGGTGGCATTCTCTTTCCGGAAAGCTTCCAATAGCGGAGTCAGCTCTGCCACCAGCCGCTTTCTGGAAGCATTCAGAACCTCCAGGGAAACCTCTGTATGGGTGCGATAGGTCCGCTTCCATTCCTTCTCAAACTGATATCCTTTCATACCAAGGGCAAGGCAATAGTTTTCTAAAGAAAATACTTCTTCCTTGTCCCAACCGGACAGGGAATTTTTCACGTAGGATAACACACCTTCCGTGTGAAGTCCCGCTTCTGCCAGCTTAAGCACCGACTTTAAGTACTCCGCAAAGGTGTTTTCCGACATATTTTTCTTATAATCCAAAAAGCACGGGATACCGGAAGCGTTAAGCTCCTGTTCCATCAATTCTCCATAGCAGTTAATATCGCTGACAACAACTGCAATATCCCTGTACCGGTAACCCTTTTGCTGAATCAGTTGTAATATCTTTGTTACCGCATAGCGGCATTCTGCCTTTGCATCTGCACCGGCAAATATGGTAAGCTCTTCGTTCACCGGACCTTCCAAGCGCTTGACCGGATAGCGGAACAGATTTCCCCACAAATGATGCAAGGCGCTGCCTTCTTTATGGCGGTAATCTTTCTCTCCCGCGACCACAGGAGGAAGCACCTCACAGTGTACCTCTTCTGCCAGCTTTGTTAATCGGTCTACCGTATTGCGGCTCATGGCAAACAAATCCTGTTCCTTCTTCGGACCAAATGCCGCTTCCTTTGTAACAGTTACAGAAATATACACGGTTTTTGCCAGCCGGAATAGTTTCCGCAAAAGCTCATACTGGGACGGAGTAAAACCGGTAAAGCCCTCCAGTACGATTTCACAGTTTTTCAAAAATCTGGACTTTTCGATGCACTCCGCCAAAGCATCATAAATACCTTCGGAGGTCATATAGTCCTTGCCTAAGATGTCCTTAAATTTACGTACCAAAACAAGGACATCGGAGAGTTTTTTATAAAGCAGTCCGTTGTCCCTATTATCCTCCATCATCTCCTGCAATTCTGCCTCACCAATGCCATACTGAAACAGTTCGGAAATCAGGGATTTGGTTTCCTCCACAAATCCGGATTGTCCGGCATTGGCACCAAATAAGGAAAGCTCCTCCCTGCATTCGGATAGCACTCGCTTTACCACCATGCTTTTACCGATATCCTTTAACATGCGGCAAGGTGCTCCTCCCTGCTCCTCAAACACTTTATGAGCCAGACGGGCAAGACTTAGCACATCAATATTAAAAATACCGCCCGCCGGATTGTGCTGCACCAATGCTTTCTGGGTCGCCAGGGTAAACTGCTCCGGCACAATAAAATAGTAGGCCATATCCGGGTGCTCTGCTGCCCGGCCGGTTACCAAATCATACAAATATGTAGTTTTTCCGGTGCCGGACGCACCTAAAATAAATTGTAATGCCATACCCTTTTCCCTCATATATTGATAACAGAAAACCCGTTGGAGGTGTTTATGTCCAAACCAAAATTTGTTGTATTAAAATTAAAAGAACTTCTTTTCACTGCCGCCCTTGTGGTTCTGGGTGTTGCTATACTTGCACTGGTGATTATTCTTGTTTCCGTAAAGAAGGAATCCACCCCAAGCCTCATGGGACCTTCCGCAGGCCCAAAAAGCACAGAAACCAGCGCTCCGCTCTATTATCCCGGTGTATACACTACCACCATGGAAATGAACGACACTACCATTCATTTAGAGCTGGTCTGTGACGAAAACCACATCAATTCCGTACGTCTGATTAACCTGGACGAAGCCGTGGAAACCATGTATCCTCTGCTTTCTCCTGCCCTGGAAGACCTGGAACTGCAACTAAGCCTTGATGTTCCGGTAGAGGAACTGAAATTTACGGAAGGCAGTACATATACCCAGACCATTCTGGTGGAGGCCATTGAAAAAACGCTTGAAAAAGCAGAAGTACAGGAATAAAAATGTACTAAATATTTTACTCCAGTTCCTCCAGCCAAAGCCGTACACAAGCATCACTCGGCATACGTAAATCACCTCTCGGAGACACACCGACAGATCCCACCTTCGGACCATCCGGCAGGCAGGAACGCTTAAACTGCTGACCGAAAAATCTGCGGTAGAAAGTTTTTAACCATTTAAGAATTACCGCATCCTCATACTCGCCTGCAAAGGCATGCTTTGCCAGACGGAAAATCTTCTTCGGTGCAAAACCGAACCGCAGCATATAATACAGGAAAAAGTCGTGGAGCTCATAAGGTCCCACCAAGTCTTCGGTTTTCTGGGAAATCTTTCCGTCGGTTGGTGGGAGCAGTTCCGGACTTACCGGTGTATCCAGAATGTCCTTTAACACTGCTGCCAACGCTTTCTCCGATGCTTGTTCCGCCTCTTCCGCAAAACATGCCACCAAATAACGCACCAGTGTCTTCGGAATATCCGCATTGACACCGTACATGGACATATGATCGCCGTTATAGGTTGCCCATCCCAGCGCCAGCTCGGACAAATCACCGGTACCGATTACCATTCCATTTGTCTGGTTAGCCATATCCATCAGCACCTGGGTGCGCTCTCTGGCCTGGGAATTTTCATAGGTTACATCATGGTTTTCTTCCTCCTGTCCGATATCTTCAAAATGCTTTCGCACAGATTCTGCAATATTTACTTCACGAACCGTAGTGCCAAGCTCCTTTGCCAGTGTAATGGCGTTGTTGTAGGTACGGTCGGTGGTGCCAAAGCACGGCATGGTAACAGAGGTAATGCCGGTTCTTGAAAGACCCAGCATATCAAAGGCTTTACAGGTAACAAGCAATGCCAGGGTGGAATCCAACCCACCGGAAATACCGATAACAGCACTCTTACAGTTGGTATGCTGCAGACGCTTCTTTAATCCCAAAGCCTGAATCATGGTAATTTCTTCCGCACGCTCCTTGCGTTTGCTGTTATCCGCAGGTACAAACGGAGATTTTGCCACAGGACGGGTTAATACCGTTTCCTTCAATTCCTTCCCAAAGGACGGATAGGTAAAAATAATCTCTGTATAATCTTCTCTTTCCTCTGTCATAAAACTGCCGATACGGCGGCGCTCGCTGCGCAGCTTCTGCACATCAATTTCCGAAATGCAAAGGCCGGTGGCGAAACGCTGTTCCGCAAGGATATTTCCGTTTTCCGCAATCATGTTATGGCCGGCAAATACGGAATCCGTGGTGGATTCCCCTTCTCCGGCACAGGCATAAATATACGCTGCCAACAACTGGGAGGACTGCCCCTTTACCAGGTCGCGGCGGCGTTTTCCCTTGCCTACCACTTCATTGCTGGCAGATAAATTCACGATTACGTTGGCGCCTGCCAAGGCATGATTATTGCTTGGAGGAATACGGGTCCATACATCCTCACAAATTTCTGCTGCCAGGGTCATGCCAAGCTCCTCGCAGGTAAAAATAATATTCTGTCCAAACGGCACCAAAAGACCGTCCACGAAAATGTCTGCGGTTTCCGCAGGACCTCCGTGGAAATGTCGTGCCTCATAAAATTCGGAATAATTCGGGATGTATTTCTTTGGAATCAAGCCCAGCAATTCCCCGTTATGGATGGCGGCTGCCACATTATACAATTTATCACGGACCTGCAAAGGAAGTCCGACAAACACAAAGACATCCTTACCTTCCGTTGCCTCCGCGATCTTCCACATGGTTTTCTGTGCTGCATCCAGCAGTGTATCCTGTAAGAATAAATCACCGCAGGTATAGCCGGTGATGCCAAGCTCCGGAAATACCAGAACCTTTACTCCTAAGTCTTCTGCTTCTTCTATTAATTTTATGGTTTGTTCTCCGTTCCAGATGCAGTCTGCCACCTTTACCTCCGGTGTTGCCGCTGCTACTTTAATAAATCCGTGATTCATAATTTTACTCCTTGTCTTCTATGGTCTTAATGCCGTGATTGGAACTACAAGCACACCATCTTCCCTTGTGTATGCCATATTCGTCATACCGCAAACCACACATAAAACAACCGGTGCTGTTCCTTCCTTCACCATAATCTCTTTCATTTTAAGCAAATCCTTTGCCGCAGCATCTATTTGGTTTGCCCCTAATTTAATTTCAAACGCACCCCATCTGCCATCCGGAAGTTCTATCACTGCATCTATTTCATTATCCTTTTCATCCCGGTAATGGAACAATTGTCCTCCGTTTGCCTCTGCATATAAACACAAGTCATGCTCACATAATGCTTCAAACAGAAAGCCAAAGGTATGCAAATCACCCAGCAGCATTTCAGGCGTTGCTTCTAATGCTGCAACCGCCAAAGATACATCCGTAAAATGCCTTTTGGGAGATTTTAACACCCGGCGGGACGACCTTAGATTTGGAGCAAATGCAGGCTGTTCCTCCAGCAAAAACAAGCGGTTGAAAACATCCAGATATTCGGCAATGGTATTGGAATCAATTTCTGTTTCGTCATAGGCCGCCATATCCTTGCGCAATGTACTGTTCGATACAATAGTGCTTTCGTTTCTTCCTAAGGAATGGAGTAACGACCTCACCTTTCGGGAATCCCGTTTTATCCCATCCGTACTATACATATCATCTTCTACAACCGCCTTTAAATATTCCACCGGAAGGTTTTTTGCCAATGAAATGTCGATACCTAAATTGCCCGGCCATCCGCCCCGTACAACAAAATAAATCAAATCTTCCAGCTTGACATCACCCGTGACCACCGGTTGCAATTTTTCTTCAAATAACCCCATTAAAGAAATACTTCCGGAAGAATCCCCCGTTTCGTACAAACTCATGGTTTTCATTCTGATTCTTCCGATTCTACCTGCACCACTATGCAGTATACCTTTTCTTTTTGGTGTGGAAGAACTTGTGAGAATGTATTTTCCCTTTCCCGGCTCTTTATCCACTTCAAAACGCACCGCATCCCAAATCGCAGGAACCTCCTGCCACTCATCAATCAGCCGCGGAAGTTCTCCTTGCAAAACCAATTCCGGACTCAGTTCCGCCATAACACGGTTCTGAAAATTATTTACCGGAGAACCAATATACGAAACACTTTTTGCATGATTTAGGGAAGTCCATGTTTTTCCGCACCATTTTGGTCCTTCCACACAAACTGCTCCAAAGCTGTTCATATATTCCGCTATTTTATTATCAATTAGTCGCTCTTTATAATTTTTTGGAGTTAGCATATTGACTTCCTTTCTCACTTTATTATGTTTATCATATAGCGATTTTATGTACTTGTCAATGCTATTCAGTGATTTTCGCCGTTTTCATTCAGTGATTTTCGCCGTTTCTATCCAGTGGTTTTCGCTTCAAGACAATAAAAATGGAGGTGCATTTGCACCTCCTATTTTTTACGCCTTTCGGCATATTGCGCATAGATTGATTAGTTAGTTGGCATCACCCGTGGTGGATTCTGCACTTTCGGCAGATTTACCAGCGGCGTTCAGATTCCTGATGAATGTATTGAAATCCATTTCTTCATCATGATTCAGGAATGGATCGGATACTTCTGATGCCGGTGCAGGAACCGCACTTTCGGAAACCTCTTCAGAAACTTCTTCAGAAACTTCTTCAGTTTCTAAGAGAATATCTTCCGGATATACGTAAATCTTACATACGGCAAAACGACCATTATCAAGCTGAGCGAATATGTACGTAGAACCTTCGGACCTTGCGGTTACACGACCGCCGGCACTTACGGTAGCAATAGCCCTGTCATAACTGGAGAACTTGGCAGTCTCTACTGTGTTTAAAGGAAGGACAATGCGCTCGAGCGTTACTTTTTGGCCAACCGTCATTGTCAGTTCCAACCTGGAGAACTGTACACTGATGGCAGGTGGTCCTACCTTAATGTCACAGGAGAGAATGTCGATTGTGTTTTCTCCCTCTGTTACGGTGACAAGAATGGTAGCTGTGCCGACAAGATTGCCGGTTACGATACCGTTCTGGTCTACAGAAGCGATTGCAGGATCGGAAGAAACAAAGGTAACTTCCTGACCTTCGATCAGATTGTATACATAAAGGGAAAGTGTTTTGCCCTTTACGATAGTCTGGGAATTTACATTCAATTTAATATCTTGAGTTTCATTCGCAAAAGCAGTTTGTGTGCTGCCCATTGGACAGAAAACTCCAAGGAAAAGAACTAAGCCGAAGATAAATAAACCTTTTAAACAACTTTTCAGCCTCATGGCTTTTCCTCCTAACTTGAAAATCCTTGCGTCACATCCTGAATACAGTATACCACCCGTTTTTGTCAGAACCGTGGCAAAACCATGACACTTTCAAGATATTTTGTAACATTTACCATCTTATTTTTGACACAATTGGCAGATATAATAGACTTGTATTTATAACAGAAGTTTTTTATAATGTACATAAAGAACAGCAGAAAACAAGCAAAAGCAGAAGGAGGATTCGATTATGTCCTACATACTGATTGCGGATGATAATCCGGACATTACCAGCATTTTGTCATTGTATGCAGAAAAGGAAGGTTTCCAGCCGGTTGTGGCATCCGACGGCGAGGAAGCGGTACGTTTGTTCAACCAGTATAATCCGGTGGTTGTTTTATTGGATGTCATGATGCCAAAGGAAGACGGCTATGAGGTATGCAGAAAAATCCGTGCCAAATCCGATGTGCCGGTAATTCTTGTTACCGCCCGTGGCGAAGACTTTGAAAAAATCATGGGTCTGGACATCGGTGCCGATGACTATATTGTAAAACCATTCAGCCCAAGTGAGGTTATGGCAAGAGTACGTGCGGTACTCCGCCGCATGACCAAAAACGAAAAAGGTTCCAATGCCAACATTCTCCGTGTGGGCAATTTGGAAATCAATCTGGAAGAATATACTCTTTCCATCGGTGAAACCAGAATGGCTCTCACCAAAAAGGAAATTGAAACCATGTGGACCCTGGCAAGCAATCCAAATAAGGTATTTACCAGAGACAATCTGTTAGACAGCCTTTGGGGCTTCGACTATTACGGTGACCCGCGTACAGTAGACTCCCACATCAAACGCTTACGGGCAAAGTTAGATGCAGTAGACCATCCGCAATGGAGCATCAAAACCATCTGGGGTGTGGGTTACAAATTTGAGATTGAAGGTCAATAATGAAAGATCAAGAGTTAAAACCAAAATATAACCGGTTATTTATCAAAACGTATACCAGCTTTGCCGCAGTAATTACAGTGTTTGCCCTGCTTCTGGGTGTGCTTTACATGCGTATGTATGAAAAAGCAGCTGTAGAAAATTTTGAGCAGCAGCAAGGCAGAAAGGCTCAGGCAATTGCCAAACGCTGCAGCACCTATTTCCTTGATAAGCAGCCGGAAAGCTGGAAAAATTATCTTATGCAGCTTTCCGAATTGGAAGGTACGGAAATATGGCCGATTTCGAATCCAAATGCGGCATATCCGCTAAGCTGGGATATGGCTACCAATCTGGATGTGGAAACCCTGACTAAATCCTATGTGGAAATTGCACAGACTGCCTTTTCAGGAAGTGCAGAAATCCGTACCCAGTTCAGTTCTTATCATGAATGTGACATTGTTATGGTTGGCATGCCGGTTCAGGGTGTTAATGGCGAAGTGGCAGGTGCAATTTTGTTAATTTCCCCGGTAGAAGCCCAAAAGGAAATTGTTAACAGCAGCTGGTACATGATTTTTATGAGCGGCATGGTGGCCTTAATGATTTCCTTTGTGATTGCCATTCCGTTTGCAAGAAATCTTACCCAGCCGATTACCAGCATGCGTTCCACCGCCTTAGAACTGGCAGCGGGCAATTATGAGGCTGAAACCGGCATTGACCGTTACGACGAAATCGGTGAGCTGGCCACCACCATCGACTTTCTGGCCGACAAGCTTGCCGAAAACGAAATCGAGCGCAAAAACATGGAACAGATGCGTTTAGACTTCTTTGCCAATGTATCCCACGAGCTGCGTACCCCAATCACCGTTGTGCGGGGTTACACCGAATCCCTGGTAGACGGTGTGGTTTCCGACGAAGAACGCCGCCAGCAGTATTACAACCGGATGCTTTCCGAATGCCAAAGCATGGAGCGTCTGGTGGGCGACTTATTGCTGCTTTCCAAGATGCAGAATCCGGACTTCCAGGTAGAAAAAGAACCGGTTAATCTGCAACAGGTATTTTACGATATCCGCCGTACCGCCTGGGCCATTGCCGATGAACGCAACATTGAAATTGTGGTGAATCAGCCGGAAGAGCCATGTGTTATGATGGCGGATTACGTACGCCTGCGCCAAATGTTTGTGGTTATTGTGGATAACGCCATTAAGTTCTCCCAGGATAACTCCAGTATTTACATTACCATGGAAGCAGACGAGGCCATCCGGGTTTCCATCCGGGATGAAGGTGTCGGCATTTCTGAAGAAGAACTGCCTTACATTTTTGAGAAATTTTATAAATCCAAGCTCCGACAAAATGCAAAGGGCTCCGGTCTCGGTCTTGCCATTGCCCGTCAGATTTGTTTAAAACATGATGGCAAAATTGATATAAAAAGTGTAGTGGGTGAAGGCACCACCTTTACCTTCACTTTTCCTAAAATGAATGAATTAAATGCTTGATAAATACCACAAGATGTAGTATAATAAAGTCACAAAAGTTCTTGTCCTAGAATGTGCGATACTCCCTGTTATTTTGAACCTACATTACTTTAAAAGGGATTCCAATATTTTTAAGTGGATGTCAGGCCTCCGATACGCAGTGGAAGGCAGAAGCTTAATTGAGGTTGCCCACCTAGCTTCGCTAGGAGTCAAAATACGGGAACCGGCATTCCGGGATTAGAACAAGAGATAAAGTCTCAAGGTACATAAGAAGAATTCTACAAAAGAAGGCTTTTACAAAAGAAAACTTACCAAAGAGAACTTTTACAAAAGACAGCATCTGCAAAAGAAGACGTTTACAAAAGATGGTTCTTACTAAAGAAAGCATTACAAAAGAATTTATAAAGTACATAAGACAAAATACCAAAGGCACCGCGTTGCGGTGCCTTTTTTCATTTTCTTTACTTCACTACCCGCCCCACGGAAATTCTTTCCTTGCCTGTTTCTTTTCCTCACCCAGCCACTTTTCCCGGTTGCTTTCCAAAGCTGTGTTCCCTTTTCCTGACATGATGTCAGGAAAAGAAATACACCTTTGGAGCCTGCCGGAAAAGTGCTGAACGTGAGGTCTAAGAAACAGGCAGGAAAGAATGGGATTCCGCCGGGGCGGGTGTTTTCGCACCAATTTCGATTACCAACATTCCGTGTTTTTCCGGCGGCTCCAATATCGCACAGTTTTGCCGATATGGCAGCGTCGGTGCTTTTGCCAACTGTTTGAAGTGACGGAGCATTTACTATCTTTGGCCTTAGGCATCCTTCAAAAGCGCGATAGCGCTTTTAAGAAAAGTATTCAGGGCATGTGGACACTTTATGTGTCTGACATGCCCTGTACTTTTCTTGAAAGTACATCCATCGGATGTTTTGAAGGTTGCCTAATTTCAAAAGAATTTGCTCCGGCACTGAGTTTTGGAAAAGCACCGGTAAGCAGGCATATGTTTTCGGCAAAATAATGCGATTTGGCAAGCCCCCGTGGGAAACAGCGGAGTTGTAAGAGAAATTGGTGCGAAATCACCTTAAAAGAGGGCAGCCGGTTCGGCTACCCTCCAAAAAACTATAATTCGATTACATCCTTCATGCTGTACATTCCTGCAGACTTTCCTGCTAAGTACTTTGCTGCGGAAACCGCGCCCTTTCCAAAGATTGCCTTAGAATATGCGGTATGCTTAAACTCGATGACTTCATCGGTGCCGGCGAAGATTACTTCGTGCTCACCTACGATGGTGCCGCCGCGGACTGCGCTGATACCGATTTCCTTTTTGTCACGCTTTACACGTTCTGTAGAACGGTCATACTTATAATTGTACTCGTTGTTTAATGCCTCATTGATGGCGTCTGCCAGAGCAAGTGCGGTGCCGGATGGTGCATCCACCTTCTGGTTATGATGCTTTTCTACCAATTCGATGTCGAAGTTGGCATCAGCAAGCACCTTTGCTGCCGCCTGAACAAGTCCGAGTAACAGATTGATACCCAGGGACATGTTGGCGGAACGTAAAATTGCCACCTTCTTAGAAGCTTCGTTAATCTTTGCAAGTTCCTCTTCACTGTAGCCGGTGGTGCAAAGTACCAGAGCCAGGTTCTTTGCGATACCAACGGATAAAATATCGTTAAGTGCAACCGGTGCGGAAAAATCAATTACCGCATCTGCTTCTACGTTACATTCGGTAATTTTCTTAAATACCGGATAGGCATCTAACTGTTCGCCGGAAATATCCACGCCTGCTACGATTTCTGCATTTTCATCTTCTTTTACTAACTGGCTGATCACGCGGCCCATCTTGCCGTTACAGCCACACATAATAATTCTGGTCATCCTTTATCTCCCTTCCAAACTATACAGAAAAGGAATGCTGCCAACCCACAAAAGGTCTTAACAACACTCCTTTCGCCTTCACTATTCTTACTTCACAATACCAAGCTTCTGAAGTTCTGCAAGGAGAACCTTTGCATGATCTTCTTCCATTTCAGTGAGCGGCATTCTCATCGGACCAACTTCAAAGCCCATAAGGTTTAATGCCCTCTTAACCGGAATCGGATTTACTTCACAGAACAGGGCGCGGATGAGCGGTAAATACTTCATCTGAAGTTCTAAGCTGCCCTTGACGTCGCCTGCTAAGTACTTTGCACAAATATCGTGGGTGTCACGAGGAGCCACGTTGGAAAGTACGGAAATAACGCCCTTACCGCCAATGGACATCATCGGAGTGATGAGTCCGTCTTCACCGGAGTAGATGTCGATATCACCCTGACATGCTTCGAGAGTTTCTAGGGTCTGAGGAAGGTTGCCGGTAGCGTCCTTCATGGCAATAATATTGTCATATTCCTTAATCATGGTTGCTGCGGTTGCAGGTAAAATATTGCAGCCGGTTCTGCCCGGAATATTATATAAAATAAGAGGAATATCAACAGATTTTGCAATGGCACCAAAGTGAGCGATAAGACCCTTCTGGGTTGCCTTGTTATAGTATGGAGATACTACCAAAGCACCGTCTGCACCTGCCTTTTCCGCTTCTTTGGTTAAGTAAATTGCGGTTTCGGTACAGTTGGAACCGGTACCTGCCACAACAGGAATTCTCTTTGCAGTCTTCTGTACCGCATAGCGGATACATTCCACATGCTCCTCATGTGTCATGGTAGAAGCCTCACCTGTGGTTCCTACAATAACAATACTGTCTGTACCGTTTTCCACCTGAAAATCAATTAATTCTCCCAATTTATCAAAATTAATTTCTCCATTCTCCTTAAATGGTGTAACAATGGCTACACCTGCACCTGTAAAAATTGCCATTTTGATATCTCCCTCCTTGTTTCGATTGTCCGTATTGTAACACTCTGTACCCGTCTTTGTCAATAATCCGAGGGCACTTTTATGCGACACAGCGCTACTTCTTTACTAGGAATTTGCGTTTGCCAGCTGAAGCTCATATAATTTTTTATAAATTCCGTCCTGGGCAAGCAGTTCCTGATGGGTACCGGTTTCCCGGATACGTCCCTTATGCATTACCATAATTTTGTCTGCATGCTGTATGGTAGACAGTCGATGCGCCACCATAATCGTGGTACGGTTCTGCATCAGTTTTTCCAGTGCCTCCTGAATCAACTGCTCCGTTTCGGTATCGATGTTGGCGGTTGCTTCATCCATTACTAAAATTGCAGGGTCATACGCCAAAGTTCTTGCAAAGGAAATTAACTGGCGCTGGCCTGCGGAAAGGGTAGCACCGCGCTCCGTTACCGGTTCGTCATAGCCCTTCTCCAGCTGCTCGATAAAACCGTCCGCATTGACATAGCGGGCTGCTTCTTTGATTTCTTCTTCGGAAATAGTTTCATTCTTCAAACGGATGTTACTCTTAATATCTCCGGTGAACATAAAGACATCCTGTTGTACCTGGCCGATAGCGCCGCGAAGTTCATCCGTACTCATCTCTTTGATATCCACACCGTCGATGGTGATGCGGCCCTTCTGAATATCATAGTAACGGCCGATTAAATTCAGGATAGAGGACTTGCCGGCACCGGTAGCACCTACAAAGGCCACTCTCTGCCCCGGTTCAATGGTGAAGCTGACATCTTTTAAAATCCAGTCCTCACCCTGATAAGCGAACCACACATTTTCAAAAACAATGCGGCCCTTTACCTTGCCAAGTTCTACCGGCTGTTCCGGGTTCTTTACCAATGGGTCCTCATCTAAAATCGTAAAGATTTTTTCTGCGGAAGCCATAGCGGACTGTAACGTGGAAAACTGCTCTGCAAGCTCCTGAATCGGATCAAAAAAGGAGCGGATGTAATCGGAGAAAATATATAAGGTTCCGGCAGTGATAGCGCCTTCCAAAACAATATTGCTTCCCACACCGAGAATGATACAAAGTGCCACGATGGACAAAATGTACATGAGCGGACGGAAAATGGCAAATACCAGCATTTCCCGATAACTTGCATGGAACAAATCTCTTGCTCTGTCCTTAAACTCCATATCCTTTTCGCGTTCCTTCGCAAAAATCTGGATTACCTTCATGCCGGACAAATGCTCGGAAAGATATGTATTTAAAGCAGTTAACTTCGTTCTTACAATACGGTAGGTGGTTTTGGAAATGCTCTTAAACACAATGGTCAAAACCACTATCAGCGGCATCAGACATAACGTCAGGGCTGCCAGCTTTGCATTCAACAAGAACATTACCACCATCAAGCCGATGATTTTCGCGATATTTTTAATAAGGCGCACCAGAATCTGGGTGTACATCTCATTTAATGCTTCCACGTCATTGGTGACACGGGTGACGATTTTACCCACAGGGGTAATATCAAAAAACCGCATAGAAAGCTTGTGGATGTGTTCAAACACTTCCTGACGGATGTTGTAAATGATGGTCTGACCGGTCAACTGCAAAATCCAGGTATTCAGGAAGTTAAATAAAAAGCCCAATACCAGTACGATAATGTACTGCACACTAAGGAGTGCAATTTCGGAAAAGTCCGCCGAAACGGAAAATAAATCGATGGCTTTACCGGTTAAAATCGGACGGTAAATTTCGATAACCGTAATGCCAAGCACCAATAAAAGGCAAATCAAAAACTGCCACCAGTACGGCGCAGCGTACTTTAAGAGACGGTCGAGTACCGGTCCCTGTACGTTTTCTTCAATGGAGGATAACTTTCTGTTTTTCATGCTGCTTTCCTCCTTCCTAGACCGCTTCCAGCTGTTTTTCCAGCTGTTGCTTTTCGTATAATTTTGCGTAAATTCCATCGGCAGCCAATAATTCTTCGTGGGTGCCGTACTCTGCCGGCTTACCTTCATCCAGCACTAAAATATGGTCTGCATTCTGGATTGTGGAAATACGGTGGGCAATGATAATGGTAGTCTTGCCTGCCCGGTTTTCCTTTAAGTTCTTTAAAATCTGTTCCTCGGTATCCGTATCTACCGCAGACAGGGAATCGTCTAAAATAAGAATCGGAGCATCCTTCATCAGCGCTCTGGCAATGGAGCTTCGCTGCTTCTGACCGCCGGATACGGTAACGCCGCGTTCCCCTACCATGGTGGAATACTTGCGCGGGAACTCCATAATATTGTCATGGATGCAGGCCATCTTTGCTGCTTCCTGCACCTCTTCCAAATCGTCGTATTCTTTATCTGCCCGGCTTTCCCTGTTGTAAAGTTCCTGCTCCAGATATGCCTCTTCTCCTTCTTTACGGCTAAGGAACAGCTTGTGCTTTACTTTTTCTTCCGGACGTTCCTTAAAGTTTCTGACGCCAAAAGCAATGTTGGTCTGCAGGGTATCGGAGAATAAGAAGTTATCCTGCGGTACATAAGCAATCTGCTCACGGAGAGTCTTCAGCGGAATTTCATTAATGTCATGTCCGTCAAAGGAAATCATACCATCTTCTACGTTATACATATGTAATAACAGGTTGGCAACGGTAGTTTTGCCGCTGCCGGTACGACCGAGAATCGCCAGGGTGCTGCCCTTTGGCACCGTTACATTGACCTTTTGCAGTGCATCCGGCAACGCTTCTTTGTAGCGGAAGGTCAGGTCATTTAAGCAGATGTTGCCGGTCAGGCTTGTAATCTCTTCGTTTGTTTTTTCTGTATCTTTAATTTCCGGCTGTTCATCAAAAATACTCTGGATACGGTTCATGGACGCAATACCCTGAGAGAACATATTGATACTGTCGCCCACGGCAATCATCGGCCACACAAGACTTCCGATGTACTGGTTGAAAGCTACAAACTGTCCCGGGGTAATGCTTCCCTGAGATACCAGATAACCGCCGTATAACAGGGTAATCACACTGGATAAACCGATCAGTGCTTCCAATAACGGCCATACCACAGCGTTTAATTTTACTACCCGCATGTTTTTATCTTTGTTGTTTTTATTTGCTTTTGCAAAAGATACTAATTCTTTTTGTTCCTGTACAAATGCCTTAATCACGCGGATACCGGAAATACTCTCCTGTACCTCATCCGTCAAATCGGAAAAAGCCTGCTGCTTTTCGGAGAAACGTTTTTCAATGGCTTTGCCGTAGTACACACCGCCAAACAGAATTACCAAAAGCGGCAGAATAGCAATTAAGGTAAGCTCCAGGTTGACGTGCTCAATCATTTTTACCAATACCATGATGGTCATAATAACCGCATCAAAGGTAGAAATTACCGCCGGGCCGACTGCCATGCGGACGGAATTTAAATCGTTGGTAAAGTGAGCCATTAAATCACCGGTTTTATTCCGGTTGTAGTAATTCATGGACAATCCGGTTAAATGGGAAAACATATCCTCACGGATTTCCAGCTCGATTTTACGGCAGCTTCCGAAGATAAAATATCTCCAGAAAAATCTTCCCACCATAAGAATAATGCCGATGAGCAGGATAAGAAATACATAGTGCATTGCACCTTTTAAGTCCATATTGCCGATGGTAAGGCCGTCGATAATTTCACCGGTATATTCCGGAATAAACAAGTTGGCATAGTCCACCACAAACAAAGTGATAATACCGCCAAGATAAGACCACTTGTGTCTGCCTACATATTTTAAAATCATTTTAGGAAACGGCTTCTTTTCCTTTTTCTCTTTCTGCATGATGCTCTCTCTCTTTCTGCTAATGAAACTATATGCTTTTTTCTTTCTGTTCATGCACATCCATGTTGTTACGGAGAAGTTCCTTCGTATACGGATGTTCCGGGCGTTCAAACACATCCGCTGTTGTTCCCGTTTCTGCAATTTCACCCTGATACAGTACAATCACCCGGTCGCATACCCGTCGGATAACATTCATATCGTGGGAAACAAACAAATAAGACATGCCGTGCTCTTCTTTCAGCCGGTATAAAAGTTCCAAAATCTGCCCCTGTACCGTTACATCCAGAGCAGACACCGGTTCATCCAGAATCACGATTTCCGGCTTTTGAATCAGGGCCGCCGCAATGGCCACACGCTGCCGCTGGCCGCCGGACAATTCTCTTACATACCGTTTTGCATGCGCTTCTTCTAATTCTACCTCTTTTAATGCCGCTCTGACAAGTCTTTTTCTTTCTTCTTTTGTGTAACCGCCTTGGATTTTCAGCGGTTCTTCCAATATCCAGCCGATTTTCTTAGCCGGGTTTAAACTTCCGTAAGGGTCCTGGAAAACCATGCGGGGTGCTTCGGTGCCTTCTGCCCGGATTAGTTCGCCTTTTGTTAGAGGCAGCAGTCCGGTTAACGCCTTGGAAATGGTGGATTTACCGGAGCCGGACTCGCCCACTAGGCCAAGCACTTCACCCTTATATAATTCAAAGGAAACATTTTTAACCGCTGTAGTTACTTTTTCTTTTCCGAAAAAAGTTTTTTCCCGGTATTCTATGGTGGCATTTTTTAGCTGAAGCAGAGGAATTGCTGTATTATTTGGTTTTGTGTCAGGAGTGTCGTTTGATTCTTCTGCACCTACTTGACCTGCATTTATTATGCTTTCACCTGCCAGCTGCTTTCCCTTGGCCGCTGCCATCAGCTGTCTGGTATATTCCTGTTGCGGGCGGTAAAAAATTTCTTCTTTGGTACCCCGTTCCACTACCTTGCCGTTTTTTAACACCAGCACCCGGTCACACAATCTTGCCACCAGGGAAAGGTCATGGGAAATAAAAAGGATTGCTGTTTTATAGGTTTCACAATAATACTTTAACAACTCTAAAATAATTTCCTGGGTGGCAGCATCCAGGGCAGTAGTCGGTTCATCTGCAATGAGCAGCTCCGGCCGGTTCATCATGGCAATGGCAATCATAACGCGCTGCCGCATACCTCCGGACAGCTGATGCGGATATTTTAAAAGCAATTCCTCCGGGTGGGACAGACCGGCTTCTGCCAAAACCTCCAGCACCCGTTCCCTGCGGAGCTCTTTATTGTCTTTATATGTTTCTTCCTCATGAAGAAGCAGTCCTTCCTCCACCTGCTTTTCAATAGTTAAAACAGGATTTAACGAAGTCATAGGTTCCTGAAATACCATGGAAATCCGGTCACCCCGAAGAGTCTGCCATTCTTCCTCCGTTTGGGAAAGTAAATCGATTCCGTCAAAGCACATAGTATCGGCAGTTATTTTTGCATCTTCCGGAAGAAGCTTTAAGATGCTTAAGGAAGATACGCTTTTACCGGAACCGGATTCGCCTACAAGACCGATGATTTGGCCCTTTTCCAAAGACAGGTCAATGCCATGAACAACCTCCTGCTCGCCCAGCATTTGAAATAATCCGTCCGTATCCTTTTTCACCTGAAATGCAATTTTTAAATTTTTGATATCCAAAAGCGGCATAAAAGCTCCTCCTTTCCGCCATAGTTCCTTCCATCCGCCGGATGGTTATTCTTTGTCTGAGGTCACCAGTCCAAGACCTAATGTTAATGCCAAAATAGTAAGCCCCGGTGCTAACGCGTACCACGGAGCATTCCATAAAAAGCCCTGGGCTTCGGACAGCATCCGGCCAAGGCTCGGGTCCGGCTGGGTGACGCCAAGACCGAGGTAGCTCATGCCCGCCTCGGATAATACCGCGTTTTGAAAGCCAACCAGCAGGGAGGTTTTTAACACCGGTTTAATGTTTGGTAATATATGAAAAACAAGAATGCGTAAATTCTTTGCTCCCATGAGCTTTGCATTCCTGACATAGTCTAATTCTTTCTGTACCAGAACTTCACTGCGCACTACACGGGTGAAGCTTGGGATAAATACAATTCCAAGGGCAACAATCAAATTATAGGTGCCCGGTCCGATAACTGCCACAAAACATATTGCCAGCAGAACACTCGGAAAAGCTGCCAGCACATCATTCACACGCATCAGCACAGCATCCAGCCATCCGCCAAAATAAGCAGTGATCGCTCCGGTCAGAGTACCGATGCCCGCTCCCACCAGCACCACGCAAAGAGCGATGAAAAAACTGGTGGACGCGCCCTCCATTACACGGCTGAAGATATCTCTGCCGAACTGATCCGTGCCGAACAGATGGGCAAAGGAAGGAGGCTGATTCTTTAGAAGCACATTCATTTCGTTGACCGGGTAAGGGGTATAAAACAAACCTACCACTGCCATAAGCATAACCAGTGCAATCAAGAAGTATCCAATTATTAAATTGTGATTTAATTTCTTTTTCATCCTTATCAATTCCTTTATCGTACTCTTGGATCCAGCTTCTGGTATAATATATCAGCAATGGTATTCATAATAACAACCGTGCTGGCAATATAAACTACAATTGCCTGTACCACCGGGTAGTCCCGGTTGGAAATAGACGTGATAAGCAGTCGGCCAAGTCCCGGTATATTAAACACCTGCTCTACCACGATACTGCCGGCCAATACATCCGCTGCCATCATAGCAAGCATGGTCACCACCGGCATCATAACATTTATTAAAACGTGATTTAATAATATTCTTTTTTCGGAATTTCCTTTCCCTCTGGCGGTTCTTACATAGTCCATCTTCTTCTGTGCCACCACCGCATTACGGATATACCTTGTCATGGTAGCACATTTTGGCACCGCCACTGCCACTGCAGGCAAAATCAGGAAGCTTAAGAAGCCTGCCATATCCTCCTGCGGACTGACATAACCTCCCACAGTAAACCAATTCAGAACAATTCCAAAAAAGAAGGTAAGTAAAATTCCCAGGAAAAACTGCGGCACCGCCATCCCTATCTGGGACAACACCGTCATAGCCGTATCTACCGCTCCTCCCGGCTTGTTTGTACCGAGCATCCCTAGAGGAAAAGAGATCACGCAAATAAGCACCATGGAATACAGCGCCAAAGTAACCGTTGCCGGCAGACGCTTAGCCACCAGCTCACTCACCGGCAGATGATACTGGGTAGATTCACCAAAATCACCCTGCAAGGCAGAAAGCAGCCAATCGCCGTACTGCACCACCACGGGACGGTTCAAACCCAGTTCCTCCCGCAATGCTTCCACCGCTGCTTCATCTGCATCCATACCAAGATTTGCCACCGCTGCATCTCCCGGAATGAAAGAGAATGCGAGGAAGCTCAAAAATGAAATGATGACAAGTGTAATAATGAGAGTTCCGATTCGTTTCAAGATAAATTTCACAGTTGAGCTTCCTCCTTTCTTAAATATTGTTCAGCCCGCGCCCATCCGCATAGGCTGAACTGTTATTTCACATAGTAGACCAGCGACATATCCTGCACATATACCGGATAGAAGGTATAGCCACCCAATTCCTTACTTACCGCAGTAAGCAGCGCCGGGTCCTGAATATAAACAGAAGCTGCATCCTCATATAAAAGCTTCTGCAATTCCTTGTAAGCATCCTGCTTCTCCTGCTCATTGATAGCAGCCAATGCCTTGGCAAACGTAGTGTCATAGGATTCATTTACATAATTCATAAAATTATTGCTGGCAGTAGACTGATAGCGCTTTACCACATCACTCGGTGCCAGATTGAAATCCAGACCAACCACAGTAGCCTGATACTCCCTGCCCTTATATACATCGGACAGCCAGGTTGCCCATTCTACCGGCTCAATTTTTGCCGTAACTCCTACCTTCTTTAACTGTTCCACAATGACCTGGGCAGTATCCATGTGGTACTGATAGTTTGAAGGTACGGTGATTGTAATTTCCAAACCGTTTGCATATCCTGCTTCCGCCAGTAACTGCTTTGCCTTTTCCGCATTATATTCATATCCCGCAATGCTGTTGTTATAATAGCTTGCCAGTCCCGGGGTCATTCCGCTGTTGATAAGGGTTCCCCGTCCGCCGGATAACATATCAAGAATCTCCTGACGGTTCACCGCATGACAAAACGCCTGACGTACTTTTACATTGTTAAACGGAGCTGCACCATTGTTTAAAAACAGTGCCTGCACCAGATTCATAGTGCCCACTTCGATGGTATACTTCTGGGACAACTGGGTAGCCTGCTCGTCAGTCAGATACGGGAAGATGTGGATTTTACCCGCCATCAGTTCCAAAAATGCCGCATCGGAGCTGGCATAAATCTTGAACGTTACCTTATCAAGATATGCCGGAGTGCCATAGTAGTCTGCATTCTTCTCCACAACAAAGCTCTCTAACGGAGAATAAGACACAAACTTAAACGGTCCGGTACCCACCGGGCTTTTCGCCTGATTATCATAATCACACGGGATAATGGCACAGGAAAGATACGGCAGAAGTTCTGTGTTTGCCGCATTTAAATACAGCACCACCGTACGGTCATCCGTTGCCACAACCTCTTTAATAGAACGGGAAAGCGCCGAATCCACTAAGACATTCGGGTCCTGAACGTCCAGCAAACCGGCGCAGCGCTTTAAGGAATATACGACATCGTCCACTGTAACCGTATCCCCATTGTGGAACTTAACATTCTCACGAAGGGTAAATGTATATGTCATCGCATCTTCCGAGATAACATACTTTTCCGCTACAGCTTCTACAAAATTTCCATCTTTGTCAGGCTTTACAAGGCCTTCAAAAATATTAAACAAGACTTCGTCGGTTCCTGCCGCAACTGCAATGTGTGGGTCAAGACTGTCCAGATCCTGTGTGATTCCTACGACGATTTCACCACCCGCCGCAGGAGTTCCAGAAGAAATATCACCCGGAGTGTCTCCCTTATCCGTACCGCCGTTGCATGCGCAAAGTGCAGTCATCACAGAAAACATAAGTAATGCAAGAAATAATTTTCTTTTCATAACATAATCTCCTTTAGTTTTATTTCTCTCACTATTCAATTTGTCACGCTTATCATACCGCAAATGCAGGCAAACTGCAATAGGAAAACTATACGAAAAGTCTCTGAATCACAGGAAAATTTTATACATATGCTTCTACCCTTCCCCGGACATTCATATAAATTATCAAACGAATTCATCCTTATTCTCCGGAGGTGTCACTCATAATGAAACAAAACGCAATTTATCTGCTCAAGGGGCTTTTCTTTTCTGCCCTGATTTTTATCCTTGCTATTTTGCTCCTCGCCTTTCTCATGATGAAAACCGGCTGGGGCGATTCCATCATGTACCCGATGCTCCTCGTTTTCTTCTGCCTGGCCACTTTTACCGGCGGACGATACTTTGCAAAGCATGCACCGTCCAAACGCTTTCTTTGGGGAATCCTGTTCGGCACAATGTTTTTTGCCCTGTATGTCCTTGTTACCTATTTTATTTCCGGTAACGATACTCTGTTATCCGACCATGCCATGACCTTTTTGCTTACCGCAGTCGGTGGCGGATGCGTCGGCGGAATGTTAAGTTAAACGCCCTACATACAAACTAATGGCGCACCTGCATTTTGCAAGTGCGCCATCTTTATTTTAAAATTCTTTCTTTTCCATAATTCTTAAAGAAACCACCACAGAGATTACCATAAGTACTGCCCAGATTGCCACACCGATAGCAATAAACTGTCCTGCGGTCATGTTCTCTAACACGCCTGCCAGCGGCATCAGCATCTTCTGTACCGCTTCTACTTTAATCACCAGATACGCCAGGTATCCTACTGCTGCAATGGCACCAATCACAATTAAAATTGCCACTCTGCTCTTTTCCGGACCGCATTTGATATACACCGGAATATACAGCGCAATCATAAGAAGCGCTACTGCCAAAGTTGCAACCACCGTAACTGCAAATTCATCCCATGGTGCCAATGCCCCGAAGAAACCAGCAGCAAAATTAAGTACAAATCCAACAACAGCCACCACAAGTCCTATCAGCAAGGATAACAAATATTTTTCTACCACATACAGTTTCTTACTTATCGGAAAGGTGAACAAGAAGCTCATTCCCTTTTCAAAGTAGTCGTAGGAAATCGTAGTGATTGTCAATGTAGCCGAAACAAACATCATATACCCCATGGAAAAACTGATATTTCCACCGTTGGTCCCCATAAAGATACCTAACAGCACAATAATTAAAAATGTTGTTTTCTGATGTAACAAAATGCGAAAATCCTTTATTAATAAACCCTTCATGGTTATACCTCCCTTGTGCCGGAAATCAGCATGGTAATAATCTGGTCAATGCCTGCTTTTTCAATTGCAATTTCCGGATAATTCTCCTGATAAAATTTCTTTTCCCTGGTAAGCAATGCATACCCGAAAGCTTCCTTCTTTTTACTCATGATATACGCCTTATCCAGTGCCTCGTACTGTTCACCGGTTACCTTTATCACACCAAATTCATCCAACAGTACGTTGGTTTCCTCATGGAGCACAATTTTACCGCTGTCAATCATGTAAACATCATCGCATAAGCTCTCCAAATCACTGGAAATATGGGAACTGATTAAAATACTGTTGCCCTCGGTTTCCATGTAATTTCGCAGCATATCGAGGATTTCATCCCTTGCTACTACATCCAGGCCCGCCGTCGGCTCATCCAGGATAAGAAGCTTTGCTCCGTAGGACATGGCAACCAGTACCTTAAGTTTAGCCTTCATACCGGTAGAAAAATCCTTAATCTGCTTATCCTGCGGAAGACCGAACCGCTTGCAACATTCCAGAAATTCCTCCTTGCGGAACTTTTTGTACATTCCCTTCATAATGCTGACAACATCTTTAATGTTCAGATAACCGCTGAACCCAGACTCGGACAATACCACACCGATATTTTCTTTTTCCTTTGCCGGGAGCTCTGCCACATCCTTGCCGTTTACTGTAATGTTGCCGCCATCCAAACGGATAAGGCCTAATGCTGCCTTAAATGCAGTACTTTTACCGGCACCGTTTCTTCCGATTAAACCGGTGACGCACCCTTCTTCCACCGTCATGGTACAATCCAGCTGAAAGCCATCATACTTCTTTACTACCTGATTAAACTCTAATTTCATGGTATCCTCCTAATCCCTGTTACTTACTCTTCTATAAGCAACTCAAACAATTGACGAAGCTCTTTGTCGTCCATTCCGCAGCTTTTACCCTTGCGGATGGCTGCGTCCATGTCACGCTCCACTTCTTTTTTCTGCTCTTCTAACAGCAAATTCTGATTTACTCCTGCCACAAAACTGCCCTTGCCGTGTACCGTGACAATAAAGCCTTCCTGCTCCAGAGTATCATAAGCTTTCTTTACCGTCAGTGCACTGATACGCAAATCCTTGGATAAGGTGCGCACAGACGGAAGCATTTCTTCCTGTTTCATTTGTCCCTTCATAATCATGCCCTTTACCTGCTCTACAATCTGCTCGTAAATCGGCTGCATGGAACTGTTATTTACAATTATGTCCATATTGGTACCTCGTTAAGTAAAAATGATATATCATTGTCGACATAAACAGTATATAACAGTTTGTAACTGTTGTCAACTGTTTTATACTGTTTATTTCATGTTGCTGTCCACGCAACATAACTGTCGCCGTATGAGCAAAACAGAAAGTTGCGTAGCAACGGCTGACAGCTTTGCTGGCAGGTTTTGCGAATACGGCGGCAGGTGTGGACAGTAACACTGAAATAATGTTATAATTATCATAAATCCATGTAGAAAAGAGGTATTCCATGAAATATATTGATTTACATGTTCACTCCACTGTTTCCGACGGAACCCTGACTCCCACCGAACTGGTAGACCACGCCGTAGAGGTCGGGCTTTCCGCCTTTGCCCTTACCGACCACGATACCATCCGCGGCGTCGCTGAAGCAAAGGAACGGGCTGCCTGGCACAAAACCCAGGGGCGCCCGATCGAAGTATATTCCGGCGTGGAAATTTCCGCCGCTTACAAAGAACGTGATATTCACATCTTAGGGTTACTGGTAAATGAACATGATGAAATATTAGACCGCATCTTAAATAACTTCTTAGAAAACCGTAATCGTAGAAACGAAAGAATGTTAGAAAAATTTGCAGAATTCGGTATCGAACTTACCATGGAGGATTTAACCGAGGATGCTCCAAGTTCTGTCATTACCCGGGCCCACTTTGCCACTGCCCTGATGAAAAAAGGACTGGTTTCGTCGGTACAGGAAGCCTTTGAAAAATATGTAGGAGATAACGGTCCCTGCTACATTCCAAGGGAATACATGTCTCCCGAACAGGCCATTTCCAGTATTAAAAAAGCTGGTGGTGTCCCGGTACTGGCACACCCACTGCTCTATAATCTTCCCCACGACGAACTCTACGCCCTGGTAGACCGCCTCAAAAAAGCCGGACTCAAAGGCATCGAGGTCTATTATTCCAATAACCGCGGCCAGGACGAAGTCAACGTCAAAGCCCTTGCTAACCACTTCGGACTTGTTGCCACCGGAGGCTCCGATTTCCACGGCTCCGTCAAACCACACATTGAACTGGGCACCGGCCGGGGCAATTTAAAAATCCCATACTCCGTATTAGAGAACGTGATAGCAGCGAAGTAAACTCCGCGCTCACACCATATTCAGACAGCACTTGTGAAAGCAGAAAGCATCCGAGAAGGAATACGTTCTTTTATAGTTCAAAACATAAATAAATGCCTGGTTACGAAATTTTATCCGCAAAACGCGCTTGCGCTCCATCGAAACGTAGCCTCACTAAGCTCAAAAAGACTTCGCTAAGTGAGGACGTTTCTCCAGGGTTTTGCTTGATAAAATTTCATAACCAGGCATTATTTTATTGAAAACTATAAAAGAAACCTTTATTCCTTCTCAGGCTTTTCTACTTCTACAATAGCTGTCTTCTTCATCGGAATACGGCAGTTCTTGTTGTTACCGAATTCAACGATAACTACATTTTCATCTACGTTGTCGATTACTACGCCATAGAAACCGCTGGTAGTTAAAATGCTGTCACCGATTTCGATGGAGTTTACCAATTCGTCCTGCTTCTTCTGCTGCTTCTTCTGCGGACGGTAAATCATGAAGTAAATAAGTAAACCGAAAAATGCGATGTAAATAAGCATTCCGCCCCACATACCGCCGGTAGGTGCTGCCTCTGTAGCTGCTGCTAAAACTGTTGTAAAATTCATTGTTTTATCCTCTTTTCTTTTTATTTGTCGCCTTCTTCAAAGCCTGCAAGCTTTGCCTTTTTGTATTCTGCAAAACGTTGCTGCTCAATAGCCTCTCTGATTTCCTCCATCATCTTGTTATAGAAGTAGAGGTTGTGGGTTACCAATAAGCGCAACCCTAACATTTCCTTTGCCTTCAATAGGTGGCGGATATATGCCCTGCTGTAATTTCTGCAAGTCGGGCACTGGCAGCCTTCGTCTAACGGTCTGCTGTCCAGCTCGTACTTCGCATTGAGCAATGTCATTTTGCCGTGATTGGTATACGCATTTCCGTGACGGCCGTTTCTTGCCGGATATACACAGTCAAAGAAATCCACGCCGCGTTCCACCGCTTCCAAAATATTAGCCGGAGTACCGACACCCATCAGATAGGTTGGCTTGTCTACCGGAAGATGCGGCACGGTCTTTTCGATAACCTCGTACATTTCATCATGAGATTCACCCACGGCCAAACCACCCAGTGCATAACCGTCCAGGTCAAGCTCGGTAATCTGCTTTGCGTGCTCGATGCGGATATCATGGAACACACCGCCCTGGTTGATACCAAAGAGCATCTGCTGCTTATTGATGGTGTCGTCCAAAGAATTTAAACGATCCATCTCCTTCTTACAACGGTGCAACCAACGGGTTGTTCTTGCCACGGAATCTTCCATGTATTTACGAGCTGCCGTAGACGGCGGACACTCGTCAAATGCCATAGCAATGGTAGATGCCAGATTGGACTGAATCTGCATGCTTTCTTCCGGACCCATGAAAATTTTTCTGCCGTCTACATGGGACTGGAAGGTAACACCCTCTTCTTTAATTTTACGAAGCCCTGCCAGGGAAAATACCTGGAATCCGCCGGAGTCGGTAAGGATTGGCTTGTCCCAGTTCATAAACTTGTGAAGACCGCCCAGCTGCTTGACTACTTTATCACCAGGTCTTACATGAAGATGATAGGTATTGGACAGTTCTACCTGTGTGCCGATTTCCTGCAAATCCATAGTGGAAACCGCACCCTTAATAGCTGCTGCCGTACCGACATTCATAAACACCGGTGTCTGAATGGTGCCATGCACCGTGGTAACTTCACCACGCTTTGCATTACCATCTTTACAAATCAAACGATACATGAACTGCATTCCTTTCTATACAATAGTTTGCATCTATATTAGTATAACCATAAGTTGCACTTATTTCAACTAATTTTTCTATAAACTTATGTATTCCGGTGCAAAATACACCACAGAAAAAGAGGCTGTGTCAAAGAAATTACCTTTGGCACTGCCTCTTTCTCTTATTTTCGTCTGTTACCTGCAAATTTGTTTTACTGAAGATTACGCAATTGCGTACTTTTCCAGCAACTGATCAAACTTACTGTTGCTTCCCTGACTGAAGATCATTACCGGATAAGTTACGAGACTTAACACACCTAAAAAGGATTTTGCGTCTACGATTACCTTGTTGAATCTCACATCAATGTCAAAGTCGCATTCGGATGCTGCAGCAACAAATTCCTGCACTTCTTCCGGAGCAGTAAGCTTAATTAACTTTCTTGCTTCCATTTCTGACTCTCCTCATTAAAAAATGACCCATCATTATATAGTGTCCTGTTGACACCGGAACAATTTTTTCGTGTTTTTTCGAATCAATTGTCTAAAGCAAGTTATACCACGAGAATGGCAAAACGTCAACATTTTTTTACAGATCTGATAAAAGTTTCTTTCTAAAAAATCAAGAAAAAAAGCCCTAAGCTTACGCTTAAGGCTTAACAGGGGATGAGAGAATCGAACTCCGATTCCCTTGTCCTCTATTTTCCCTTCAAGCCCTTTATTCGAGCCACTTTTTCGCATATTTATTATGCGATTTTTGTGTTAATTTGTGTTAACACTTAACACGACAGTGCTTTA
>JAGAQI010000109.1 GCA_017622795.1 Lachnospiraceae bacterium
ACCCTGGGCAAAACACAGTACCGGTATGCTTATGATGCCGATGGCAATGTAACCTCCGTAACCGATGCCATGGGCTATACCACATGGTACAGCTATGATATTACCGGAAATCTTTTAGAGGTAAGAGCACCAAAGAAGGAAGAAAACGGACAGGTATGGTATCAGATTTACCGGTACACCTATAACAAAAACGGACAGACCGTAACGGCAGCATCCTCTGCGGAGTTTGTAACCGAAGCCGGCCTGCCGGCGCAGTGGGATACGGTAAGCTATACCTACGATGCGGCCGGAAATGTAACAAGCATAAAGGACAGCGCCGGTAATGAGGTACAGTACGTTTATAATGCTTATTCCCAGCTTTTGGAGCAGAAGACCATTAACGGTGTTAGCAACCAGGTAACCACATCCTATACCTACACCAACATGGGCTCCGTGGCAGAAACGGAAGGCTACCGGTATGCTTATGCCCTTATATCAAAGGTATACCGGTTCAATCCGCCCGGAGCATGTTCCTCCAAAAACTGCTCCAGCAGGGTCGGGGTAGTTTCATCCTCAGGTTCCCGGACAGCAACCTCTGACTGCAGGGTGTACCCCTTGGCGGCCAGTGCTTCTGTAAGCTTTGGCATTTCAGCTTTTATCAGATTGCCGGATTCTTTGTCCGTCATGGAAAATCGGGTAGTAACATGGTTACCGGAAAGCGTTACAAAAATATCGGTAGTGCCGAGGGCGTCTAATTCCAAATGTAACAGGGCACTTAAGGTGTCGGAAGGCTTCAGGGCCTTCTTTTTTTCGTAGACGTAAAGCTCACCGTGGGCAGGAGTTTCCTTAAATTTCAGCGGAAGCTGGATGTACGGGAACACATTGTTTACCGCCTCCATAAAGGACAGGTTCTGTTTCATCTGCTTTGGTGCGGCAGCAGCGTTGTTCTCTGCGGTTTGCTCGGCAACCTTTTGGGTCAGCTGCTCCAGCTGTTCTAACTTTTCGTTTAGCTCATCGTAATAGTGTTGCACCTTTTCCGGGTCTGCTACGTCCTCCGGTTTCAGCAGGATGGAATCAAGAAAATCCCTGATTAGAGGTTCTGCTTCTGCACGGACCTCCGGCATCTTTGCAACGGTTTCTGTTGTAGAAGGCGCGGAGGCGTCCGGAGCGGTTTGTGTGCCTGATTGCGGTGAAGCAAAAGAAGCAACCGGTTCATCATTTGTACCGCTTGGAACAGGATGTGTATCTGTACTTGCGGCGGTATCTGTATCTCCGGCAGCAGAAAAAAGTTGTCCCGATGCGGTTTCCTGTGACAGAGCTGATTCTGCACTTTGCATAGGAGCAGGTTCTTGCCCGGAGATTACATTGGTTGCAGGAGTTGTTGCAGAAGTTGTTGCAGTATCACTTCCTACCATTTGCTTAAGCTGTTGCAGTATTTCCTGCTTTGCCGGACCCGACCGCATTTGTTCGATGGATTTTGCCAGGTCTTGTAACATATCCTGAGCCTGCGTCAGCAGCTTGGCGTTTCTGTCATGATACTTTACAAACTGCTCTACATTTTCCTTGGTTACCGGAATCTGGTGCAGTTCCATTAAAATCAAATCCTTGACCGGAAGTTCCGGATATTTGGCGGATAAGGACAGATAATGGCGGATGGATGCTTCGTTTGCCGGCTGCTGATGGTTCAACAGTTCGGTGACGATGGAAACGCTGCGTTCGGTTTTCTGGATGTTGGCAGTGCTTAAAGCTTTGTCAATCATTGGGTTTTCGCCCGGCGTATCTTCCTTTGCCAGTTTCAGTAGAATCTGTTCTTCCGTGGTTTGTGCCACGAAAAAACGGGCATTTTCGCCGATGGACAAATTCAGTGTTCCTTCCGTGCGGGCAGAAACCGTAAAACCGTTTTCTAAAAGTACCTGGATCTGGTTGGCACGTAGGTCTAACACCTGGCCCTTTAAAAATTGTCCCTGAGTCACGTTCGTCTGGTTTAACAGCTGCGCAGCCTTGGCGGGCGTCAGGTTTTTGGGCAGGGTAACCGGTGCTTTTTCCTGCTTTGCCGGTTTATATAAATTTGTCATCATCTGGCTGATGAGTCCCATGATAATTCTCCTCGTTTCTAATTATTTCTGGAGCATTTTTCTGCATCAATAGCTAATACAAGCATCAGGGCGTATAAGGCATCCTGCGGGTTCTCCACATCGATGGAGTAGGTGTCGGTCCAGTTGAATAATTCCTTGGTAACGGTGGCAATGAGATTGCCGCTACCGTCGATAATCTGATAGTCCCATTCCCAGAAATCACCGTCTACGTGCCAGCCGTTAAAATCAATATCAAAGGCCGGCTTAAAGAGAGTGAATTCCTTTTGGATGCAGCCGAGATATTCCCGTTCATCGCCAAGGTACAGTTCAAATTTCGGAAGAAAGGTCAGTACCTTTTCTTTCAGGGTTGCTACATGGGTGCCATGTGCATCATGGATGTGCAGACAATGCCCCCAGGAAAGCTGACCCTCTACGGAATATACGGTGTTGCCGCTCTCGTCAAAAATATCATAACTGTCTAACCATGAAAAAAATCGTTGTTTAAATAAAAGCTTCATTCTTATTCTCCTCCCATAGTACTTATCGGAATAATTGTACCACATCTTATGCATTTTTGGAAGAAGGGATGTTTTTTTCGAAAAAGTGTGTTAAAATAAAAGCGGTTTGGCTTTGAAACTATTATGGGAAAGAGGAGAACATGTCATGAGATACCCAAAACCTTTACAAAAAAATGAAACCATCGGCTTTGTGGCGCCGTCCTTCGGATGCTCCATTGAGCCTTATAAATCTGCGTTTAACAATGCCCAAAAGAAATTTGCAGAACTGGGATACGGCCTGCAACTCGGTCCCAACTGTTATGAGGGCAGGGGCATTGGCATCAGTAATACCCCAAAAGCCTGCGGTGAAGAATTGACGGAAAGCTATTGCGGGAAGGAAAATCAGGCCATTATTTCCTGCGGCGGCGGAGAATTGATGTGTGAAATTTTAGACCATGTAGATTTTGATAAAATCCGGTCAGCAGAGCCAAAGTGGTACACCGGTTATTCCGATAATACAAATTTCACCTTTTTGCTTACCACTCTTTGTGATGTGGCATCTCTTTACGGTCCGTGTGCCGCTGCTTACGGTATGGAACCATGGCATCCGGCCCTGCAGGACGCATTCGATTTGATGACAGGAAAAAAGAATACGGTATGCGGTTATGACGGTTGGGAAAAGGAGTCGTTAAAGGACGAGGAGCATCCGTTGGAACCATACAATATTACAGAAAAAAGAGTATTAAAGGTATATGATCCTACAACGGGCAGTATCAGTGAAAACGGCAGTGCAAATATTTCCGGCAGACTGATTGGCGGATGTCTGGACTGTCTGGATATTTTAGTCGGCACCAAATTTGATAAGGTGCCGGAGTTTGCCGAAAAGTACAAGGAAGAAGGCAATGTTTGGTTTCTGGAAGCCTGCGACTTAAATGTGATGTCCATCCGCCGGGCCATCTGGCAGCTGGAGCACAGCGGCTGGTTTAACTATACCAAAGGCTTTTTAATCGGACGTCCTTTATGTATGGGACAGGAAATGATGGGACTTGACCATTATACAGCAGTTACCGGTATCCTTGGCAAGTATAACGTGCCAATCATCCTGGATGCGGATGTAGGACATTTTGCGCCGATGATGCCGCTGATCTGCGGAAGCTTTGCAACCATCACAGTGAACGGAAACGAGATACAGATTGAGATGAAATAGTTATCGGGAAGAACAAAGGAGATAAAGATGCGCAGGAGAATGTTGCAGAACGTGCTGACCATTGTGGCAGCAGCGGTCATACTGGTTTTAATTGTGATTGTAGCGGTAAAAATATCTGCAAACATGGGAGATTTTACACAACAAAAGAATACC
Organism: Lachnospiraceae bacterium; assembly: GCA_017622795.1. Taxonomy (GTDB): domain Bacteria; phylum Bacillota; class Clostridia; order Lachnospirales; family Lachnospiraceae; genus SIG299. The sequence continues at coordinate 3,912 of JAGAQI010000109.1, forward strand.
GGGGAACAAACGAAAAAGGTGGCAGGCTACACCTTAAAGACCGTACCGTTTTTTGTATATGAGAAGCTTAGTGAAGACGCTTTTCTGGTAATTGAGAATGAATTGCTGGGTGTGGCAAACCGTCAGGGCGAATATGTGGTTCAACCGCGGTTTACCTATATGAACTATTTTGATGGTGAGTGGATTAGCTTTCAGGATGAGTACAATATGGGTTATGTGTATGACACCAAAGGAAACGAATTATTTACCTTTAACAGTTCAGATTCACAAATATCTGAGGATGGGATTATTTATACGGTTTGGACCAGCTATCAGAAAGGAATAAAGACAGAACTGCTTACCGGTAGGCAGCCCGCAGATTATAACGGAATCCGCTATTACAATGCACAGACCGGGGAGCTGATTTTTGAAGCCCACAACCATAAAGTTGCTTTGGCATCGGCATCCTTACCGGATGAAAACGGCATGGCGGTGGTGGTTATTGATAATGGAAGTGTAACTACAGTACATCGTATTACCAAAGATGGTTATGAAACGGAAAGCTTCAAGAAAACGGATTCGCGGCAGTTTTGTTATACCAGTTATTTGAACCACTTACTCAATCTGATGTCTGAGAGCTGGCTGAAGTGTGGCTCAGTGGGAGAAAAGACGGAAGAGGTTCTCTTCAATGTACAGACCGGTGAGGTGGTAAGCCTTCCGGAGAAATATCAGGATACCTATGCGTATTATTATGATAAATCCAAAGGATTGTATTACGGTATTTCCACGTTGACAGAACAGGAGTACTACGGAAAACTGCCGGAGACGATGCACTATGCGGTTTGCTATGGGGACAAGGTGCTGACAGAGGAAATCTATACATGGATTACCTTCGAAGACAATTATATTTTGGCAGGAAATGAAACACTGTCCCACGTTTTGGATTATGATGGCACTGTATTAAACGAGTTTATCAATATGTCCAATGCTTTTGTGGACGGAAAGCTTATGGTATACAGCGGCGTGGGCGTTTATGTAATGGATGAAGATCGAAACATTGACAAAAAGAGTCTTATGAGAAACTGTTATAATCTCGGACCGGGATATATCTGGGATGGAAACCGGGGGTACATAATCTATGAAGAGAAGTAAAGAGAAAAAACTGATAGCGCTGGTGATTATGATAATGTCCTTGCTTGTGGTGGTACTGGTGATAGCGGTGGCATCCCTTGCAGGAAAATATTCATCTGCATGGAAAGAGGAGAGAAGAACACCGGAGCCTCCGCCGGCAACAGAAACACCGGTACCGACATTGATGCCGACAGAAACACCGTTGCCAACAGCCACTCCAACACCTACGGCTACTCCGGCTCCGACGGCAACGCCGGTACCGGAAGCAAAATATCCGGGCATGGATCCGTATTTGGCTGCACGGCTGCAAGAAGTGGCAGAGAAAGAAAATATCGGAGCGCTTCTTGGAACCGCCTATGACGATATGGGAACGTTAACCGGGAAAAGCATGTCCTGTATTGTGGAAAAGGACGGAAAATGGGGTATGGTTTCCGTGACGGGAGAAGTGCTTGTACCGTTAAAATATGAGCGTTACAGCTTTAAGGATAATACCGGCTGGGCAGAGTTTGAGCAGAACGGGTATTTTTATGTATATGATGAGCAGGGAAAGCTGATTCGTCTGTATTCGGATAAAACAGCATATCGCATGCAGAGCGAGGATGGGCATTTGTTCCGCACCGCAAAGTCCTACATGAGCGGTATGGAAATTACGCTTATTATACCGGAAATGAAAGAGGAAGATTATTATGGTGTGGAATACCGCAGCAGGGAAACCGGAGAACTTTTGTACCGGGCGGTCGGCGGATACGATGATGTGGGTATGTTCACCTACCCGGATGAAACCGGACGGGCTATTGCTATCCGCGGCAACGGAAGCACCAATACGATCTATTCCATTACGGCAGAGGGCTGTGAGAGCCGGACAATGGAGCTTCCGGAAGGAATCATCGCCCGCAGATTTGACTTTGTGGGAAACTATACCTGGGCAGATATCTCTTTAAGCCGGGGCTGGGTAAAGGTATTTGTAGCCGATGTGAAGCAAAGCTTTTTGACGCAGAGGCAACAGAACTATTATGCATTTTTGAATGTGAATACCCTGGAGCTGGTACCGTTTCCGGAAGAATACCAGGATTACTTTACGGTATATAACAAGGGCTACGGGGATACCATGGCTATCCGTGTAAATACGGAAGATGACTCAAAGGAACTGTATGCCCTTTGTAAAGGCAACCGGAAACTGACAGAGGAGCTGTATACCGGAGTAAGGTTTGATGAACGGTATATTTTTGCATATTATAAATCAACCGGAGTAGATGTCCTGGATTATGAAGGAAATGTGGTGGCAAGTTACTCAGACAGTAACGGAACATTTTTCAACGGCAGACTTTTAGTACTGGATGAAGCCGGCCTGTACTTTGTAGATGAAAACTTTGAGCAGTGTTCTGAATTTCTTCTGCCGGGAATAGAAGTAGACAGCTGTCTGGCACGTGGCGTGTATGTAGACGGAAAGTATTATTTCTTACCGGAGATTGCCATGGAGGAGCTGCCAAAAACCAGTGTAACAGAGCAGCCGCAGCTTACTGAAGTACCAATGCCTACCGATGTTCCGGTAAAGCTTGTACAAACCGAGTATGAGATTACGGAATTTAAGTATGAAGTGTACCGCTATCTGGGAGATGTGTATATCATCCGGAATGGGAAATATTTTGGCATGGCGGATACACAGGGAAATATTCTCGTGGAACCGGGCTATGAGCAATGGGTATACGAGGATCAGGACTGGGTCAGCTTTGAAGATTCCGGACTGGTTACCCATGTGTTTGACCGCAGTACCGGTAAGGAATTGTATACGTATAACTATTATGCCGGCACCATGACTACGGAGTCGGGACAGCAGTTTGACCGCACGGTTTTTTACCGTCAGGGTATGCGAATTGAATTTGACAGTAACGAACCGGATTTCTATTACGGAATACATTACTACAACGCTGAAACGGGAGCACTGATTTTTGAACTGACGGATGAAATGTGTCTGACAGAAGAAAATCCAAAGCCGGATTTTCAGATTGCTACCATGCCGGATGCTACCGGAACAGCGGTGGTAATCGGCGGCAGCGGATTTTATAATACCATGTATCAGATTACAAAAGACGGTTACACGGAAGAAACCTATAGGGAAGAGTTTTTGGAGCGACGGTTCTTTTACTTCAGTGACCACAGTGTATGGAACCGTACCAATTTATACGACGGGTGGCTGATTACCACCATTTGCGAAGAACGGGGAGATTTGCTGGATTACACGGTGGAATGGATGGATATTTTGTATAATGTCCACACCAAGGAACGGTTGATACTTCCGGATGATTATCAGGAATGGCGGGGCGAGTTTTACCAGCATTCCGCCGGTGTTTACTACGGGATTTCCGGAGAGAGCAGTTATGACAAGGCAATGGGTGAAACGGAGTATTTGTATTATGCGATATGTCGCGGAAATGAAGTGCTGACTCCGGAATTGTATCAGTGGATACGCTTTGATGAAACGTATATTATTGCCGGAAATAACAGCTTTTCCCATGTTTTAGACTACGATGGCAACGTCCTGGCGGAATATAAGGATGTAGCATATCCGTTTGTGGACGGTAAGACTTTGGTATGCGATGATACGGGAGTATTTTATATTGACGAAACCCTGAGCCGGTGTTCTGACTATCTTATGACAGGGGTGGATTACTGCCATCCGGGCTTTGTATGCAAGGGTGATAAGTGTTATCTGATACATCAGAAAAATACGGAAGATTAAAGGATACTGATATGAAACAAGTGCTTTTACGAAAACGGAATATGCTTTTATTACTAATCCCACTGGGAATACTGCTTACCGGTTGGACAAAGGCAAATGCCCGTGTGGCAGAAGAAGTTTTTGCTGCCGGAATTTATAAGGTGTTGTCCCAGGGAATGAGTATGCTTACCGGATGGATTCCGTTTTCTCTGATGGAGCTTATCATTATTGCGGGACCGGTTGCGGTGCTGGTGCTTACCGTCCGGCAGATAGTGCAAAGTGTAGCAGCGCAGCGTATTACTCTGATAGTTACCATGCTGCAAAATCTGCTTTGTCTGGCAGCAGTTATTTACTTTGGATATGTGTTACTTTGCGGTGTCAACTATCACCGTTACCCGGTGGCATATCATTTGGGCCTTACTGTGGAAAAATCCACGGTGGATGAGCTGGCAGGCTTATATACCGAATTGGCGGATAAAGCAACAGAACTTCGGGCACAGCTTACCACGGAGGATGAAAAAGGTATTTATGTGTTGCCATATTCCGAGCAGCAGTTGGGAAAAGAGGCCAAGAAAGCGTACCGGGAATTTGCGAAAGAGTATCCGGTATTTGGTGGTTTGTATCCGGCACCAAAGCACGTGTTCTTTTCCAGGCTTATGTCCTGGACAGAAATCACCGGTGTCTTTACCCCATGGACGATGGAAGCGAATGTAAACATTGATATTTCACCATACTCCATCGGCTCCACCATGTGCCACGAACTGGCACACTTAAGGGGTTTTATGCGGGAGGATGAGGCAAATTATATCTCCTACCGCGCCTGCATGTCATCGGATTCTTTGGATTTACAATACAGCGGAACCATGCTTGCCCTGATTCATACAGGAAATGCCCTGTACCGTCAGGATGCGGAATTGTACTTTGAAATATATCAGGCGCATATCAGTGCCAAGGTCAGCGGTGACCTGATAGCCAATAACGAATATTGGGATCAGTTTGAAAAAACGGTGGTGGGTGATACCACGGTGGGTGAAATCGCAGATAAGGTAAATGATGCTTATCTGAAAGCCAATGACCAGACGGACGGTACAAAAAGCTACGGCAGAGTGGTAGATTTACTGCTGGCGGAATACAAACAGCGGAAAAATTGATAAAATCAAGGGGAATCGAAAGATTTCCCTTTTATTTTTATGAAAATTATGTTATGATATACTTTATGATAGCCTGCGTATATTCTGTAGGCAAAAAAATGAGCTGAACAAGTAGAAAGGCATGGAAAGAAACATGGCTGAAGAAGTAAAAGACGAAGTAAAAGAAGTAGTATCCAAAAATTTTATCGAAATGATTATTGAAAAGGATTTGGCAGAGGGTAAGCATACCAACATTGTCACCCGTTTCCCACCGGAACCAAACGGTTACCTCCACATCGGACATGCAAAATCCATTTTATTAAACTATGGCTTGGCAAAGAAGTACGGCGGTAAGTTTAATCTCCGTTTTGATGATACCAATCCAACCAAAGAAAAAACGGAATTTGTAGAGTCCATCAAGGCTGACGTTAAGTGGGTTGGCGGTGATTTTGAAGACAGACTGTTCTTTGCATCTGACTATTTTGACCAGATGTATGAGGGTGCAATTAAGTTAATCAAAAAGGGCAAAGCCTACGTTTGTGATTTAACCGCAGAAGAAATCCGTGCGTACCGCGGTGACTTCGAAAATCCGGGTAAAAACAGCCCATACCGCGACAGAACCGTAGAAGAAAATCTGGCTCTGTTCGAGGCTATGAAAAACGGTGAATTCGAAGACGGAACCAAGGTGCTTCGTGCAAAAATCGATATGGCATCCCCTAATATCAACATGAGAGACCCGGTTATTTACCGTGTGGCAAGAATGACCCACCACAACACCGGCGATAAGTGGTGCATTTATCCGATGTATGACTTTGCTCATCCAATTGAAGATGCGATTGAAGGAGTAACCCATTCCATCTGTACACTGGAATTTGAGGACCATCGTCCGCTGTACGACTGGGTGGTAAGAGAATTAGAGTATCCAAATCCACCACAGCAGATTGAGTTTGCAAAGATGTATTTAACCAACGTTATTACAGGTAAGAGATACATCAAGCGTTTAGTGGAAAACGGTACCGTAGACGGTTGGGACGATCCACGTCTTGTTTCCATTGCAGCGCTTCGCCGCCGTGGTTTCACACCGGAATCTTTACAGTTGTTTATGGAACTTTGCGGTGTTTCCAAGGCAAACAGCTCCGTAGACTACGCAATGCTTGAGTACTGTATCCGCGAAGACTTAAAGCTTAAGAAGAACCGTGTCATGGCAGTGCTTGATCCGGTGAAGCTTGTTATCGACAATTATCCGGAAGACCAGATCGAGTATCTGGATGCTCCGAACAATTTAGAAAATGAAGCTCTGGGTGAAAGAAAGCTTCCTTTCGGCAGAGAACTTTACATCGACCGTGACGACTTCATGATTGAGCCTCCAAAGAAGTATTTCCGCCTGTTCCCGGGCAATGAGGTTCGTTTAATGAATGCTTATTTTGTAACCTGTACCGGTTATGAAACAGACGAAGAGGGCAAGGTAACCGTAGTTCACTGTACTTACGATCCTGAAACCAAGAGCGGTTCCGGCTTCGAAGGCAGAAAGGTAAAGGGTACCATTCATTGGGTAGCTGCAAAGACAGCAGTTCCGTGTGAGGTGCGTTTATATGAAAACCTGGTGGATGAATCCAAGGGTGCTGTTTACAACGAAGATGGCAGCGTGAATTTAAATCCTAACTCCAGAACCATCTTAACAAACTGTTTTGTAGAGCCAAGTGTGGCTGATGCTAAGGCTTATGACAGCTTCCAGTTCCTGCGTAACGGTTATTTCTGTGTAGACTGCAAGGATTCTACTCCGGAACATCTGGTATTTAACCGTATTGTTTCCATGAAGAGCTCTTACAAGCCTCAGTAAAAAGGCAAAAGAGAAAAATTTTGGAGGATTACTATGGCAAATATTTTTTCAGGGCTTGAGTCTTTAGGACTTGGCAATCTGTCCGAAATGCAATTGTTTGAACATAAAGAAAAAGAAAAGGAAGCGGCTCAAAAAGCAGCACAGCCGGCAGAAATCAAAGAAGAAGATTTGTTGTTTAACAAAACGTTTATTTGTAAGGCGTGCGATAAGGAATTTAAGTCTAAAATGGTGCGTGCGGGTAAGGTAAAATTACTCAGTCAGGATACGGACTTACGTCCGAAATATCAGCATGTGGATTCCTTAAAGTACGACGCGATTGTTTGTCCGTTTTGTGGTTATGCTGCCCTGCATCGTTACTTTGACCACTTATCCGATACCTAGATTCGTTTGATCAGAAACAATATTTCCGCAAACTTCCGTGGTTTAAAGGAAGGAGAGGATATTTTAACCTATGACGAAGCGATTACCAGACATAAGCTGGCATTGGTAAATGCGGTGGTAAAGCATGCCAAGGCAAGTGAAAAGGCATATACCTGTTTGAAACTTGGCTGGTTGTGCAGAGGTAAGGCAGAAACACTTCCGGAAAACACACCGAACAGGAAAGAAGTCAAGAAGCAGCTGGCTGAACAGGAAAAAGACTACATGGCGAATGCTTATGAAGGATTCATGGAAGCTTTTTCCAAGGAACCGTTTCCAATCTGTGGCATGAAGGAAATTCCGTTAACCTATATGGTTGCTGATTTAGCAAGACAAATCGGTAAGTATGACGAAGCGCTTCGTATGGTTGCCAGAGTTATCACATCCAGAGAAGCAGATGAAAGAATTAAATCCAAAGCAAGAGATTTAAAAGATTTAATCCGTGCGGAAAGCGGCAAGGCAGAAGAATAATTTATCAGATACAACTAAGGTGGCGGTGCGTGTCGCAACGTCACCTTATTCTGTGACAATGGAGGAGAAAATCATGAAAGAGCAGTTATATACCATTCCGGTAAATGAAGCTTTTGCGCTGGACTGCGAATGTCCGGTATGTGCCATGCATCACAAATTAAAGGAGGATGCATTGGATTTCACGTTGGGTCCAAGTTATATGGAAGATGATATCCGAATGGTAACCGACAAAGTAGGATTTTGCAGAGAGCATGTACAGCAATTGTATAACAAGCAGAACCGATTGGGTCTTGCGTTGATGTTAAAAACCCACGCGGATAAAACCATCCGTGATACATCCAAGCTGGTAAAAAATTATAAGCCGGCCAAACCAAGTCTCTTCAAAAAGGATACAGAGACAAATCCATTGCTTACGTATCTGGAAGAAGTGCAGCACAGCTGTTTTGTCTGCAATAAAATAAATAATGTATTCGACCGTTATATTGCCACCATCTTTTTCTTATATGAAAAGGAATCAGATTTCAGAAATACGGTGGACAATTGTAAGGGCTTTTGTTCCGAGCACTATGCGTTGTTGCTTAAGGAGGCTCCAAAGCAGCTGTCAGGAAAATATATGGAAGATTTTACAAACGCCCTGCATAAATCTTATATTAGGGGCATGGAACGGGTAAGGGATGACTTATCCTGGTTTATTGATAAGTTTGATTACCGTTATACCAACGAGCCGTGGAAGAACTCCAAGGACTCCCTGCAGCGCATGATGATGAAGCAGAACAGCCTGGAGTATTTCCCTGACGATGGCAAAAAATAAAAAAAGAATAAAATCGCCAAAAATAGGTCAAAAGTCCTATTTTATATTACGGAAGTTGTGATAAGATAAGTATATCGAATTTAGCACTCAAAACAAGAGAGTGCTAACAAATATATAAAAAAGAAAATAGTACTGAGATAAGGAGGATTCATTATGAGATTAGTACCATTAGGAGATAAGGTTGTATTAAAGCAGTTATTAGCAGAAGAAACAACAAAGTCCGGCATCGTTTTACCGGGTCAGGCTAAGGAAAAGCCACAGCAGGCAGAGGTTATTGCAGTTGGACCGGGCGGTGTGGTAGACGGCAAGGAAGTTACCATGCAGGTTAAGGTTGGCGACAAGGTAATTTATTCCAAGTATGCCGGCACAGACGTTAAGCTTGGTGATGATGAGTACATCGTAGTAAAGCAGAACGATATCGTAGCTATCGTTGAGGACTAAAGAAAAAATCTGCTATCCGGCAGTTGAGTTATTATAGTTTTAGGAGGTTTTTATTATGGCAAAGGAAATTAAGTACGGCGCAGACGCAAGAGTAGCGTTAGAGGCCGGTGTAAACAAGCTTGCAAATACCGTAAAGGTTACACTCGGACCAAAGGGCAGAAACGTAGTATTAGATAAGTCCTTCGGCGCTCCGCTCATTACAAATGACGGTGTTACCATCGCAAAAGAAATTGAATTAGAAGATGCATTCGAAAACATGGGTGCACAGATTGTTAAGGAAGTTGCTACCAAGACAAATGATGTAGCAGGTGACGGTACTACAACTGCTACCGTTCTTGCACAGGCAATGATTAACGAAGGTATGAAGAACCTGGCAGCAGGTGCAAACCCAATCATCTTAAGAAAGGGTATGAAGAAGGCAACTGACTGCGCAGTAGAAGCTATTTCCGAAATGAGCTCCGTTGTTACAGGCAAGGAGCAGATTGCAAAGGTTGCAGCTATTTCCGCAGGCGACGAAGCTGTTGGTGAAATGGTAGCAGACGCTATGGATAAGGTTTCCAAGGACGGTGTTATCACCATCGAAGAATCCAAGACCATGAAGACAGAGCTCGACTTAGTAGAAGGTATGCAGTTCGACCGTGGTTACATTTCCGCATACATGGCAACCGACATGGATAAGATGGAAGCTAACCTTGACAGCCCATTCATCTTAATCACAGATAAGAAGATTTCCAACATCCAGGAAATCCTCCCTGTTTTAGAGCAGATTGTACAGTCCGGTCAGAGACTTTTAATCATCGCTGAGGATATCGAAGGCGAAGCTCTTACTACTCTCGTTATCAACAAGTTACGTGGTACCTTCACTGTAGTTGGTGTTAAGGCTCCTGGCTACGGTGACAGAAGAAAGGCTATGCTTCAGGATATCGCTATTTTAACCGGCGGTACCGTAATCTCTGATGAACTTGGTCTTGACCTTAAGGATGTAACTCTCGACCAGCTTGGCCGTGCTAAGTCCGTAAAGGTTCAGAAGGAAAACACCATCATCGTTGACGGTGCTGGCGACCCTGCAGAAATCGCTGCAAGAGTAGCTCAGATCCGTGCACAGATTGAAGAAACCACATCCGAATTCGATAGAGAAAAGCTTCAGGAAAGACTTGCTAAGTTAGCAGGCGGTGTTGCTGTTATCCGTGTTGGTGCGGCTACAGAAACTGAAATGAAGGAAAACAAGCTCCGTATGGAAGATGCTCTTGCTGCTACAAAGGCTGCAGTAGAAGAGGGTATCATCGCAGGCGGCGGCTCTGCATATATCCACGCTTCCAAGAAGGTGGCAGCTCTGGCAGCTTCCTTAGAAGGCGATGAAAAGACAGGTGCAAATATCATCCTTGCAGCTTTAGAAGCTCCGCTTCGTTGTATCGCTGCAAATGCAGGATTAGAAGGCTCCGTAATCGTAAACAAGATTCGTGAGGCTGCAGTGGGCACCGGTTTCAATGCTCTTACCGAGCAGTATGTAGACATGGTTGCTGACGGCATCCTTGACCCAGCCAAGGTTACAAGAAGTGCTCTCCAGAACGCTACCAGCGTTGCTTCCACCTTCCTTACCACAGAATCTGCTGTGGCAAACATCAAGGAAGAAGCTCCTGCAATGCCGGCCGGCGGTATGGGAATGGGCATGTAGTAAAAGACAAATATTGCTGTTCGTAAATTACAAGGTGTGTCTATGCTCCGGCAAGGCACACCTTGTTTGCGTGATTTCCTTATAAAACCCGCTTTCCTTGCACAGACTTCCCCACCTCTTTCTTTCCACCTTTCGCAGTCATAAACAAAAGTCCGGAACCGAAAACTCGGTAACGGAGAACTGACGGAAAGCGTCCGCAGGACGCGGTTTTCAAAAAGGGAAACTTGCGCTCTCGGAAAACTATGTTTTCCAGAGACGCAGGTCTCCCTTTTTGAAAAGTGCTTCGCACATGCCCGTCAGTTCTCCATTTACCTCAAACATTCGGCTTCCGGACTTTTATTCCTGCGAGCGGTGGGAAGTTATCGGTGGAGTCTTGAACAAGGAAAGCAGAACGTTTTATGCGGAAAATCACGCAAACTAAACTGTGTGTGCACTTGCCGGAGCATTTGACACACGCAAATGATTACGTAATCTTCTAAGAACAGGAAGACACCCGTCTCATCTATGAGGAAAACGTAGAGCTGCGAAGCAGCGGCGCACGCCTTTGGCGGGCGGTTTTGCGAATAGTATGAGAAGGTGTCTTATAATTTATTTTTTACGCCTGCTCCTTTAACTTCCACGATTTCAGTTCTTCGTACGGCTCGGCTCTTGCAAGCACAATCTTTTCAGCCGTTGCTCCAAATGCACTAAACTTTTCCTGAACAATGGCAAAAGCTTCTTTTATAGTATCCGGAGTCAATTTTACTACAATTGCTGCATGAGGAACCCACTGGTTTGGCAGGTAACGTCCACGGTTTCCTACATCGGCATACTGTAATAATCTTTCATTGACTGTTTTACAGGTGGTTTGTAAAAATTCATTCATTACCGGACCGAGATAAATAACAAACGGATTAAAAATTCCGATATTTGCAAACCAAATAAAATTTTTCGCCATGGATTCTGCAATGCTTTCCATTTCTGAAAGAAGTGCTTCTTCGTTATCACTAACCAGAGCAGAAACAGTTACATGGGGTGGAATTTTGGACTGTTTCATATAATCACAACCGGTCACTCTTGCAACTTCATCAATCATCTCTTGAATCTTATTTTCGGTTTCATTGTCAAATTCCAATGTTACTGCATAGTCTTTCATCTTATGAATCTCCTTTCAATTTTTGATTACACCAACCCAAAATGTTTTGCCAGCTTTTCACAAATCTCTTCCCTGGTATCTTTACCGTTATCCTCTCTTACCAGTGTAAAGAACCCACTGTTTAGAAACTCCTCGTAATGTTCCTTACTGTTAATCAATGCCAGACCTTTTCGGTAATTCTTCATTACTTCTTCAGAATTCTCGCAGCTGTCAATGACACTTAAGATAAACTGTTTTTCCGGGTCACTGCGGTCAAAGAAGCGTTCCACACTCATGGATTGAGGGGAGAGCATTATGGCTATATGGTTGTAGTCAGAAATTTCTTTTAAAATGTCTAAAGGAATATTGGTATCCACAATTACTTTTTTATCACGGGAAAGGGAGATAAGCTCCGCAATTTCAAATCCTGCGGCTTCCCTGCCTGTACCGTAAATCCAACGTTCGTATTCTTCCGGGGCACGGGTAACAAAGTCTTTGAAATCAGTCAGGCTTTTTATGTAGCACAAATCCGGCTGAATAACCGGATCTGCGACGGTGTCGGTTACTTCGGTAAAATAATTTTCGCCGCAGAAAACCATGTCGTATCTTTCTGCAAGCATTTTTACCATGGTGGATTTGCCGGCGTAGGCAGTGCCGGTAATAAAGTAAACATTACGCAGATAATGTTTTAAAATATTATTTTCTATGTTCATGAACCGTACCTCATTTTCCTTATTGTCTTGTGTTCTCATTGGCTAATGAAAAGTATAGAACTATTATAATACATTCTTTTTTCTTTGAAAAGCGGAAGACAGATGGTAAAAGTACATAAAAGAAGAACAAGTCTGAAAAATCCGCGATTTTCTATTCCTATGTTCTTCTTTTATGCATACTCTGCAATTCTGCTTACTGCTACATAGATGGCGGAAATTTTGTACCAGGTGTTGAAACCCACCACGCCATCCGGAGTTAAGTTAAAAATCTTTTGAAATTCTTGCACTGCATCCTCTGTACCTGTGCCGAATATTCCGTCCTCAGCTACTTTAGGAATCCGCGGATACGCAGTAGAAATGACATTTAGCTGCTGCTGGATCGTGCGGACACTGTTACCACGGGAACCTGTGCGAAGTGCTGCACCCGGATAGGAGGAAGGGATTCCGGAAATTTCTTCTGTGGAATTGATATAAATGCTGTTGCCGTAAAAGTTCCGCAGAATCTGAATCGGTGTATAGCCCTGGTCACCCAGGGATTTACTGCCCCACTGGGTCATAAGACCGGGACAGGATACCTGTCTTCCGTCACAGTATTGGGTAAGAATCGGCTGTTTGACATTCGGACGGGAAAGATAATTATTAAAAATATTGTCTACCGCAGCATCGATGGTATCGTAGATGTTACGTTCAGGAATCCATTTATGGTCAAAAGCAGTGGAGGAGGTAATGGTGAAGTCATAACCCCGGGCACGATACCACGAGGCGACCACAAATTCGGGATAGAGTTTCTATCACAGAATGCTATCTTATCAGGTGGAAATTCAAGAAGCACAATGGTCGTTATGCAGGAATTGGACAAGCCGAGAAGATAATTATGGAGCCAGTGGAAAAAGCAGGCTAAGGATATTTTGGAAAGATAGATTATTATTGTTAAGATTATGTGGTAGTAAATGAGTAAAGCCATAACCTTAAAGCAGTTTGCTGTGGGCTATGGCTTTTTCTATGTACTTATATATAGGACTACTCGTTTGTAACAGTTACAGGGGAAACTTCAGCCTTTGGAAATAAAAGGTCTGTGGTTTCTGGTGTCCATTGAATCTGTCTGTCAGGTGAATAGTGCTGATTGCTAATCATGAGTTCAGTGTCCTGCTCCAATTGAACCTGCTCAAAGTGATAACCCTTATTAAAAAAGAAAAGTCCAAGCTTCTTTTTAATAATTTCATGTGCTTGTATAGTATTGTAACGCTTGTCTGATTTAGGAGCAGAGCTACGGCAGTAATATATGAATGGGTACTTTGCTTTTTCAAGCTTTGCGGAAACCTTGTGGTGGAAGCTGTTGTAATCGTAATCTTTAATTCCACATTCCTTTTCACTTCCAATGTAAGGGACATCTAATAAGACAAGTTTATTTTCTTCATTCTCTAAATAGGAAAGACAATCCTCCTGTGTAATTGTAGCATTGCAGGTAACCAGCTTGGCATGAGCAGGGAGAAAGCCGCCAAGTCTGCGAAAAATCTTGTCTGATTGCTCGATGAACTTTTTATCAATGCATTGAAGAATGAAGGTGTATACAGCAATTTCTACATTGCAATCCACCTTATGATAGTTGCGGCGGTTATCTCTATATGTTTCCGTAGCTTCTTTGTAAATTCTTCTTTGTGGGTTCATGGTGTCAGGAGTATTGATAAAGGAAAAGTCAATGCTCAAAATTCCCTTAATTAGCTCTAATGGCTTCTTCAACAGTACATTTAGAAAATTAGTTCTTAATGGATTTAGGTCATTAAGAATAACTTTTTTCCAAGGATGATTGTAAGTGCCGAAGAAGAGAGAACCTGTGGCACAACAAGCATCAACGAAGGTCATCTGCTCTGTATGCAGATTCATATTTTTAATTGCTGTTGCAGTAGCCTGTTGCATATCTGTATTCTTGTACCCAATAATTGTGTAAAGAGGGTAGATTCTAGACATATAGTTATCCAAATTCATTTCTAAATAAGATAAAATGGCTAGTTCAAGTAGTTGTGAAGGATTACTGTTTTTATATATCTGTGATAATTTATCTTTCAAGGCGTTGTGAACCTCAATAGTTTTGCAGTGTTTGCTGTGTTCTGGATTACTGCCTAGGTCTGTATGTAGAAATACAGTATCTGGGTATATTTTTTCTTCGCTGATAAGTAGCAGCATGAGAAGCACCAGAGTGCAGTCAGTATCCATGCAATGCTCTGCAAATATGGAAGGAAAATCTTTCTTTAACTTTTCTTTGGCTTTCTGCCATAGTTCCATGTTGATTTTAAATTTAATATCTTTCTTCAATATTTTTGAACCCTCCTTGATGGTTATTTTTGAAAAGAGTTCACGGAAACTATAGGATGCCGTAGATGGGGCAGATTGCATAGAAAAAAGCATTAGAACATGAGGTTTGGCATCAGAACGCAGTTTTTCCGTGAAAATTTATTAAAAATAGCCAAGATTAATGGGCTTTTTACACGGAATAGAAAAGACAGATATTCAAATGTTTTACAGCTTGCAGATGAAGTAAATGATATGGAAAAGCGACAAGAGGCTTTATAAATGGTGCAGATTAGGCAGAAAGTGTGAATGAGATAATGGTAAAAAAGGCAGCAAGCATTTTAGAAAAAGCGGCAGATTTTCCGACAATGTAAATGAAGAAAGATTACCTCAAAGCGGTAGTGATTAGAAAAATTGCATTAAATTTAGGGGCAATTCACGGGAGGATTTTTGGAAAAATGGCAGTAGCGATTATGCTTTTTTTCTCAAAATTCCCAACACTATTTTTAATAATAGCCCTGATTGCGATACCAGATGAGTAGAGTATTATATAGAAGATGGTGGTAAACGCATATATAATTCTTTTTCAGACAATGAAAAACAATAAGATTTATTTTAGAACTTTGAGATGAAACTTATATAATTTAGAGAAGAAGTAGTACAACAAAACTCTTCCTCTCATGTGGTGGCAAAATGCAGACCGCCAAGTCAGTAATTCATTGTCAGTACCTTTGTATCCTCTGATTGGCTGTCTGCATTTGCAGGATATAGTCTTATGTCCAGTTGCTGGGTGATACGCATGGGTGCAGGATATTCAGGCAGTACCCAGCGTATTCGCCCGTGGGCATCCATATCCTGATACACCGCCAAATAATATGCAAAGGAGACTATATTTATGTTGTTATTATCACATTATCTAATTGATTATCTAAGTACAGAAGCTGTTGAACACAGCAAAGTGGTGGCGGATTTTACGCAATCATTGGCAGTATATGAAGATTTCAAGCCTGACCAAGTTGAAGATGAAAAGACAGGGCTTGCTTATGACAAAGCTGTGGAGAGTATGAAGGAGTGGTTGCGAAAAGCAATGCTGGTATATATGGCAGAAGCTCATATCTATACACAATCCAGCGTGAACCTGATATTACCAAGTGGTGAACTTTCACTTGAAGTTCTCGCCGATACTGCTAAAAGTCAACAGGATGGAGGCTATTATGAAGAGGCTGAAATGGTAATGACGCCTATTGGTTACATGAATTATGCTGTCTATTCTTTCATAAGGGATGTAAAGGTTAATCCTGTGCGTATGTTCTATGAGCATCTTGCAAAGTGCGTGAACAATATGCACCATATACTGATAATGAAGGGAGCGGATGAGCTGTTTTTGAGTAAGGAATTATTGAAAGACAATGCCATTCAAGACCCTTTAGATATTCAGCGGATTGCCTTTCTAATGGAGGCTGTACCGCAGTTCTTCAGCGAAACAGTATAAGTGTGTGAGGTAGTTGCTATGGCGGAATTATTACAAGGCAGGATTCGTGTATTAAAGCATTTTGAGTATAAGATAACAGGTGTCAATAGATATGGCTTCAAGCGAGAGGTCACGATAAGTCCTACCCACCAGATGGAAACATTCTCTTTCAGGGATACCAATTTCAGGTTCCAGATAGACAAGCAGTTGTATATCCTTAATTTTAAGGATTTGGATATGACGAAGATTATTACACCGACACGATATATTCCAGAGCTTGCTAACCGCAGAGACAAACATATCTTGTTAGCCATCTATGATTTGATTGCTGAGGTGTCCGTGTATAAAGCAGGCTTGTCGGAAGAGTTGGACTTGGAGGCATTGAAGCGGAGGTATGGTAGTTGCTATGATAATGTCAATCTTGATGTAGTGGTAGCCAATATAGAAAGAGCAATCCAGCCTATTGGGGTAAAATAGCAGGCAGATGTTTCTTCTGCCGAATGTGGCGAATTAAATATAGATATGGGAAAGAGAACTTGCAATGCAGATTGTAGGTTCTTTTTTTCGTGAAAAATGCAAGATAGATTGTGTTTGCTTTAGGTTTCTTGGAAGTGTAGATGTAAAAGTGGTATTTGGCATAAGAAATGCTGAGGTATATTACACAAGGTTTGAGCGACTCCATTCGTGAGCAAAGTAAGAAAATACAAAGCGTCAAGCGAGTGCAGAAAATAGGTATAGTTGTGTGGGATGAGATTTTTCAATGATTCGTAATGTTTAGGGGGTACGCCAAAGTCGGCAGTAGAATGCCGGTGCAGACGATAAAAATTATTAAGACAGCATAAGTTTTTGAGATACTTTCCAAGACACGCTTGACTTGTGGGAGATACCTGTTAAAATACACACAAAAATTTTCTTGGAAAGGAAGTGTTTATATGCCTACGCTCAAGCAGATAGTAAAGGCTCATCCAAACTGTTTTATTTTGGTGGCTCCAAACCTTCGAGATGCTCTGTCAAATAAGCCAAAATCTTTTAAAGTGTTACAGACAACGCTTACCACGGATTCTTGTGAAAAAGCTCTAGCTTATTACGAGGCTCATGGATTTGGTAATGTGGTAGCTCTACCAAACTTTAGTGCCAAAGGCAGAGCACCTGAACTGCCGCCTCGCCATGTAGCAAAATTATTCAGAGTGCTTTACGGCAGGGAGTAGTTTAATGTGTCATGGGACTCGTCAGCTTGGCGAGTCCTTTTCTCTTAAGGTGAAAGGTGGTGGTAGTGTGGCTATAAGTGATGCTTTGTATATGGAGCTACTTAACAAATTGGTAAAGGCGGTTAAGAAAAATCCATCTCGTGTGGCTGAATTGAAAGAAGAATGCGTAAAAGAATTTGCTAACTTTGTCAGAAAGCGTCAACAGGATGTGATAATTACAATGCTGACAAGGCTGTATTCGCATAATTATAATGCACTCAAAAGGGATGCAGCAATGATTTCCCTGATGGAGCTTAAGAAGGAAGCTTCAAGGGAAGAACGCCTGACTTTACTTACAGTATTATGGGGAGCGATAGGAATATACTTCAAGGATGATTACTCATTCCTGATAAACGAATGCCAGCGAGTTATAAATTTTCATGAAAGCTGTGGCGAAGGTGGAGAGGATTTGGAAGATTTGCCTTTTGTATAGGGCTTGGGGTATCGCTTGCTCCTGCCTTTCTATGGCATTGGGGCTGTTCTTGGGTGTACCTGCTTTTATTGTGGCTGTCGAATTATTTTGTGGAATTTTGTGCAACTATGTGGCAACGAAAAAATTACTTTGGTGGAAGTGAAAATAGAACTTGACACACCTCTTTGGAGTATGGTAATAACACACACAACCAAAAACAAACAATTTCGCAAAGCTACTGAAATTCAGTAAAATCAAGGCTTTGCGGTGCAAAAGGAGGTATATTTTCTATGCAGAAATCTACATTGCCACAAGGCATCAAGACGTTACGAAATTGGAGAGACAAGGGCATCTTGACCTTTGACCATCCAATACAGCGTTCCACTGGTCAGTGGTCATTGTTACAAAAGAGCTTATTGGTTCACTCTATGATAGCAGGATATCCCATCCCTAATTGTTACTTCTTAAAAACCAAGAATGACAATGGAGATACAGTTTACTCCTGTTTGGATTCTAAACAACGTCTTACATCTGTTTTTGAATTTATCGAGGAAGATGGCTTTGCTTTACATTCAGCTACGCCTACTGTGCGATATGATGGCTTTGAATATGATTTGGCTGATACAAAGTTTGTTGACTTGCCTGAGGAACTGAAAGATGAAATATTAGGGTACAGGCTTAGTATATTTTGTCTTGAGGATTGCAGCGATGAGGAAGTGGAAGAAATCTTCGCCAGATTAAATAACAGCACTCCGCTGTCAGCAATACAGAAAACAAGGAGTGTCATTGGGAGTGATATGGCTCGTTGGTGCAAAGAGATTTGTAATTCTGAATTTTATCAGCATTCCGTGAATATGACACTTGCTCAGATTCGCAGAGAGGCTGATTTGGAAACATTACTCCAAGCTATGTTGCTCTTAGATTCCAGACATGAAGGCTATGACGAGTGGAAGGCTATCTCTACAGCAGAGGTAACGAAATATTGTAGTTACATCAGGGGCTGTTACAATGAGGATAAGCGTCTTATGATGGAGGAAATTATTACTTATCTGTCAAAAGCATTTCCGCATCAGCATAAATTCCTAAAGAAATCCAATGTTCCAACAGTTATTGTGTTGGCAAAGCTGGCTTTGGAAAATGAAATTGAAGCTGAGGAGTTCAAGCGATTTATAGATGCTTTTAGTAACAGTGTATGTCCTGCATTTGAGGAGTGTACAGGCTCAGGTAATGTGAAACGTTTCAAGACAGAAGGTAGACTTGTAGCTATGGCAACTGCGATGGAAGAGTATTTCAAGTTGGAAGATTTGAGAGTTCTTTCAATCTCCGGGGTAGATCCAGAGGAAGCAACGGAAGTTGCTAGTAAAATTGCAATGGACGAGGAGGCTGTAGAAGAAGTTGTTGCAATCGTCGAGGAAAGTGACGAGGCTGAAATGGAAGGTGCAGAAATTGTAGAAAATACAGAGCTTCTTGATGAGGGTACAAGTTCTGATGTGCTTGTTGAAACTGCGATGGAATTTTCTTCGGAAGAGGTAGAGCCTGATGGAGAATGATAAGTATATACTTGCATATTTATTGCGTGTTGGCGAAAATGGTCAGCAGTATAAGGGCTACTTTGCGGAACTTGAAAATTCTCTGAAGGCTGAACAGCAGTTAGTGGGTGGGCGTATTACCACCTATCCATTGAGTGATGAGATAGACATTATTTCATGTGATGATGCTGTTGCTAAATATATGAAACTTAATCGTGCGTTGTATGATTTGCAGGGTAATTTCATAACTGCTTTTCTTGGGAATATTATGGTAGTACGACATAAGGGTGACTGCTTTACGAGTATCAGATACGAGGATAAGGAAATCATTGAAAAATGCCTGAAGCCAATTGAGCGTATTTTTGCAGGTCAGGTATTTCTTGCGGATGCAGATTCATTACTAAAGTGGGAGGGGTAAAACAATGGCACAGCCAATTGATAAGAAGGCTTACTATTCCATGAGATATCCTCACGGAACTGTGGTGGAATTAACTGCACCGATAGAGGATGCATATTCCCCTAAACCTGTCGGGGCTAGATTCAGGGTGGACTTTATCGATGATATGTTCCAACTACAGGGTAAATGGCTACCGCCTGAAAACGGCAGTATTGCGATTATTATTGAACATGACAAATTCAAAATTGTGGAATAACAAAAAAGTGGTTGAAATCCTCTGAAAGTTAGGAAGTCAGCCACTTTATTGTTTGAAAAACTCGTTGAAGTCGCAGTTGAAGATATCTGTTAATGCTATGAGCAAATCTACAGAAGGATTATTTAATCCCATTTCCACTTTGCTGTAGGTAGAGGCACTTATTTCAACACCTCTGATTTGCAGTTTTGCGACAATATCACGATTGCGTAAACCATGCTCCAAGCGTAGGCGTTTAATGTTTTCGCCGAGGAGATGGTTGGTACGCTGATTTACTCTGTCCATTATAATTCACCTCAAGGTAAAGTGTAATAGATAAATTAAAAAAGTGATTCCAAAATAGACCCAAATGTGATATAATGTTGGGTGTCATTCCAAAATAGACTCAAAAGACAAAGAGAAGGGTGGAAAATATTATGACTATCGGGCAATTTCGAGAAAACGTCAAGGTAAATGCGAAGTATAGAGAAGAATGCTTGGCGTATCGTAATAGTTTAGCAGACCGTTGGGATTATAATGCTGTTGCTGGTATTTTGATTGGTTCAAAGAGCAGACATACTGGTGGGCAGTTACATGTTCTTGAGCAGAACATTGGTATTGGACAAGGAGACAATGGAAATCATGTAGTGCTTAAATTAAGTGAAAAGAAGTTAGATATTGTATTCGCTAAATACGAGAAAGACATGAATACACCGTTAGCTGTTGTTTTACAAGAGATTGTGAGTGCAGCACCAGAGTACGAAGGAATAATTGATTTTATAACTGAAAGATATGTTGGGGAAAAAGTAGCACTTAATATTGCAAATACAGCGAATAAATTTGAACAAACTAGAAATTCTTCGCTTACTGATAGGGGAGTGAATTGCGTAGCAGAAACGGTTGCTCCTAATCGTTCACGGCAAGATGGCGATATTCTTTCTGCAATCGCTGGGAAGTTTGATGTAAATAGTAAATATAGTTGTTTTTGTGTTACTTATATTGGCTCTGGAAATGAAAGTGAAGAAACCAGATGTAATTATGTTGAGTATTGTGGCAACTTGTATTTTATGAATTATAAGGGTGTGGTAGACCCTAATGTAAACAATAGTGATAGATATAATATTGTAATTGGTAGGGTTTCGTTACAGAGTTATAAAGTTGAAATTCTCAAAGAGTATAGCAGTATAAATTGGAAATATACGCCATATAACATTGTTAGAAAGAGTAATCTCTTTTCTATTAGTGATGGAAAGGTGTGGTATATTACTTACGAAAATGATGATGCAAATAATGGAGGTCAGAGTAATAAACTTGTAGTCAAGTGTTTGGATATAAATACAAAACAGGAATGTAAGGTTATGGATATCCCTTCTACATATTCTGAAGCTAGATTTCCAATTGTAAATGGTAATGTATTGACCTTTTTGGCAAATGGTAAGCTGGTAGTGTACAATTTAAGTACAAAGAAAAAAACTGCTCAAAATGCTGAACAGATTATCTGCTATGGTCATGGGTATATCTTCTTTTCAAAGGATACAGATAATCGTGTTTCATCGATAAATGTACTTGATGTAAATACAGCAGAGGTTAAGAAGCTCGTTGATGTTATGCCATATTTACAAAATAGTAAGAGCTCTAATTTGTATTATATTAATAGTGAAAACTTAGATGTCTATATACAAGGAACACTGAGGAAAAGCATTTATAAGATAAGTCGTATGGGTAGTATGAAAGAAATAAAGGGCTTCTATAATGGTAGCAATTATAGCCTAGACACTCATTTTGATGGTAGACGTGAAGATTTGAGCTTTAATGGAAAAATGTATGTTGCGTCCAGAAAAGGCTTAACGGGTGGAAGATATAATGCTGATGGAAGTGAACCTTTTGATAATTTCTTAGTAGAAATTGATGAGAATGGTTCATGCTTATTTACTAAGATGGATGTCTATCCAGACGATACCTGCAATTTAGTTTCATTGAGCGCAGCAGGTGGTATTGTGATATGCAATATAGACTATAATGGTATAGTTATGAGACATAACAATAAGTGGTATAGAATAAAAAATAATTAGGGCAAGGCGGAGCATTAATACAAGAGTGGTATTTGCCTTGGATGCGAAGGAGATTATTATGAATTACTTTGATTATGATGGATTTCGTAATTATTATTTAGCAAAGTCTAAATTGCCAAAGAAACAGGCTTTAATTCAGGACTTTTGGCAGGAATGGATAGATAAGTTTGGCACAAGTAGTAGTTTGACTTATGTATGCGGAGTTTCTGTAAAGTACATTAGCGACTTGTGGAAAGCACCAAATAAAAAAGACTTGAAAATTAAGTTGATTTCAAGAGGCTATTCTGACCAAGCTATAGAGAGTTTGTTTAAGTGTTTTACAGACTGGCTTAAGGCTACAAAATAGTAAAAATTTATATAAGCTCTGTGGGTTCTTGTAGCCTGCGGAGCTTTTTTCTCTATGGGGAGGTGATATTGTGAAATTAAAGGATTTGCTTCAAAGATTTTGTGAGGAGCATGGCAACTATAAATATTGCTCTGCTGTTGATAAAGCTGTTTGTGATGATGTAAATTGCGTTGGTATCGTTGTAAGCAAAGGTGCATCTTACATGGAAATGCTGATGGAACTTACAGCGTTTCTGACCACAGAGGGGTATACTGATTTTGCCTGCGAATTGGAGTGTGCTTCGGTGGCAAGTTGCGGAGAGGATAATGTCGTGATTTTTCTTAACGCTGAAGCATAATGTTCACTTATTTGTTATGGGTATCACTTGCTTGTCTGTAGTCAGACTTTTGCTGTCGTGATTTGTTGGGGGTGAGTGTAAAGTGGTTTGTTTTGAGTCTATATAGGTTGTTGGCATTTTTATTCTTTGTCTTTATCCAATTTTTTATGTTTTGATTTTTTATTGCTTGTAGAAATACTCACTTACCACTTCCAATTTGATTTTGCTTGTTTAGAGTTATTTTGATATGTTGCCATCAGAGAATGCCGTGAGTTGTGCGCTTTTTCTTTGCCCCACTTTTCTGCGTGTAAAAATTGTGTGTGCTTTTTTCTGAAAAAAGCAACGGAAAATACAAACGCTATTATAAAAATGCTTGTTTTAGCCTGAAAATAGGGGCTTTTGAAAAAAATAAATAATTGGTGGGTGTGTGCTTTTTTTCTGTCTTGGGGTTGTGGATGATTTATAAGCGTGCTGTTTCTGCGATTGTAGCATAACCACCAAATTAGCCCCTGCAAATTCGTCACTTTATCCCTTGAATTGATTCTTTGCAAATGTTATAACACACACCAACCGTTCGTAAAGCTGTCAAAAAGTTCATTTCTTTCGTATTTGCCCATTTAGCCCTTTTATGGTGCTTGTGGCAAATACCTTGGCTGGCTTCGAAAAAAGCCGACACGGGGCAACACACGCTGTCACTTTTGGCTCGGTGTTGGTTTCCGTCTTTTCCTGCGGAGCTACTGGCTCGGTACTGGGGAGTTCGGAATACCATGGATTGGCGAACTATATGATTTCGGGCTGAAAAATGGTTCGAATAAGTGTCTGTAAGGAGTTTGCGGAGGTTCGTGTGGTGTATGGACTTTTACGGGCGGTTTGAAATCAAATATTTATGGAAAGGTGGCGTTATTTATGCAGAGCAAACAATTTGGCTATGCAAGGGTTTCTACTTCTCATCAGAACACTGATAGGCAGGTAGCTGCTCTTGTGGAGTATGGAGTTGAAGAAAGGGACATCATAGTTGATTATCAAAGTGGTAAGGACTTTAACAGAAAAGGATATCTTTCGTTAAGAGATAATATGCTTCGCTCTGGCGATACATTAGTATTCAGCGAACTTGACCGCATGGGTAGGAATAAAACCATGATTAAAGAAGAATTGCAGTGGTTTAAGGCTAATGGCATTAGAGTAAAGGTATTAAATATTCCGACAACGCTTATTGATATCGAGGGGAATGATTGGGTGCTTGAGATGGTCTCTAATATTTTGATAGAGGTTTTGTCTACCATAGCGGAAGAGGAACGTGTGAAGAACCATCAACGACAAGCAGAAGGCATTGCTTCGGCAAAGGCTAAGGGTGTAGTCTTTGGTAGACCTACGGTGAAGAAACCTGAGAACTATGAGAATATAATGCAACGGGTAACCAATGGAGAGATTACTGCTGTTCAAGCGATGCAACTTATGGGCATTCACAAAACGACATTCTATAAGTTGAAAAAATTGTATTGGAAACAGTAAAGAATTTTGCCATCGGATAACATGGTATTAAATTTATTTTTTTGGAGGTGTATTTTATTGTATCAGTTAAAGAATTGGGTTTTGTATTTATGGAATGAAAGACATGGTGTTGCTTTTGGAATGGTTTATAATAATCCAAGGTTTCCACAAGGACATGAGATTCAAACTTCTGTGATAGAAAAAATAGTGATTGAGGAAGAACAGGGACAATTATGTATTGTTACACGCTCAGGAAGTCATTATTGTTTGAAGTTTTCAGAAATGAACTTTGATGCCATTGAAAAAATAAGAGCTTGTTTGGCTGTGTATAATATTTCTGCGGAAATTTTTGATAAATGCGTAGAATGTATACAAAGGTATAAGAAAGATGCATTAAAAGAGGTAATTTCAAAACTACATGGAGAGGGATTGTTTACTCCTGATTGTGTCGAGGGAGAGTCTGCACATTTAGATTTTGACGAGGAGGGTATTGATGAATGAGTAAGCAATTGATTTCTGTGCAATTTTATGTGCCTAGGGTTAATAATAAAATGGAGAAGATTGAGTATAGTGCCTACCGGGAGGAATTATTGGCTATGCTGAAATCACAGGGGGTATCAGACGTTAAAAGCTTTATTGAAACGAAGCAAATTGATGATATCTGCTTCGAAGAGGAGCTTTTGAATCTAAAGTGTAATGCTCTTGTTGTACAAGGGTTGGTAGATGAATATAAACGATTAGTTACAAAATATCATGCTGTGTTTAAACATAATTTTTATGTATATAGGATTGGAGATACAAGTCATACTTTTTGCCCTGAATAATAAAACAGCGATATGTAGATTATCCAACGAAAAGTCCTAATGAAGGATGCTTCGTTGGATATTTTTAAATTACAATCTGCCTGATGTCCTCCAAGTATGCAATATGCTTTTACTTTTGGCGGTAATGGCTGTTTTTCCCTAAATGCTTTCATTTCAAGTGAAGCTGTAATCTGGGGAATACGCAGTATCAATTTTGCGGGAGGATACTGCGTATGTGTGCAAGTGACAAGCCAAGAAGGAATATAAATGCTAAGATGGAGCATTTAGAAGGTGAAATCATCGAAACAGGTATGAGTCAGGTAGTTCAGTGTATTAATAATGGGAAATACACGTTTACGCTTCAGTATGAAAATACGAAGCCAGAAGATGATGAAGAGATTAATAATGATATAAAATCCATTATGTTATCTCTTATCTTAAATACTTTAGAAAAGGAGAGTAAGTAGTATGCAGGATATGTTACGAGTAAGAATTTTGCTTCGTGTTTCTTCTACGGGGCAGTTGGATGCAGATGGTGACTTGGGAACACAACGCGCCATTGTACTTAATTATGTGAAACAAATGGCAGGCAATGGCTGGGTCTATGATGAGGCAGACCCTGCTTCGGAGTACTATGAAGGAGCTAATTCAGGCTATAAAAATCCTGTGGAGAAGCGAGAGGTTCTTCAGCAGATTAAACGGGATGCGAAGAAGAAGCAGTTTGATATTTTAGTGTGCTATAAGGATGACAGAATTGGTAGAAAGTCTGACGAGGTTCCTATGTATATAAAGGAACTTGCAAAGTATGGCGTAGAGGTTTATACAGTAAAGGATGGTTGTATTACTCCTCATAATCGTACAGAGGCGTTAATGAACTCGATTCGTTATTGGCATGCGGAGGGGAGTAGTGAGGATACTGGTCAGAGAGTAAGGGATACCGCCATTGAGAACGTGAAAAAAGGGCGTAACATGGGTGGTAAGGCTCCGTATGGTTATACCTTGGAATTTTCAGGGGAACTTAGCAAGCATCAAAGAGCTTTAAAGAAGAAGGTAAAGGTTCCTGAGCGTGTTAAAATTGTATTGAAGATTTATGACTTGGCTATTACAAAGGGGTATGGGGCATTTAAGATTGCAAAAATCTTAAATGAAGATGAATACTATAGAAGCATGGCACCTAACGGAGAGCATTGGAGAACTGGGACTGTAGGTGATATTTTGAAAAATCCAATCTACACGGGCTATGAAGCGTATAATAGGCGTACCCATACAGGGGAGTCACTTACACGTCTTAGCAGAGAGGAATGGGTGCTTTCTGAGGTTTGTAATGAAGAATTAAAGATTATGGAGGTAGAATACTGGGAAAAGGCACAGGTAATCCGCGAGAAGCGTAAGTCTGTGATAGATGCCCGTGTGGAGGTGCATAGGGAAAGAGATGGTTATGTTCCGCAGAGTACATCTGGTAGCCTGCCTCTGATTGATGTGGCATGTTGTGCCTGCTGTGGAAGAAAGCTTACTAATGGCAGTAAATATAATTATTGGACTACGAAGGATGGAGAGCATCGTAAGAGTCTGGTGCGCTATTATAGATGTCAGACTAAGCATGCGGCTACTCCATGTGAGGGGATTGGAAATGTCAGAGCAGATGATTTGGAAGAGGTAGTATATGGCTTTGTAAAGGAGTATCTTGGTGTACTTGAAGATAATTCTATGGTGCTTGAAAAGGTGAAGGCAACTAGGAATTTAGAGCGTGAAAACGACAAGCGGCGTTTGAAGAACCTGCAGAAGAAGGTTAAGGATATTGAGGAAGATACAAAGACGCTACAGGAGTTCCTGCCTAAGGTATTAAGAGGGGAAATGCCTCTTTCCATCGAAATGTTTCAGGAGCAGTTAAATGGCATGGAGGTAAAGCGTAAGGCTGTACTTGAGGAAATGCATACATTGTCTGTTAAGATTGCCAATACAAAGGAGGCGGAGCTTCAGACAGAACAGCTGCTGTGCCAGCTTCCTACATGGAAGGATGTGTTTGATAAGGCGGATTATGCTACGAAGCAGATGCTGGTAAACAGATTGATTGAGAAGGTGGAAGTGTCGAGAGACAGTGTGAAGGTGTGCGTGAGAATTAACCTTGAGGAGTTTTTCTCCCGAATGAGTGGTGGTTTTCCTACCATTCCGTGTAAACCCGGTTCAGCGTGAAGGATAAAATAGCCAGGATGTTGGCATAAATGGTGGATTCCGGCCAGGTGGCATAGATTTCGCTGGAGGCAACGTTTTTGATGTAGTCACGATAACGGACGGTATAATTCTTTGCATTACGGTTATTCGGTGTACCGTCGTGGACGACAACAAACTCCGGAATAACAACACTGGGAAGAACAATTTCGCCGGAAGAAGTGTTTTCTTTTACTTCTGCCTCGGCAATTTTTGGAGGATAGGAACCGTAGAGGGTATGGTCAGGAATTATAAATTCTTCCACCGTATCCGGAAGACCGGCAGGGCTTGGGAGTAACTGTACCTGTTGTTTGGCGGTAACACCGGCTAAAATTTCTGCGCCGGAAATGCGGATTGGTTCATACCCCGGGGCAGAAATGTCCAAAATATATTCGCTGTAAGGACGTACGTCAGAAGGCGTTTGGCTTAATTCATAGGGTGGGGCAGGAAGATTGATAAACGGGGTAAAACCGGAGGAGTCGGTGCGGAGTACTTCAACGGGGCGGGAGGGGTTATCTAACGAAGTGATGGAAATGGTGGCTTCTGCAATCGGGAAGTTGGTGCTGATGTCAGTTAATTCCGCTTGAAAACCACCTTCTGTGTCCGAAAAAGTTTCTGTTGTGACCGGATAAATAAGACGATGCATGAAAACTCCTAAAAAGAGCATTATGTTTACTATATGTAACGGAACCGGAATTGGTGAAAAATTATATTTGCATATAAGTAAAAAAGTGATATAATGAAAGATATTAATATGTATTATTATGCCGTTTTGTGGTTAAAGGATTGAAAACGGAGTAAATAATTTTAAATGGTGAGGTATATCATTATGAAGAGAGTAGAAGATTATGTAAGAACTATCCCTGATTTTCCGGAGCCGGGTATTATGTTCCGTGATGTTACCAGCGTTTTGCAGGATGCAGACGGACTGCAGCTTGCTATTCAGGGGGTAGAAGATTTACTTAAAGGTTTAGAATTTGATGCGGTGGTTGGTCCGGAATCCAGAGGTTTTATTTTTGGTGTGCCGGTGGCTTATAATTTAAAGAAGTCTTTTATTCCGGTGCGTAAAAAGGGTAAGCTTCCATGCGAAACAATTGAAAGAACCTATGACTTAGAGTATGGTACGGCAACTATCGAAATGCATAAAGATGCTATTAAACCTGGTCAGAAGGTAGTTATTGTAGATGACCTGATTGCAACCGGCGGTACCATCGAGGCTATCACAAAGCTGGTGGAAGAGCTTGGCGGTGAAGTGGTAAAAATTGTATTTTTAATGGAATTAGAAGGTTTAAACGGACGAGAAAAGCTTCAGGGCTATGATGTGGATTCTGTAATTAAGTATCCGGGCAAATAATTTAGTTTCAGCTTCAACATACTACTTACAAAGGCATAAGGTGCGGTGAATATATGGCAGAACAGGAAGCAAAAAGAAAAGGCATAGTAATCAAAAAGGCAATTGAAGAAAAGTCATTGAGTATGCCTGTGGGTTTCACAGACCCGGAAGACTTGTATAAAAAACTGATAGATACGGTGTATGAATACCGGCCGGGAACGGATATTTCCATGATTGAAAAGGCATATCGTCTTGCATATGATATGCACAAGGATCAAAAAAGAAAATCCGGAGAGCCGTATATCATTCATCCTCTTTGCGTTGCCATTACACTGGCAGAACTGGAGCTGGATAAGGAAACCATCGTGGCAGGTATTCTGCATGATGTGGTGGAAGATACGGATTTTACCATGGAAGATGTGGCACGGGAATTCAGTGACGAAATTGCTTTGCTGGTAGACGGTGTTACAAAACTGACCCAGTTGAATTATGATGCAGATAAAATTGAGCTTCAGGCAGAAAATTTGCGTAAGATGTTCCTTGCTATGGCAAAGGATATCCGGGTTATTATGATTAAGCTTGCAGACCGTCTTCATAATCAGCGTACCATGCAGTTCCAAAGTCCGGAAAAGCAGAAGGAAAAATCCAGAGAGACCATGGACATTTATGCACCTTTGGCCCAGCGTCTCGGTATTTCCAAAATTAAGATTGAATTGGATGATTTATCCCTAAAATATTTAGAGCCTGAAATATATAAAGAACTGGCTGAAAAAATTGCCCTGCGTAAATCTGACAGAGAGGCATTTGTGTCAGGTATTATTGATGCGGTAGCGGAAAAAATTTCCGAGTACGGTATTGATGCACAAATCGACGGAAGAATCAAACATTTTTTCAGTATTTATAAAAAAATGAAAAACCAGAACAAGACACTGGATCAGATTTATGATTTGTTCGCAGTCCGCGTACTGGTGGAAGATGTGAAGGATTGTTACGCGGTACTTGGTATTTTGCACGAAATGTATATCCCGATTCCGGGGCGCTTTAAAGATTACATTGCCATGCCAAAGCCGAATATGTACCAGTCCTTGCACACTACGCTGATTGGTCCGAACGGAACACCGTTTGAAATCCAAATCAGAACTTATGAAATGCATAAAACGGCGGAATACGGTATTGCTGCCCATTGGAAGTATAAAGAGGCACAGAATGGTGTAAAGTCAGATGCCAACGAAGAAGAAAAGCTGGCATGGTTACGCCAGATTCTGGAGTGGCAGCGTGATATGTCCGACAGTAAGGAGTTCCTTAGCGGACTTAAGAACGATTTGGACTTGTTCTCTGACAACGTATATTGCTTTACTCCTACCGGAGATGTTAAAAATTTACCGGCGGGATCTACCCCTGTGGATTTTGCTTATGCTATTCATAGTGCGGTGGGTAACAAAATGGTGGGAGCCAGAGTGAACGGTAAGCTGGTTACCTTTGACTATGTGTTACAAAACGGTGACCGGGTGGAAATTGTCACCTCCCAGAATTCCAAGGGACCGAGCCGTGACTGGTTGAGTGTAGTAAAAAGCACCCAGGCCAAAAATAAAATAAATCAGTGGTTTAAGTCAGAACTGAAAGATGACAGTATTCAGCACGGTAAGAATCTGTTAACTGCTTATTGTAAGGCAAAGGCAATTAAGCAGTCTGATATTACCAAGCCGGAATTTTTGGAAGTCTGCATGCGAAAGTATGGCTTCCGTGACTGGGATTCCGTTTTGGCAGCCATTGGACGGGGGGCCTTAAAAGAAGGCCAGATTGTCAATCGTTTGCTGGAAGAATACAACAAAAAGCAAAAGAAGGAAATGACGGATGAAAAGCTCATGGAATCCCTGCAGGAAGTACATGAGAAAAAGCTTCCGATCAGCGTGAAGGCCAAAACCGGCATCATGGTGCAGGGTATCGATGATGTGGCGGTACATTTCTCCAAGTGCTGTTCGCCGGTACCGGGTGATGAGATTATCGGTTATGTTACCCGTGGCCGCGGTGTGTCCATTCATCGTACGGACTGTGTTAATGTTATTAACGCACCGGAAGAAGACCGAATCCGTTTTATTCCGGCAGAGTGGAACCGTCTCGAAGATAAGAGAGAAGATTTGTACTTTGCGGAAATTAATGTATTTGCCAATAACCGAAGTGGTGTCTTGTTAGATATTACGAAGATTTTGACGGAAAATAAAGTGGATATTTCCAACTTAAACAGCCGTGTCAGCAAGCAGGGAACTGCTACCATTACCATGGGATTTGAAGTACACGGAGCAGAACAGTTAAGCTATCTTATTACGAAAATCCGTCAGGTAGAAAGTGTGATTGATGTCGTCAGAACGACCGGCTGATAAAGGGTAATATGTAACAGAAAGGGCCGAAAGTATCCTTGGCAGAGAGAAAGAGAAGGCAATAGTTATGGAAATAAAACGCCTGGTTCTTGGTCTTGTAAGAACCAATTGCTATATTGTTTATAATAAAGACACAAAAAAAGCGGTAATCATTGACCCGGCGGCGGATTCCCGCCGTATAACGGAAGAAATTTCTGCCCTCGGAGTAACTCCGGAAGCGGTGCTGCTTACCCATGGACATTTTGATCATATGCTGGCGGCAGAATCCTTAAAGAATGGTTATCAGATTCCGATTTGCGTGGCAAAAGGGGATGCAGAACTGTTAAAGCATCCGGATAGGAATTGTTCGCAGCAGTTTTTGCATATGTCCTACAGTATTTCTGCGGATGAAGAATTGGAAGATGGTCAGGGTCTGCGCTTTTTAGACGGTGCCTTTACGGTGATTACCACACCGGGACACACGGAAGGAAGCTGCTGTTACTATGCAAAGAAGGAAGATATCCTGTTTTCCGGAGATACTTTGTTTCAGGAAAGTGTGGGACGGACGGATTTGCCAACCGGTAGTGCGGCAACGCTGATAATTTCCATTCGGGAAAAGTTATTTGTACTGCCGGATAATACCTTGGTGCTTTCCGGTCATGGCGACCAGACCACCATCGGAGAAGAAAAGCAGTATAATCCATATGTGTAGTTAAGGAATTAGTACTATGATAGAAATAAAAATCACCGGCGAGGATTACGAACAGGATATCCGTCCGCTGGTAAAATCCTTTTACCCGGACGATGCTATCGTCATTGCGGGAAAGGAAAAGGAAGAAATAACAGAACAACCGGATAAGTTTTTAGAACTTGTAATTGAGCCTTGGCAGTGTCACATCCGTTTTCAGGCAGAAGAGCGGGTATACGAAGAAACCGAGGATTTTTCCGAGCCGGTTCCGGGTGTTTATAAAAACGAAGGAACCCCTGACCGCAGAATGTACCGTAATTATCTGCATCGAAGACTATACGGCATTCTTGT
This sequence comes from Lachnospiraceae bacterium, assembly GCA_017622795.1. Taxonomy (GTDB): domain Bacteria; phylum Bacillota; class Clostridia; order Lachnospirales; family Lachnospiraceae; genus SIG299. Next base: position 35,895 of record JAGAQI010000109.1, read on the forward strand.
AAAAGAAACCGGTAAGGAACTTCCCTGGGGAACCTTGACCGGAATCCGCCCGACCAAGCAGGCATTGGAACGTCTGATGCAGAAAGAAGAACGGGAAAGTATTGCAAAATATTTTAAAACGGAGTATCTTTGTTCTGATGAAAAAACAGAGTTATGTATCCGGGTGGCGGAGCAGGAGCAAAAGCTTCTGTACGGTATTGAAGATAAAGACAGCTACAGTGTATATATCGGCATTCCGTTTTGTCCGAGCATTTGTCTGTACTGTTCCTTCAGTTCTTATTCCCTGAAGCAGTATGAGGCCTATGTGGAGCCGTATTTGGAGGCACTGTTTAAAGAAATAGAATATGCGGGAACCTGTTTTCCGGAGAAAAAACTTGTCAGTATCTATATCGGTGGTGGTACACCTACCACTTTGACGGCGGACCAGCTGAGGCGTTTACTGAAAAAGGTAAAGGAAACCTTTGATTTTACGTATCTTAGGGAATGGACCGTAGAAGCCGGGCGTCCGGACAGCATTACGAAAGAAAAGCTTGTGGTGTTAAAGGAAGAGGGAGTCACCCGGATTTCCATTAATCCGCAGAGTATGCAGCAAAAAACCTTAGATTTAATCGGAAGAAAGCATACGACTGAGCAAATTAAGGAAGCATTCGCATTGGCAAGGGAATGCGGACATGACAATATCAACATGGACTTAATCATTGGGCTGACCGGCGAAACGGCAGAAGATGTCAAAGAAACACTTTTGGAAATCGAAAAGCTGAATCCGGACAGTCTGACGGTGCACACGTTAGCAGTAAAGCGTGCGGCTCGTTTAAATATCGAAATGGACCGTTACCGCGATCAAAAATCGAGGGAAGCGGTGGAAATGATGGATGCCTGTCAGCAGTATACCAAGTCCCATGGTTATGAACCGTACTATTTGTACCGTCAAAAGAATATGGCGGAGAATTTAGAAAATATCGGTTATGCAAAGCCGGGAAAAGAAGGCTTATATAATGTGCTTATCATGGAAGAACACCATACGATTTTAGCACTTGGCAGCGGTGGTTCCACCAAGTTTAATTTTGCCGGAACCAATCGCCTGGAGCGGGTAGAAAATGTAAAAAGTGTAAAAGACTATGTAGAGCGTATCGACGAAATGATACAGCGGAAAAAAGATTTCCTTGAGGAATACGGAGGATTACTCTGATGGAACGTAACAAAAGTGCGGAAGACTTAATTAAAAGTATTCTGCAGCGTCTTAACATGGCAGAGATAATGGAAGAAGATTTATATGATAATATCGACCATGCAGAACTGGTGGCAGTTTTGGTAAGGCAGTTATGCACTCAGATGGAGCTTCCGCTGGATTTCCAGCATCAGGTGGTTATGGCAGCCTATCTTCATGACATCGGCAAACTGCGGTTAAGTAAAAACCTGTATGGACGTGATAAAAATGCTCTGCAAATTGAAGAAACAAAATACATGAGAATGCATGCCAAGGTGGGTGCGGACATGTTGGAGGAATGCGGATTTACTCCGGAAATCTGTAATGCAGTACATCATCATCACGAAAATTATGATGGCAGCGGCTACCCGGGAAATTTATCCGCGGAAAAGATTCCGCTGGAGGCCAGAATCTTGCGCGTGTGCGATGTTTTTGCAGCATTGATTTCCGACCGGCCGTATCGCAAAGCGTTTGACGTGGATACCGCCATGGAGCTCATGATAGAAGATAATAAATCCTTTGACATGAAGATATTTTTGGATTTCATGAAGGTGTTTCATTCCGAAGGAATTGAACAGGTAACACGGCTGGCAGATGAAATCAATGAACGTAAACGTTTGGAAGCATCAAAAGGCAGTTAATAATTTAAACAAAATATAAATAATATATACGGCGAAAGGCCGGGAAAGAGGAAGTTATGGCAGAATCCATGAAGGGTTTAAAGAGAACCCACAGATGTACCGAGGTTTCCGTAAAGAACGTTGGTGAAACCGTTACCGTTATGGGCTGGGTACAGAAAAGCAGAAATAAGGGCGGTATTATTTTCGTTGATTTACGTGACCGCTCCGGTATTTTACAGGTAATTTTAGAAGAGTCCGATTGTGGCGCTGAAAACTTTGCTAAGGGCGAAAAGCTCCGCAGCGAATTTGTTATTGCTGTTGTTGGTGAAGTTACAAAACGTTCCGGTGCAGTAAATGAAAATCTTGTTACCGGTGATATTGAAATCCGTGCGAAAGAACTTCGCATTCTTTCCGAGGCAGAGGTTCCTCCGTTCCCAATTGAAGAGGACTCCAAGACGAAGGACGAGTTAAGATTAAAGTACCGTTACCTTGACCTTCGCCGTCCTGACTTACAGAGAAACTTAATTCTCAGAAGTAAGGTGGCAACTGCAGCAAGACAGTTCCTTGCAGATGAAGGTTTCCTTGAAATCGAAACTCCGATGCTTACTAAGAGTACACCGGAAGGCGCAAGAGACTATCTTGTACCAAGCCGTGTTCATCCTGGTACATTTTACGCACTTCCACAGTCTCCGCAGCTGTTCAAGCAGTTACTGATGTGCTCCGGTTATGACCGTTACTTCCAGATTGTTAAGTGTTTCCGTGATGAGGACCTTCGTGCCGACAGACAGCCGGAATTCACCCAGATTGATATGGAATTATCCTTCGTTGACGTAGATGATGTTATCTCTGTAAACGAAAGATTACTTCAGAGAATGTTTGCAGAAATCGGTGTTGAGGTTCAGCTTCCAATCCCGAGAATGACCTGGCAGGATGCCATGGACCGTTACGGTTCCGATAAGCCGGATACCCGTTTCGGTATGGAACTTAAGGATGTTTCCGACATCGTTAAGGATTGCGGTTTTGCGGTATTTACCGGCGCTCTTGCTAACGGCGGTTCCGTTCGCGGTATCAACGCAGAGGGTCAGGCAGCAATGCCAAGAAAGAAGATTGATGCACTGGTTGATTTTGCAAAGACTTACGGTGCCAAGGGTCTTGCTTATCTTGCCATTGATGAAGAAGGCAACTACAAGTCCTCCTTTGCTAAGTTTATGACAGAAGAAGAACTGAAAGCCCTGGTTGCAGCAATGAACGGTAAGCCGGGTGACTTGTTATTCTTCGCAGCAGATAAGAACAAAGTGGTTTGGGACGTCCTTGGTAACCTTCGTCTGGAAATTGCAAGAAATCTTGATATGTTAGATAAGGGTCAGTACAACTTCCTGTGGGTAACCGAGTTCCCGCTTCTTGAGTACTCCGAAGAAGAAAACCGATATGTAGCGATGCACCACCCATTCACCATGCCTATGGATGAAGACTTACCTCTTCTTGATACCGACCCTGGTAAGGTTCGTGCTAAAGCATATGATATCGTATTAAACGGTTGTGAAGTGGGCGGCGGTTCCGTTCGTATTTTCCAGAGCGATGTTCAGGAGAAGATGTTCTCCGTGCTTGGTTTCTCCAAGGAAGATGCTTACGAACGTTTTGGCTTCCTGTTAAATGCTTTCAAGTACGGTGTTCCGCCTCATGCAGGTCTTGCTTATGGTTTGGACCGTCTTATCATGCTTATGGCAAAGTGTGACAGCATCCGTGAAGTTATCGCTTTCCCTAAGGTTAAAGATGCTTCCTGCCTCATGACCGATGCACCAAATGTGGTTGATAAGAAGCAGTTGGATGAATTATATATTGATCTTGTAAAAACTGAAGAGTAAATAAAAATTATCCGGCAGAAGAGTATAAATTTTCTGCCGGATTTCTTAAATATTTGTAAAATTTATTTGACTATTTCCTTTAAAAATGGTATCATATGTTTGGTGTGATTCACACTAAATTTTTATTTTATTTCGGAGGAAATACACATGCATAAGGGTACAGTTAAGTGGTTCAACAACCAGAAGGGCTTCGGTTTCATCTGTGACGAAGCTGGCAACGACGTATTCGTACACTATTCCGGTCTTAACAT
>JAGAQI010000110.1 GCA_017622795.1 Lachnospiraceae bacterium
GGGAAAGTATATTATTTTAGGGATTATTGTTGTATTAGTAATTGGATTTTTCAGCCTTGTTCCGATGGGACTTTGGATTTCCGCAGTGGCATCCGGCGTTAAGGTTGGTGTTATCCACCTGATTGGTATGAGACTTCGCCGCGTAAGACCGGCGTACATTGTAATGCCAATGATTAAGGCTACTAAGGCAGGCTTAAAGCTTACCGCAAACCAGCTGGAAGCACATTATCTGGCAGGCGGTAATGTAGACAGTGTAGTCAATGCACTGATTGCGGCAGAGCGTGCCGGCATGAGTTTAAACTTTGAGCAGGCATCTGCCATTGACCTTGCCGGTCGTGATGTATTTAAAGCGGTAACCATGAGTGTAACTCCAAAGGTAATTGAAACTCCGTCCATTTCCGCAGTGGCAAAGGATGGTATTGAGCTTCTTGTTAAAGCAAGAATTACCGTTCGTACCAACATTGAACGCTTAATCGGTGGCGCAGGAGAAGAAACCATCATTGCCAGAGTTGGTGAAGGTATCGTTACAACCGTAGGTTCCTCTAATAACCATGCTACAGTTTTGGAAAATCCGGACGATATTTCCAAGGTAGTTCTTGGTAAAGGCCTTGATTCCGGTACCGCATTTGAAATTCTTTCCTTGGATATTGCGGATATTGATATCGGCAGAAACGTTGGTGCTAACTTACAGAGCCTTCAGGCGGAAGCAGACAACAAAATTGCCCAGGCAAGAGCGGAAGAACGTCGTGCCATGGCGGTAGCGTTGGAGCAGGAAATGAGAGCAGCCGTAGTTGCTGCTGAAGCAGAAATTCCAAAGGCAATGGCAGAAGCACTCAGAAGCGGTTCCCTTGGCGTAATGGATTACTACAGAATGCAGAATATCCAGGCGGATACCGATATGAAGAAGGGCATTGGTACCGGTGTAACCACATTTGCAGAAAACAAAAAGCAGGGCGAATAAATGATAAAAGTGATGATTGTAGAGGATGAACCGGAAATCCGAAAAATCCTCGGAAAAATGATTGAAAAACAAGATGGTTTTACAGTGGTAGCCGCCTGCGGTGATTTCGCAGGCGGTATTACCGCATTTATGAAATACCGACCGGAAGTGGTGTTTATGGACATTGACTTAGGCGGCGAGAGCGGCATGGACTGCGCCAAAACCATTACTGAGCTGGAACCGAAGACAAAAATTATTTTTGCTACGGCCCACAGCGAGTACATGGCAAATGCCTTTGAAATCTATGCTTTCGACTATTTGGTAAAACCGTTCAATCTGGAAAGAGTAACAAAAACTCTCACAAGAATTAAGGGGATGCAAGGCAGTAACAAGGAAAGCGAAAGTCTTGCAGCAACAGAGGAAGTGGCACAGGACAAGATAGTGAATGTCGCAGAACAGCACAAAGATAAGCTGATGATAAAGGGCAAGGAGCAGATGACGTTCCTTGACAAGAAGGATATTATTATGGTGGAGCGTTTGGACGGTGAAACTATTATTACCACGATGGATGGCGAGTTTCATACCTCCGCATCTCTTGGAAGTATTGAGGAAAAACTGGATTCTGCGGAATTTATGCGTTGCCATAAGTCCTACATCATCAACTTATCCATGATATCCCAAATTGAGGTGTACGGCCGCTGGACCTATACGGTGAAATTGAAGGGAACAAGTGCTACGGCACTGATGACATCCCAAAAGTATGAGGAAGTAAAACGGTTGTATGAATAGCGGCATAATATTTGTTAATTTATACTATAAAATTGCTTGACAATACATAAGTTCAGTAGTAGAATACAGAAAACTTCAAGAAAGGTATTGAGTACAATGAATTTCAGAAAGAACCTCAACAATAATATGTACTATTATAGACGTATTAGCCTGTAACCGGGTAAAATGCACGGTGTAGGGCGGATAGGTCTTATATGTCGTGCATATCGAGGGGATAATTCATTGGAACTGATATAGAATTATTGAAATGATAAGAGCACCGGCATATAAGTATGTTGGTGCTCTTCGTACGTTTAGGGGAATTCATTGATACCGAAAGAGGTGGATGATTATGATAAAATATCCGGATTATGAAAACTGTATTGTAAACCTGGCGGCATCTGTATTACAGGAATTTGGCGTAGACACGGGAGAAACCAAAGGATTAGCTGTTTGTAAGGAGTTATTTGCAAAAAACTATAAGAACATTGTGGTTCTTCTTTTGGACGGAATGGGCATTTCTGTAATGGAAAAGAATCTGAAAAAGAGAGGTTTTTTTCGCAGTCATTTGACACATACCTATAGTTCTGTGTTTCCGCCAACCACCGTGGCGTCTACCACCTCTGTGGATTCCGGTAAATATCCGGCAGAGCATGCCTGGCTTGGCTGGGATTGTTATTATCCGGCCGTGGATGAAAATGTTACCGTGTTTTTAAACGTAAAGCAGGGCACAGAGGAACAGGTAGCAGATTACCATGTAGCGGGCACCCTTTGCGGCTATGAAAATATAGTATCACAAATTCAGGCGGCAGGAGGGCAGGCCTATTATTCCACGCCATTTGCGTATCCGAATCCGGGAGATTTTGATGCGGTTTTGGAACGTATCGGGGATTTGTGCAAGAAGGATGGCAAGAAATATATTTATGCTTATTGTAACGAGCCGGATCATACCATGCACCGGAATGGTTGTTTCTGCAAGGCTTCCGTGGATGTAATCAGAGACCTGGAAAAGAAGGTAGAAGCATTGGTTGAGACCCTGGAAGACACGCTGCTCATCATCACTGCTGACCATGGCCATATCGATGGCAGAAATGCCTGTATTTTGGATTATCCGAAGTTGATGGAGTGCTTAGAACGGCTTCCATCCATTGAACCGAGAGCATTGAATTTGTTTATTAAGGACGGTTATCATAAGCAGTTTGCAGCTGAGTTTAACAAGGAATTTGGTGATACTTTTTTGTTGCTTAGTAAGGATGAGGTAAAGAAACAGAAGTTATTCGGACCGGGCAGCGAACATCCGCAGTTTGACGGCATGCTGGGCGATTATCTGGCGGTGGCAACAAGTGATTTATCCATCTTTAATACGCAGGATGAAAAAGAAAAATTTATAGGTGTTCATGCGGGACTTACCAAGGAAGAAATGGAAATACCGTTGATAGTAGTAGAGAAAAAGTGAGTAAATACAAAAGTTCTACATGAGTAGAAAAGAAAGGAACAGTGAAATGGTTAGAATAGCAACAATAGAAGATTTCGAAAGAATTAATGAACTTAGAAAGCAGGTAAATGATTTGCATGTTAACGGCCGTCCGGACCATTTTAAGGCAGGCTGGAACGAGGAGCTTCAGAATCATGCGAAGGAGTGTATAGAGGCAGAAAACAAGGATATTTTGGTGGCAGAGCGGAACGGTATCATTTGCGGTTTTGCCTGCGTAGATTACATCGATATGCCGGAATCACCGTACCGCTTTGAAAGACATTTCTACCATGTGGGTGAGTTTGGCGTAGATAAAGCCTTTCATCGTCAGGGTGTGGCAACAGAACTGGTAGAATTTATGAAGCAGCATGCAAAAGAAAAGGGATTCTCCCAGATAGAGCTGGATGTATGGGAGTTTAACCCGGAAGCCAGGGAGTTTTATGAAGCGGTTGGCTTTCAGTGTATCAGAAGGTATATGGAGATGAAATTGTAAATAGAAAATGCTGTATGCCCAAAACAAAACATGGCAATACTATCACAAAAAAGAAAGAGAGGTAGTACCATGTTTAAACACGATAAACAGTTATTTCATCCGGTAAATGTAGAACGTCCAAATCCGCAGTATGCAGCACTTTTGCAGGAGCAGCTTGGAGGTGCCAACGGTGAGTTAAAGGCGGCTATGCAGTATATGTCCCAGAGCTTCCGCATTAAGGACCCTGAAATCAAGGACTTGTTTTTAGATATTGCAGCGGAGGAGCTTAGTCACATGGAAATGGTGGCGCAGACCATCAACCTGTTAAATGGTCATGATGTGAATGCGGCAAGTGTACCGGCGGGAGAAATCCAGACCCATGTTCTTATGGGTTTAAATCCCGGTCTTATCAATGCGTCCGGCTATTCCTGGACCGGCGATTATGTTTCCGTCACAGGAGATTTATGTGCGGATTTATTATCTAACATAGCTTCCGAGCAGCGTGCCAAGGTGGTATATGAGTATCTGTACCGTCAGATTAACGATAAGTGTGTGCGTGAAACCATTGATTTCCTTTTGAACCGCGAAGAGGCTCACAACGCCATGTTCCGTGAGGCATTTAACAAGGTGCAGAACAGCGGTTCCAATCAGGATTTCGGTACCACTAAGGCAGCAAAAATGTATTTCAGTATGTCGGAGCCATCCCCGGCGAACAGCGGCTTAGACAAGGTGGAAGGCAAGCCGGTTTCATTTAAATAAATATTGCGGGAGCTCAGCAAGAAATGCTTACCATTTTAAGTTAGATTTGTAATTTTGCGGGGCTCCTTTTCTTGTGTTTAAAAGCAGTATATGCTATACTGTTTATGTGGACTTTTTTAACGGGAAAGGAGAAAAATTATGAATACTTATTGCGGAAAAAACTGTGAGGAATGTACATATAAAGCCGAGCTTTCCTGTACCGGATGCCAGAGTGGTCCGGGCCGTGCAGTTATCGGAGACTGTAAGCTGGCACATTGTTGTCGTGACAAGGGGCATACAACCTGCGATACCTGTGAATTAAAACGAAATTGCGGCAAATGGCTGGATAAGGGAAGTATTCCAAAACAGCGTATTGAGCGAAGAATAGAATTGCAGAAAGAACAGGAAATTATTGCCCGCAGAGCACCGTTTTTGGGTAAGTGGTTGTGGATTTTGTTTTGGCTGGTGGTTCCGTCTGAAATTTCCGGCATTATGACAATGGATAAAGTAGTTGAGGCATTTCCTTTATTAAGAGTTCCGGGTTTGGTTCTCGGAATAACATGTTCTTTGGTATATTCGCTTATTTTGCTTAGAATTTCATCGGAGCATGAGTCCTACCGGTTGGCCGGTTTATTTGGTATCGGTAGTACGTTGTTGGAAGTTTTTATGCTGGTATTGGGCAGTACAGGCGGATTGGTATTTCTTATTTCATTAATAAAAATTGCAGTTGGTTTACTCATGACTTATCATGAATACAAAGCCCATGGCGAATCGGTATATCCGGTAGATGCGGATCTTTCGGAATGCTGGGAAAAGCTTTGGAAATGGAAACTTTATTCTATTGCAGGGTTAGCCGGAAGTGTTATTTTAACGATTATCAGTAGATTTTTAGGCGTTGTTTTATTGTTTGCATCCATAATCTTTATGCTGGTGATAAGTGTGTTTAAATTGATTTATTTGTACCAGACTGCACAGGCGTTTAGAAGTTGGACAAGGTAGTAAAATATTGTTGAGTCTTTTTTGGGATATACTATAATAAGTGTGTCCCCATTCTATGTTTCATCATAGTCTTGTTGAATACAATTTTGTTATTTTGATGTAAGTAAAGTTCAAGTTAAGTAACGTTGAGGAATAAAAATGAGTAATAATATTTTTTCAGATGATTTTATCTATGTACGAAAAGCATTAGAAAGCCATCCGTTATTATTAAATTCTGATAAAAGAGAGCAGTTTTGCAATCTTGTTCAGAACATGGAGAACACCATCATAGATTATAATTCCTTGATAGATGCTTTAACAAAGGCAACCTTATTTTTTAATGATGGTCACACAAATATCGAATTACCCTATACCACAGAGGATTTGTGCTTAAGAATCCCGTGCAAATGGCAGAAAGAGCGTTTGATTTTAATGGATAATTACAGAAATATTCCTGCCGGAGCAGAAATTATTTCTGTAGAGGGCAGACAGGTTTCTGAACTGCTTTCTTTTGCAGAAACCAAAATTCCTCACGAAAATACATATCTTGTAAAAAGCAGAACAACGGAGTATCCATACAAAAACTATCATCTGTTTAGTGCAATGAATTTGGAACTTCTGTTTGGAAAAAAGGAATTCTATACGATTACTTTTTCTGTAAACGGAGAATGTGTAGAAAAACAGTGTTCTTTGGTGAGATACGATGGATTTTTAGATTTTTCACAAAAGCCATTTATCGATTATGAAATAGCAGAAGATAGGATGATTCTGCATCTGCGGGAGTGTATTTACAATGAGGAATATAAGCAGACCTTGCAAAAAATAGCAGTAATATGCAAGGAAAAGAAATTATCTGCACTGGAACTGGATTTAAGTGAAAATATGGGCGGAAATTCTCAGGTAATCGATGAATTTATTCATTTCACCCATGCAGAAAGCTATCGCAGGTATGAAATGATAGATTATTCTTCCGGCAGCCCGGTATGTGTGACAAGCAGGGATACTGTTGTAACCAATCAGAGAAAAGACTTGTTGTTCCCGGAAAACATATACTGTCGTGTTTCCAATGCCACCTTCAGCAGTGCCAGAACCTTTGCGGTAACATTAAAGGACAATGGAATTGCAACTATCATTGGAGAACCAACCGGCGGTAAACCATGCTCTTATGGTATGCCAAAGAAGGATTTGACACCAAATTTAAAAATACGTTTCCGGGTTTCCAGAGCGTTATTTTTACGCCCGAATGCAGAATTGGATGCGGAAGAAGCGTTGGTTCCGGATAAAAAAGAGGCAGAAAGTAATTATTAAAAAAACACTAGCTTTTTTGAAAAAGATAGTGTATAATATAACGATGGGTGTACTATGCCCAAATGCGGGGCGCTGTCCC
>JAGAQI010000111.1 GCA_017622795.1 Lachnospiraceae bacterium
AAAGTGCGACTCATTTGGGATGCGATTCCTTCGCAGATTGCAAGGGATAACAATAAGTTTATCTTTTCACATGTAAAACAAGGAGCAAGGGCCAAGGATTTAGAGGATGCGTTGGAGTGGCTTGTAAATGCCGGAATTGCGTATAAGTTAAATCTTGTATCGAACCCGGAACTTCCGCTTTCCGGAATGGCTGACAGTACATATTTTAAGGTGTATATGTCTGATGTGGGCCTCCTGCGAAGAAAATCAAATGTGAATTACAGAACTGTTTTGGAGGGAGATGCTTCCTACGTTCATTTTAAAGGCGCATTGACAGAGAACTATATTATGACGCAACTGAAATGTATGGGGGTTGACAGTTATTTTTGGAGAACAAAAGCAGATGCAGAACTGGATTTTATCTCGGATTATGAAGGAATACTTCTGCCTATTGAGGTAAAATCCGCAGACAATACAAAAGCGAAAAGTCTACGCCTGTTCTGCAACAGATATCGTCCAAAAATGGCGATAAAAACTTCTCTGAAAAATGTAGGAGATAATATGGATGGTGATACGCATGTGTGGAGCCTTCCGTTGTATATGATTTTCAAATTAAAGGAATATGTGGCGTATGAAACGGGCTGGTAGTGAGAACATGAGTGTGCGGACCATGGACATTTCCATCACCATCACCCGCAAAAAAATAAAGAATATGTATCTCCGTGTTCATCCCGACGGTACGGTTACCGTGTCTGCACCAAAACGTGTCTCTGACAAGGTAATCCGTGATTTTGTAAACTCCAAAACCGATTGGATTTTAACCCAGCTACAAAAAGTGGAAGAGCGGAAAAAAGCAGAACGGAAGAACAAAATCAAGCAGGCGGAAAATCCGGCATATCTTACGGGGGAAATCCACTATTACTGGGGATGTCCGTGTAAGCTCTTGGTGGAAGAAACTACAGGAAAAAGTCATGTGGAATTTGTAGAAAATCCGCACTTTGGTGATACAATGCCATTAGGGAATCCGGAACAAAACGACAATACCATCTTCGGTATTCTATACATACATGCACCAAAAAACAGCACCACCGAGCAGCGGAAGCATTTGTTGGACGAGTTTTATCGCAGAAAGTTGAAGTTGGTGGTTCCTGACTTGATTGAAAAGTATGTGGCAATCGTGGGCAAGGCGCCGGTGGAATGGCGTATCCGCGACATGAAAACCCGCTGGGGTACCTGTAATACCAAGGACAAACGTATCTGGCTGTCTTTGCATCTAGCGAAAAAGCATCCGGATTGCTTGGAATATGTTATTGCTCATGAGTTGACCCATTTGCACGTGTCAAATCACAGCAAGGAGTTCTGGACACGGATGGATGTATATTATCCGGAGTGGAAAGAGGTCCGCAAATTGCTAAACGAAAGATAAGTGAGCCCAAACAAAGGAGAATTGTATGGGAAATAAAATCCAATTAGTAAAAAACGCAATGTTGGCGGTACAGCGTTATCCGTGGGAGCAGGGCGTATGTGCCCAGGCAGTGTGGGAGCTTGGCGATGTTACCACAGCGGTTGCTATGGCACATGATGCGGTGCTTCGGCAGAAGGAAGACGGACGTCTGGCGGTGATTAACGATAATATTGCAGTCACCGACCCGGCGGCAAACGGCGAGGTGGTTTGGCGTGCCTACGAGATTACAGGAAATGAGTTTTACAAGGCGGCCGCGGAGCGTATGCTTGCATTTTTGATGGAGCGTGCACCAAGAACCGACAAAGGCATCATCTGCCACAATGAAATCAGTTTTTATGAGGGCTTTTCCGCGGACCAGATTTGGGTGGATTCCGTTTACATGGCGCCGCCGTTCCTGGCAGTCATGGGCGAACTTGATGAGGCGGTAAAGCAGATAGAAGGATGTTTCGACTATTTACAGGATGAAGAAACCGGCTTGTTATTCCACATTTATGACCCGGGCACAGAGCGGTTCGTGCGTAGAAAGCTTTGGGCTACCGGCAACGGCTGGGCATTACTTGGGATTGCCCGTGTTATTGAAACTGCACAGGAAAAGGACAGAAAAGATATCGCAGAATCTCTTGCCAAGCGTGGCACGGCGCTTCTTAACAGTATGTTAAAGTACCAGCTTCCGGATGGACGCTTTCACGATATTCTCAACGAGAAAGAAAGTTTTGTAGAAGGCACCGCGGCAATGATGATGGCAGCTGCCATTTACCGTGGTGTGTGGGCTGGCTGGATTTCCGATGATTACATGTTCCATGCGGATTTGGTATATGGCAATATGCCCAAATACATCGATGAGTTTGGCATCATTCACGAGGTCTGCGGATGCCCGGATTTTATGTCCTGCGGAACCTCTGCAGAATCCATGGCAAGCTTTCTGATGATGGAAGCGTGGCACAAGAAGCTGGAAGGAAAGAATTAAAGTAGAAAAGCGGCCGGAAAATTCCGACCGCTTCTTTTTTGTTTGTTAGGGCAAGGCCCTGTTTTTGGAATGGAGTTTTTCGTGGTCCGAAAAATGGAATGACAAAAACAAATAAACCACCTGCTATGCGGGTGGTAGAAATCGCTTCAGCTTACAGTAAAAAAACCTCCCATGTTATAATA
>JAGAQI010000112.1 GCA_017622795.1 Lachnospiraceae bacterium
ATATATATCTTCAAGAGGTTGTTTCCGGTGTCCAGCAACTAACAGAGGAAGAAAAAATCCGTCAGCAATGCCAGGCCCGTGAAGACTACGCCTACTGGGAAAGAATCCGCGAGGCTGACCGCAAGCGGGAACTGCAGAAAAAAGATAATATTATCAATGAGCAGGCCGACACTATCAATGAGCAGGCCGACACTATTATTGCGCAAGAGCAAAAGCTTTCTGAACAAAACGCAGAAATCAACCGCCTTCGTGCTGAAATTGCTGCACTAAAAAATAAAGCAAACTAAACTAATAGAATACTGTTGATGAGAACTAGATTTTGAATTAAGAAAGCCGGAAGACAAGCTACTGTATACGTAAAAGTAATGATATGGGCTGGTCGTTTGTGACCAGCCCCCTAGTATATTCACAGAGACTCTCCCGGAATGTGTTTTTTTATGTGCGTTACCCCACATGTATCTCCAATGCAAACCTTTTCTCTATTTCCCGTAAATACTTTTCATTTTTCGAAGCCGCTACCAACATCGGCGCATACGCATCCCTGCCACTAATGTTAAACATGTAAGGAATATCGCCAAAATGATGTTTATACTCTTCAACAAACATTAGAATACCTTTCTGAATATCACGAATCCCCTCCGGATTGACGTCATATGCGCCAAAAACAAGTTTCCAAGGAGTTTCTCCATTCCCGGCACGAAAGCCACGAAACTGAGGCGTAGGCGAAGCTAAAAGCAACTCCCAGAACACATTATAGTTACGGTTTGGATTATGCTTCTTCATCAAATCCCGATTAAAGCTTTGGGAATATAAATATGCGACTAGTTTTCCTGACTGCAAGAACGTTTCACTGGCCTCCGCCTCAGAATTATGTATGGTATTGGTTCCGGCAACCAGGCCAACAATCTCACACGGCAGTTTCCAAATCTTCTGCACAAGATGATTTAAAGCAACCGCACCGCTTCCTGCCCAGCCGATATCCACTGCCACTGCCTTTTTACAATCGCCAAGCAGAGCTTCATAGTATGCCTTCGCTACCTTTTGCTCTTCCGCATAGCAGTCAAGTATACGGGACCAGTTGGCATCCAAAAATTCTCGCACACGCTCCACATTCCCGTTTGTTAATACCGTAGTTCCCGACAATTTTTCCGGCAAGTCAACCATCAGTTCTGATAGCTCCATGGAATCAAAAATCTTTTCCAGCGTAATTCCCTGATTCACCTTATGATACAGAAAACGCCGGTAAAAATCATACTTATCCTCTGCCGCCATCAACTTGGTTGCTGCCCTGCGAGACCAGTAGGCATACTCCGTTTTTTCGTCCGGATAAATCATCTCATATGCCTGCTTTAAAATATCCCCATCTCTGGACAAGAACAAAAGCTTATCCACCCGGTGAATTCTACAGTACTCATGGATAAACGCACAGTATCCGGTTACAAATAAGCCACCGTAGATAAAACCATATTCCTGCTCCACGGAAAGCTTTGCTCTACCATGATACAAGTAATTGTTTATCAAGCCACGGTATGCGCCACCAACCATTGGTGACATATCCTGTGGGCGATACTTCTTCCCCTGTTCATTCACATTCGGATAATGACACACTGCCAGGCCGCACTTCTTTGCCATGTCAACATCACTGTGAAGATTGTCTCCCACATGTACCATACTGCCCGGGTGTTCTTTCCGAACCAGCTGAAATAAATCCCCGCCGGCTTTGTTCTTTCCATATTCGCAGGAAACATACAACTTCTCATAGCCTGAAAAACCGTTCTTCATTAAGATTTCCTCCAGGATGCTTGCAGGAAGATACATATCGGACACAATCACAATTTTTTTACCACATTCCCGTAACTTGCCAAACACCTGAAGCATAAAGGGATTCGCATAACAGAACTTCTTTTCCAGTTCAATTTCTACCTGCATACCCACCACAGCCGAAATACCGGTCTCGTACTCCAACCGGCTCCAGATGTCCTCCAAGGTAACCTCATAATGCCCCTTTTCCGCATGACACTGCTCCCTTGCTTTTTTCTCCATCTGCCGTCGAAGCTCCTTGAAATTCATTACACCAAGCTCTTCTCCTAAAAAGAAAAACAAGTCCGTCGGCTCAGAAAACGGGCGAAATATTAACGTATCAAAAATATCAAAGGAAACCACATCATAGCCGGACAACCGCTCTACAAAAGCCCCTACCATACCAATCTGCTTCTGCGCCAATGATGACTCACTCTGCTCACACAAAAGGTTCTTTTCCTCATAGATGGCAGCTGCATTCAGAGCTCCTATAGAACGGATACCCAGCACATAATAAGCAAAATTCAGCCAAAGCAAATAGCCCCAGGATAAAATTTTCTTTATGCCACGGGAACCATCATGAAACCGATGATACCGCTCACTTATGCCCGATTGGCGGTTGACTAAAAAATTGTAAAGTCTGATTTTCATTGTAGGATGCTCCTTTCCAAAGGTATCTATATTTGTACATAATGTATAATTTCCCCATCATTTTTTGTATAACTTTCCGATATTTTCTTTTTAGACACAATGCGTTACAATATAGTCACAAAACGTTTTGTAATCTTATATTTCTTGTATTTTCAGCTCCCCTCCTGAATACAAATCCCAAGTAACTTTAAACAAAAGAAAGGAAATTTTGCTTATGAAACAAAATACCAAAACAAATTTACCTTACCGCTTAACCAATGACTACCTTTTCAGGGCTGTATTTCAGGAACGCCCCAAGGCTCTGGAAGGCTTATGCCGTGTCGTTCTTGGTTTAAACGAAAATGACATTGTTTCCGTTACTCTAAGAAACCCTATAGAGCTTGGCAAAACCATTGATGAAAAAGACTTTATTCTGGACCTTTCTGTTCTGGTTAATAATTCCGCATCTCTAAATTTGGAAATGCAAATGTACTACGATAAATTCTGGACGGATCGTTCTGTAGCTTATGCATGCCGCAGCTTAAGCAGCCTGAACAAGGGCGAACACTACGACAAAGTTCTGCCGGTAGTCCAGGTTGGATTTTTAAGCTATACTCTTTTTCCCGAGCATCCGGAATTTTGCGCAAACTACCAGCTCGTTAATGTATCCCAAAAAGAAAATCCATATGTTTTTAGTGACAAGCTACGCATTTGTGTGGTAAACTTATCTCGTATCGATCTCGCCACAGAGCAGGACAAAGCCTCCGGCATTGATCTCTGGGCGCGTGTGTTTACCGCAACCACATGGGAGGAAATCAATATGCTAACACAAGACAATATATATCTTCAAGAGGTTGTTTCCGGTGTCCAGCAACTAACAGAGGAAGAAAAAATCCGTCAGCAATGCCAGGCCCGTGAAGACTACGCCTACTGGGAAAGAATCCGCGAGGCTGACCGCAAGCGGGAAC
>JAGAQI010000113.1 GCA_017622795.1 Lachnospiraceae bacterium
GAGACAGTCGTAGAGCAAACTGGAAGATGACTGCTCCAAACCTTGTAAAGTGCAGCAAGTGCGGCGAATTAATGATGCCACACAGAGTATGTAAGGCTTGCGGTTCTTACAACAAGAAGGAAGTTATTGCAGCTGAATAATTGAAAATGTCAGTAGAGTCAAGGGTTTGTAGAAATATAAACCCTTGATTTTTTTCTTTATGAAGGAGTGTGTAGGATGAATTTGAGTGATTTAGTACAGCTACTGAGAACATCGAAAAATTTTGATGAAGTAAATAACCGGAGAGATGACATTGCCGGCTTGCTTCCTGAGGTTGTATCGATGTTTGATTATGACCAAAACAATTCCTATCATCCATATGACTTGTGGGAGCATTGCGTACGGACTGCTTTGGAAATTCCGAAAGAAACATCCGATGATATGGTGTTTTTAGCGGCGTTACTGCACGACATCGGAAAGCCGGAGAGCCGTTGTAAAGGAAGAAAAGAAGGCGATACGGAAAGCCATTACTATGGACATCCGGAGGTTAGTAAGCGGATTGTGGAAAAGAAAATCGTGCCACATCTGGAAGTTTCGAAAGACGATGCGGCACGTTTGGTTTATTATGTGGAATTTCATGATGATCATGTAGGGGTTAAGCCAAAGCATCTGCGGAAACATTATGAGCGGGTTCCGTTAACTATGTTTCAAAATCTGATGCTGCTTCAAATGGCAGATGCCATTACCCATGATACCGAAAGACCGTTAATTCAGGAACGATATAATACCTGTAAAATGTTATATGAAGGAAAAGCAGAGGAACTGTATCGTTGGCTGGAAAATGAAAAGCAATAAAAGCTTTATTTCTTTAAATATGTTTCAAAACATGCAAAAACAAACGCTGGGTTACATACGAACCCGGCGTTATATTCTATATATGCCGGTAAAACTTTATATTCCTTATAAAACAGCGGTAATTCTGCCAGTTCTTCTCTTTGTTCCGGTTTAGCAAAAGGCACTGCTAAAAATGTTCCGTTCTTTTTCTGATAGGCGGTGGCAGGTTTACACTTTTCTTTGGCTTCTTTGTCTACCCATTCTGCAACACTTGCATGTACTGCAGTGTCCTCATATTTTAAATAAAAGTAATTTTTATAATCCTTAAAAAAGAATTTCAATGCCCCATCATAAAATGGCAACAGTAAATCCGTTTCTTTCTCTGTAACCGTAAAAACGCAGTCGTTTTGCATAAGACGGATGGAAAACGGTAAGAGCGGAAAATCAAAGGTGTAGAGCAGACCTTGTTCCAGCTTGATGACGGAAGGCTGCAGATTTCCTGCAAAAAAGTCTGCCAGCTTTGTTTTGTTATATAAGTAAAAAAGCCCGATTAAGTCGTCATGGTTATGAAGTAACATGACATGACGAAGTGCGTCTGCTTCTTCGGAATTTCCGGTAAGGGTGGCAAGGCGGTATTTTCCGGTATATGCAGCGTAAACATCGGTTAAGTCGCCGCCGGAAAAGGTATCGGTACGGGTATAGCCTGCACACTGTTCCAGTGTTTTCTGTTTAAAATCCGGAAAAGTGGTGTGCTTTTTAAACGGCAGTAACAGCTTGTAAATATCCAGAGTGCCTTCAGAATCAATGGTGTAGGATAAGCAATGCCGTTTGAACTTTTTATTCAGATACGGAATGTCAAAGCCGGTGCCGTTATAGTGAACCAGGTTGGTATATTGTTTAATAAAATCACGGAAAGAAGCCAGAACTTCCTTTTCTTCGGAGTATTCATCGCAGAACCACTGAAGCAGGGTCGGTTCTCCCTCCTCCAGACAGATGGCGCCGATGAGATAGAGATAACTGGTATCTGCGGAAAGTCCCGTGGTTTCGATATCGAAGAGAAGGGTATCTGCCGGCAAGGAAAGTCCGAGCTCTGATTCAGTATTTAGTTTGGAACGGATAAGTTTCATGATGCGGATATCCCCTTTCGTTCTGTATCTTGGCGCTGCGTTTATTGCGTAACTGAAATCTGTCGCATTATGCCGTAATAATTCACATTTTATCATAAAACTTATCATCTCTCAAGAAAAAACACTTCCTATTTGAACGAATGTTTGATATAATGAAACTAATAAAATGGCGATAGAATGGGGTGGGGTAATGCATTGGAGCAAATGTAAGTTTTGCGGCACCGTATATCCGACAAAAAAAGTCGAGATAGTTTGCAAAAAATGCAAGCCGATTGATGAAGCTTTGTTTTCTAAAATTGAAAATTATCTGCAGCAATTTCCCCACAGTAATGCCATGCAGATTGCAGAAGGATGCGGTATTTCCGTGTTGGAAGTTCTGCAGTATATAGATGAGGGAAGATTACAGCTTTCCAAAGGAGAGTTTAAACGGTTATGATTGCATTTATAGAAGGAACATTAATCAAGAAAACAGCGTCCACTGTAGTGGTGGCAACAGCATCCGGATTGGGCTATGAATTATTTGTACCGGTTACGGATTTGGAGCAGATGCCTGCCAACGGCAGTAAGGTGATGTTACATACCTATCTGCAGGTAAAAGAAGACGGTGTGGCGCTGTTTGGCTTTTTAGAAGAAGAGGCGTTGCAGATTTTTAAATTATTGATTACGGTAAACGGCATCGGACCAAAGGGAGCCATCGGTATTTTATCAGGGATTTCCCTGGATGATTTACGGTTCGCGGTATTGGCAGAAGACAGTAAAACCATTTCCAAGATTCCGGGTATCGGTCCGAAAACTGCAGCAAAGCTGGTACTGGAATTAAAGGACAAGTTTAAGTTGGAAGATGCTATCGAAGCAAAACTCATTCACGGCGAGCAGGAAGCATCAAAATCCGGTAAAAATTCCGCCGATGCAGCTAAAGCAACATCTCTTAAGGACGAAGCTGCACAGGCATTAGTGGCATTGGGATATTCCATGACCGGTGCGGTAAAGGTGCTGAAAGAAGTGGAAATCACGGATACTACTACTGTAGAAGAATTAGTGAAATACGGCTTGAAAAATATTTAGCAACAGAAAAACCGGGACTAAAGTCCTAAAAACTCATTTATCAACTAAGAAAAGAACGGAAGTAACAGTATGGCAAAAAGATTGATAACTACAGAACTAATGGAAGAAGACAAAAGAATAGAAGGTAGTTTACGTCCCCAGATGCTGTCCGAATATATCGGGCAGGAAAAGGCAAAGGCCAATCTGAAGATTTACATTGAGGCGGCAAAAGCAAGAGGAGAATCCTTAGACCATGTGTTATTTTTCGGACCTCCGGGACTTGGTAAAACCACCCTGGCCGGTGTTATTGCCAATGAGATGGGAGTAAACTTAAAAATCACTGCCGGTCCGGCTATTGAAAAGCCGGGAGATATGGCAGCTATATTAAATAATCTCCAGGAAGGCGATGTGCTTTTTATTGATGAAATCCATCGTCTCAACCGTCAGGTAGAAGAACTGTTGTATCCTGCCATGGAAGATTTTGCCATTGATATTATTATCGGCAAAGGGGCGGCAGCTAAATCCATCCGTTTGGAATTGCCAAAGTTTACGCTGGTGGGTGCAACCACCAGGGCAGGTATGCTTACAGCACCGCTTCGTGACCGCTTCGGTGTGGTGAACCGTTTGGAGTTTTACACTACGGAAGAATTAACAGAAATTATCATCCGCTCTGCCGGAGTGCTTGGTGTGGAAATTGAGCCGGAAGGAGCTGTGGAACTGGCAAAGCGTTCCAGAGGAACCCCACGACTGGCAAACCGTCTGTTAAAGCGTGTCAGGGATTTCGCCCAAATTCAGTATGATAACCGTATTACCAAAGAGGTGGCGGATACGGCGCTGAATTTTTTGGAAGTAGACAAATTAGGTCTTGACCAAAGCGACCGGGCAATTTTAAAAACGATGATAGAACGGTTTCATGGCGGACCGGTTGGTATCGAGGCAGTGGCAACTACTATCGGTGAAGATCCGGGAACCGTGGAAGAAGTAAACGAGCCTTTTCTGGTGCAGAATGGCTTGATTTTACGCACACCTAGAGGAAGAGTAGTATCGGAACTTGCGTACCAGCATTTTGGTTTGCCGGTGCCTGACAGTGAAACATAAGATATCGGAGGGGCTTATACATATGAAGAAGAGAAATGATGTTAAGGTTGTGATCGGTGGAAAGCAGTATAACATGGGTGGCTATGAAAGCGAAGAGTATTTACAGAGTATTGCCTCTTATATCAACTCAAAAACAGACGAGTTAAAGCAACAGGGCGGCTTTCCTAAGTTGGATTCCGATATCGTAAATATTTTGCTGCAGATTAATATTGCCGATGACTATTTTAAGATGAAAAGAAGTCAGGAAGAAATTGAGCGTGAGTATACGGAAAAGCAGAAAGAAACAGTGGACTTAAAACGCGAAATCATTGGTCTGCAGGCAAAACTGGAAACCTTTGAGCAGGAGAACCGTGCGGTGAGAGAAGAAAATCTGGAGTTACAGAAGCGTATCATCCGTATGGAAGCGGAAATCGAAGAATTAAGACGGAAAAAGTAAGAATTTTGCCAACATTGGCAGAATGGAGAAGTTATCTATGAATGGTAGACTGAAAAAGCCGGAGATTTTAGCTCCGGCCGGCTCCATTGAGAGTTTAAGAGGCGCGGTGGCAGCCGGGGCAGATGCTGTATATATCGGTGGAAGCCGGTTTGGAGCCAGAGCTTATGCAGATAATCCGGAGACTGATTCTCTGCTGTCAGCGATTGATTATGTGCATTCTAAAGACCGTCGTATTTATCTGACGGTCAATACTCTTTTAAAGGAGCGGGAATTAACAGAGGAATTGGCTCCTTTTTTGGAAAAGTACTATAGAGCAGGCGTAGATGCCGTAATCGTGCAGGATGTGGGTGTCCTGCATTTTCTTGCTGCGCATTTTCCTGATCTTCCGATACATTTAAGTACTCAGATGACGTTAGTATCCGCCGACGGAGCAAAATTGTTTTTCGGTTATCCGGTAACTCGTATGGTTCCGGCCAGAGAGCTTTCCCTGGAAGAAATAAAGAAAATCAGGGCTAATACAGAGTTAGAAATCGAGTGTTTTGTGCATGGGGCTTTGTGTTATTGCTATTCCGGACAGTGTCTGCTCAGCAGTATGATCGGAGGAAGAAGCGGTAACCGGGGAAGGTGTGCACAGCCTTGCCGTATGGCGTATGATGTTTCGGAAGACGGAAAAAAGCTGAAGAGCGGTTTGTATGCGCTAAGTCCGAAGGACTTATGCACGTTAGACCGTATTCCGGAGCTGGTGCAGGCGGGAATCGATTCCTTTAAAATTGAGGGGCGCATGAAGCGTCCGGAATATACTGCGGGGGTAACTGCGGCTTACCGCATGATGACAGATTTGTACTTTGAGTATGGGGAAGAAGAGTTTTACCGGTATGTAAAGAAACATCCGGCTGTACTGGAAGAGCAGATGAACCGGGTGGCGGATTTATATAACCGGGGAGGCTTTACCAAAGGCTATTATATGCAGTACCACGGAAAAGAAATGATGTCCATGGAGCGTCCGAACCACACCGGAGTTAAAGTGGGTGAAGTGGTTTCAGGTAAGGGCATTCGTGCGAAAATCAAATTAGAAAAAGCATTGAATCCACAAGATGTGTTGGAAATCCGGGATTTTTCCGGGGAGGCTTATGAATTTACTGCGGGAAAAGCCGGCATAGAAGAAAAAGCCGGTTGGTATGAAACTAATGTTAAAAAAGGGTTTCCGATTCAGCCGGGTCAGCCGGTGTATCGTACCAAAAACGAATGCTTGTTAACAGAACTGCGGGAAACATATGTAGAAAAAACGGTGCAGCTTCCGGTAAAAGGTGTATTTACCGCCATTCCGGGGCAACCGGCAGAACTTCGGGTATCTGCCATGGCTCACGAACAAAGCAGTACCATACCGGGAGCGGATTTTGAAAAAACAGCAAAACTGACGGAAATTTGCGTGCTTGGCGATGTGGTGGATGAGGCAAAGAACCAGCCGGTAACGAAGGAAAAAATAGAAGAGCAGTTGAAAAAGACCGGTGAGAGTGAATTCTGTTTTGCAGAATTAGAAGTCATCACCGGAGAAAAAACGTTCTTGCCAATGGGAAAAATCAAAGAATTGAGAAGAACTGCTTTTGAACAGTTACAGGAAGCAATTTTGTCCGGGTATCGTTTCCCGGAAAGAAGGATGGAAACTGCAGTAAAAAGTCGGGCGATGGAAGCTGCTCCGTCAGAAGATTCCGCCGGGGATGCAGAAATTATCGCTTTGGTTTCTACGGCGGAGCAATGCCGTGCGGTACTGCAAACAGAGGGTGTCACTACTGTGTATGTAGATGTGCAGGAAGGTTCCTATGGAATTTCCATGGGATTGTGCCGGGAAGTAAAAGCAGCAGGGAAAAAAGCCTTTTTGGTGTTACCGCATATTTTCAGGGACAAAGAGAAGCAACGCTATTGTTCTTTGCCGGAACAGGTAACAAGGGATGATTTGGACGGTTTTTTGGCAAAATCTCTGGAAGAACTGTATTTTTTAGAAGAAGCAGGATTAACGTATCCTTATGAGGTACGCCTGAATTATAATTTATATGCGTTGCAGCAGGAAGCAAAGAAGTTTTATCAGGAAAAGGGTTATCAGAGATTTACGGTACCGGTGGAATTAAATGAGGAGGAAATCAGTGCGCTCGGAGTAAAAGATTGCGACGTTATTGTTTATGGACGGCTTCCTTTAATGGTTTCTGCACAATGTGTCCGGGATAATGTGCTGCACTGTTCGGGTGGAATGAAAACCGATGGCATTGTTCTGACGGACCGTATGGGCGCAGAATTTCCGGTACGCCAGGTTTGCTCGTCCTGCTACAACATTATTTATAACAGTGCCTGCCTGTCGCTGCTTGGCACCGGTGTGACGGAACGGTTTTCTCCGGCCGGATGGCGTTTGGACTTTACCTATGAATCTCCGGAGGAAATGAAGGCAGTATTGGAGGCC
This sequence comes from Lachnospiraceae bacterium, assembly GCA_017622795.1. GTDB lineage: Bacteria > Bacillota > Clostridia > Lachnospirales > Lachnospiraceae > SIG299. Next base: position 6,971 of record JAGAQI010000113.1, read on the forward strand.
TTTTTATCAGGGGAAATGAGTCCGGGAAAAGGACCGTTCACCAAAGGACATTTCAAGCGTGGTATAGAATAAGGAGTTTTATGACAACATGGATTCTTTCGACCTCTAATTTTATAATGATTTTTCTGCTGGCACTTTATGTGTCAGCAGCTTACGCGACGATGTGGACCCGCCGATGGGAGGCGGGTTTTGCACGTTGTATGGGAGCTTGCCGGTATTTGTTGCATGGTGTCGGATGTTTGACCTTGTATCTTGCAACAGGAGAATTCCGGATACTTCCGCTGTATTTTTTTCAGCTTGCTTTTTTTGTGCTGGCGGATATCATACAAAAGCGTATTTATGTGCGGGGCATTCCGATGCTCTATCAGAACATGATGGTACTGTTGTCTGTCGGGTTTATTATGCTGGCGAGACTTTCTTTGGAAAGTGCGGTGAAACAGTTTGTGATGGCGGTGGCAGCGTATTGCCTATGTTCTTTTCTTCCCTGGATTCTGAAAAAGTTTCCCGGGGTTATGGGACTGGGATGGCTGTACACACTACTCGGTATTATGCTTCTGATGGTGGTTCTTGTCATCGGAAGTGAGGTGTTCGGTGCTAAAAACTGGCTTACCATTCAAGGAATTACGTTCCAACCGTCGGAGTTTGTGAAACTGACCTTTATCCTTTCCATGGCGGCCCTGCTTATCCGTGAGGCAAAAAGTAAGTATGGAACTCTTTTTTTGGTCAGCGTGGTGGCAGCGTTACATGTGGGATTATTGGCCCTTTCCAATGATTTCGGCGGCGCCCTGATTTTCTTTACGGTATATTTGCTGATGCTGTTTGTAATCAGTGCGGACGTGTTGTTCCCGACAGCAGCCCTGCTTTCCGGGAGCCTGGCAGCGTTACTTGCCTACCGGTATTCCGGTCATATCAGGGAGCGTGTGATGGCGTGGCAGGATCCTTTTTCCTGTATTGAGGATGAAGGATATCAGATAGCACAGTCGTTGTTTGCCATTGGCAGCGGAGAATGGACCGGAACCGGAATTGCAAACGGAATGCCGAAAACAATCCCGATTGTAAAAAGCGATTTTATATTTGCAGGAATTGCAGAAGAATTTGGCGCAGTGTTTGCAGCACTGCTGTTATGCGTGTATATTAACTGTATTATCTGGATGATGTCTCTTGCACTGGAGAGAAAGAAACCGTTTTTCTTTGCGGTGACCACGGGGGCTGTGGCACTGTTTGGAGTACAGTTATTTTTAAATGTAGGCGGTGTGATTAAACTGATCCCATCTACCGGTGTTACGCTCAGCTTTATCAGCTACGGAGGAAGCTCTTTGTTCAGCTCGGTGTTCCTGTTTCAGGAAATCCAGGCAATGCGGGGAGAGGAAACCGTAAAAAAAACAAAGAAAGAAAAGAAGGAACAAAAGTATACCGGTCAACAAATCCGTATGGTGACGGTTTGTGCCCTGATTCTATTATTACTTTGTGTTATGACTGCGTATTTTGTAACGGTAACGGTGCGGGAGGCAAAGGAATCTTATTATAATGAGTATAACCGCCGTATAGCTGCCACGGAGAAAAACATGCGGAAGGGAAAAATCCTGGCGGCAGACGGAACCATTCTGGCACGGAGTATCCGGGGAGAGGACGGAACCATATACCGGATGTATCCACACGGAGAGACAGCTGCCGTTGTTACGGGACAGATGATGGTGGGAAGAACCGGCTTGGAAAAGCAATACTGGAGAGAATTGTATTCGGTGGATCTGCCTTTTTTTGAGGGAATAAAACAAAGAGCGGTGGGAGTAGACACCGAAGGAAACAGTATTGTTACTACGATTGATATGAAATTGCAGAAGGCAGCTTATGAGGCACTGGATGGTTACAGAGGAGCGATAGGAGTAATGGAGGTTAACAGCGGACGGATACTTGCCCTCGTGTCAACACCGACCTTTGACCCGAATGAGCTTCCCGTGCAGTGGGAAGAATTGAAATTAAGGACAGATGCTCCTTTTGTAAACAGGGTAACAGGTGGATTGTATCCGCCGGGCTCTACATTTAAACTGATAACTACTTTAGCATATCTGCAACAACACAAAGCAGAAGATTTCTCTTATACTTGTACCGGTACGGCCAGGTTCCGTAATACGACGGTACATTGTAACAACGAAAAAGCCCACGGTGAGCAGACGCTTTCGCAGGCATTTGCCAACTCCTGTAATACGGCATATGCGTATATGGGAGAACAGATTACGGATGAAGTTTTTATGGCAGTGGCGGAGCAGCTGGGCTTTGGAACGGTATGGGAAGATACAGTATCTTACAAGCAAAGCAGCTTCTCCATAACGGAGGAAACTTCGGATGCAGCAAGAGTGCAGGCAAGCTTTGGTCAGGGAGAGATTTTAATGACTCCGTTTCACAAGTTGATGCTGGCAGCAGGAATCGCAAACGGGGGAACATTGCAATTTCCTTATCTGGTGGAAAGGGTGGAAAATTGTAATGGGAATATTATAGAGCAGTATGCATCCGGAGGAGAAAAGCAACTGATGTCACCGGAACAGGCATTGCTTTTAAAAGACTATATGATAGCGGCATCGGAAGATAAAATGCAGGAATATGCTTCCCGTGGCATTACAGTGGCCGGGAAAACAGGGTCTGCAGAAAGCCCGGAGGGTACACATTCCTGGTACTTGTGTTTTGCACCGGCAGACAATCCGAAAATCGCTATTGTTGTATTAATGGAAGGTGCAGGCAGCGGAAGCAGATATGCAGTGCCTGCAGCGAAACAATTATTAAATGTATATTTTCCGGAGTGAAAATATAAAAATACTCTAAAATTGAAATGAAACTTCGTTAGTGGGTTGAAAATTAAGACTAAATGTTGTATACTATAGGACAGTTGTAGAAAACACACCACATAACGGAGGAATTGCGATGGTAGAAGCAACGAGCTGTGGCGGTGTAGTTATATTCAGAGGAAAGATTTTATTACTGTATAAGAATTACAAAAACAAGTACGAAGGCTGGGTACTTCCAAAGGGCACGGTAGAAGAAGGCGAAGAGTATAAAGAAACCGCTATCCGTGAAGTTAAGGAAGAAACCGGAGCCGATGCGTCTATTATCAAGTATGTCGGCAAGAGCCAGTATACATTTAATACGCCGCAGAATACAGTATTAAAGGACGTTCATTGGTATTTAATGATGTCTGACAGCTATTATAGCAAGCCGCAACGGGAAGAGTACTTTACAGATTCCGGGTATTACAAATTCCATGAGGCATATCATTTGTTGAAGTTTGCAAATGAGAAGCAAATTTTGGAAAAAGCATACAATGAATATCTGGACCTCAAAAAGAGTAATCTTTGGGGAAATAAAAAGTATTTCTAAGAAAAAAGTAAGGAGTGCGTTCGTAAGAACGTGCTCCTTGTTTTTATAAATATAAATAAAAAAGCGCAATGGACGAATCCAATGCGCTTTAGTGCTGGTGGCGGGACTTGAACCCGCACATAGTTGCCTATGGCAGATTTTGAGTCTGCTGCGTCTGCCATTCCGCCACACCAGCAACATTAAAATATTACCATATTTTTATCCGTTTGGCAAGATGTGAAATGAAAAAAATTTTTTGACAAAATCTGCAGTTGGTGGTACAGTATATATGGTATTAATTTTATTGGGAGGTTTAGCAATGCAGATTATTCTCAGAAATATCATGGAAGACTATGTAATTGTAATATTGGATCGTATTTTAGATAATCTGGACTGCTGTAAGTGCGAAAAGTGCCGTTTGGATATTGCATCCTATGCATTAAACCGCCTGCCATCCAAATATGTAGCAACGACCCAGGGCGAGTTAATGACAAAGCTTTGCGAGTTTGATAATAACTTTGAAACCCAGGTAATGGCATCCTTAACATTGGCTGCAAACGTAATCAAAAAAAATCCAAAACATGACGTGGAAGACAGAGAAGCAATCGATATGGAATAGTAAAAATAAAAAAAGCCTTACAAAGGCTTTTTTTTGTTGAAACTTTTTGGTATTCCGCATTGAAAAACATGGAAAGTTCGGTTATACTGGATAGTGAGATAGTTTGTAAAAAAAGTGAGGTTGCAATGAAAAGAAAATCAAGTAAATGGACCTGCTATGAGGTACAACATTCCATAAAAGAATATTTAACCGAGGAAATGTCCATAGAGGATGCTGCGGCTTTTGTAAAGCACGTGCGTTCCTGCGCGGCCTGCAGGGAAGAACTGGAGGAGTATTATGCTTTTTCTTCGGCTCTGATGCAACTGGAAGCTTTGGATGAGGGAGAAGAAAAAGGGAATTTCTTTTTGAATATTGAGAAGCGCCTGGAAAAGACAGAACTGACTGCCATAAAGCAAAGAAATGACCACCGGGTACGAAGATTTGTATATGCGGTAATTGTACTGGCATTGGCAGCAGTTATGGGCGTCAGCATGGGGGTATAACCGGTATGAGTGAAAAAATAGTTTTAATTGATGGTAACAGCATAGTAAACAGAGCTTTTTACGGTTTGCCGGATTTGACCACTACCGACGGCAGACATACCAATGGCATTTTGGGCTTTTTCAACATTTTGCTAAAACTGTTGGAGGAGGAAAAGCCCCAGTATCTGGCGGTGGCTTTTGATGTAAAGCATCCTACTTTCCGTCATGAAATGTATGCGGAGTACAAAGGAACCAGAAAAGGTATGCCGGAAGAACTCAGGGAGCAGATTCCGGTGTTAAAGGAGCTGTTGGATGCCTGCGGTATTTTACGTTTGGAGCGTCCCGGATATGAAGCGGATGATATTTTGGGTACTCTTGCAAAACGGAGTGCTGCATCGGGATATCAGGTTTCCCTGGTGTCCGGAGACAGGGATTTGTTACAGATTGCGGATGATATTATTAAGGTGCGTATTCCGAAAACCAAGCGTACCGGCACGGAAATTGAAGATTATAACACACAGGATGTTATTGATAAATACGGTTTAAAACCGGCGCAGATTATTGATTTAAAGGGGCTCATGGGAGATGCTTCCGATAATATTCCGGGTGTGCCGGGCATCGGCGAGAAAACAGCAGTAAAGCTGTTAACCCAGTTTGGAACCGTGGAAAATACCATTGCCCATATTGATGACGTAATGCCAAACAAGGCAAGGGAATCCCTGCGGGAGAATACTCGCCTGGCGGTACTCAGCAAGGAACTGGCAACCATTAAAACCGACTGTGAACTGGAATTTTCTTATGATGCGGCGAAACTCGGTAACATTTTTACCAAGGAAGCATATCAGATTTTAAAGCAATTGGAAATTAAGTCACTGCTCAGTAAATTTAATTTATCGGAAGCGGAAATGACTTCACAGGTAACCATTTCCGATGAATATGAAGTCGTAGAAGATGCTGCGGCGGCAGAAAAGTTGTTCAAAGCCTTTGCAAAGGAAGAATTGTTGGCGATTTCCGAAACCGTACGCCAGGAAAATATGCAGATTGATTTATTCAGCACCGGAAAAACCGGTCTGATGGTATCGGACAAGAGTAAAACCTACTATATGGTTACGGAAGGTCTGTTTACGGAAGAATTATTGTGGCAGCGTCTGAATGCTTTGGCAGAGAGCGGTGTCAATATCGCTTTGTTTGGTGCAAAGTCTGTGGCAGGATACTTTTCGGACAAGGCCAGAGAGAAGATATTTGACGGGGAAATTGCGGCATATTTGCTAAATCCGTTGAAGGACACATATCTGCCTGTGGATGTGGCACGAGACTATCTTGGTGCAAACATCCCGTCTGTTGAGGATATTTTACACAAACAATCCCTTTCAGATGCAATTTCTGAGGGGAGGGAGGAAGCCTACCGCCTGCTTGCCAGAAATACCAGAGTAACCTGGCTTGCCAAGGAAGCATTGCTTACAAAACTTTCCGAAGAGGGCATGCGAAAGCTGTTTGAAGAAGTGGAAATGCCTCTTGCTTTTGTGTTGTACGAAATGGAAGCAGAGGGCATCCACATTAACAAAGAAGAGCTGTTTAACTACGGTGCCAGATTGCAGGAGGGCATCACCTCATTGGAAACTGAAATATATGCGATGGTGGGAGAAACCTTTAATATTAATTCTCCAAAGCAGTTGGGCGTTATCTTATTTGAAAAATTAAAGCTGCCGGGGGGTAAAAAGACAAAAACAGGCTATTCCACTTCGGCGGAAGTACTGGAAAAGTTAAAGCCGGAAGACCCTGTCATTGAAAAGATTTTAGAGTACCGTACCTTGACAAAATTAAAGAGTACCTATGCGGATGGTTTGGATACGTTTATTAAAGAAGACGGCAGAATTCATACCAAGTTCCAGCAAACTGTGACTGCAACCGGCAGACTCAGCAGCGCAGAACCAAATTTGCAGAATATTCCGGTGCGTATTGAACTTGGGAGACAAATCCGCAAGATGTTTACGCCAAAGGAAGGCTGCGTATTTGTGGATGCGGACTATTCCCAGATTGAACTGCGTATTCTTGCCCATATGTCCGGCGATGACAGTCTGATTCAGGCTTATCAGGAAGAACAGGACATTCACCGCATGACAGCATCGAAAGTATTTCATATTCCGTTTGATGAAGTTACACCGACCCAAAGAAGCAATGCCAAGGCGGTTAATTTTGGTATTGTTTACGGTATTAGTTCCTTTGGCCTTGGTCAGGATTTAAATATCACAAGAAAAGAAGCAGAAGGCTATATTAATCAGTATTTTGCCACATACCCGGGAATTAAGCAGTATCTGGACGGTCTGGTAGCAGAAGCTAAGGAAACCGGCAGTGTTTCTACGATGTACGGAAGAAAACGTCCGGTACCGGAAATTTCCTCTTCTAACTTTATGCAGCGAAGCTTTGGTGAGCGTATTGCCATGAACTCTCCAATCCAGGGTACGGCGGCAGATATTATGAAAATCGCCATGCTGCGCGTGTACAAAGCATTAAAGAAGCAGAACTTGCAGGCAAGGATTTTGCTTCAGATTCACGATGAACTGTTAATCGAAGCACCGGAAGAAGAAGCGCTTAAGGTGGCAGAACTGCTGCAAACAGAAATGATGGCAGCGGCAAACTTAAAAGTTCCCCTTTCCGTGGAAGTAAAAACAGGAGACAACTGGTATGAAACAAAGTAGAAAATTTCTCATTCTCGGCATCACGGGAGGTGCGGGAAGTGGAAAATCTACAATTGTAGAATATATAAAGAAAATGGTGCCGACAGTATTTCTGCACTGTGACGTGATTGCCCACGAGCTGATGGAGCCGGGTGGTGCGTCTTATGAGGTACTGGTGAAAGAATTCGGTCAGGAAATTTTAGAGGACAATCCGGCGGAACTGCCGGAGCAGGGATTACGTCCGATTTCCCGTCCAAAACTGTCCAAGGTTGCCATGGCAACGGAAGAAACCAGAAAGCGTTTAAATGAACTGACCCATCCGTTGGTGCAGCAAGAGGTGGAACAGGAATTGGAGCGTCTTGCAAAGGAAGGCTTCCGGGGAGTTGCAATTATTGAAGCGGCTTTACTGATTGAAGCAGGATATAAAAGCATTTGTGATTTCCTCTGGTATGTGCATGCACCGCTGGGTGACCGTATCCGGAGGATGAAGGAAAAACGGGGATATTCCGATGAAAAAATAACCAATATCCTGGCGGGTCAGTTGTCGGAGGAAGAGTTTTTTTCTAATGCAGATGTGGTAATTGAAAACCCGGATGTAAAGGGATATAAATCCAATAAACGTCTGGAAAAACAAATTCGTGCCTGTTTAAAAGAATGTATGGAAAAAACGGAAGAAATATGTTAAAATAATAAGAGTGTCTTTTTTACGGCAGAAAAAGATTTGAGGTGAATTGTATGGCGAATTCGGAACAATTAGTATTTGGTCTTGACATCGGAACCAGAAGCATTGTGGGAACGGTAGGTTATAAACAGTCTTTAAACGGTTTTACGGTGGTTGCGCAGGAAATAAAAATGCATGATACCCGTGCCATGATGGACGGTCAGATTCATGATATTAACAAAGTTGCGGAAACTATCGGACAGGTAAAGCGCAGTCTGGAAAAGCAGATCGGACAAAAACTGGAAGAAGTATGTATTGCGGCAGCCGGACGTGTGTTAAAAACGGTTACCGTGCATGTGGATACCGAGTTTACACAGGAAGTTACGGTCAATACGGAAATGATTCGTGCTTTGGAACTGTTGGGAGTGGAAAATGCATACCAGCAGATTAAAAACGAAGCCAAAGAGGATGACACCAACTATTATTGTGTGGCGTATACTGTAATTAAATACTATTTGAACGATTTCCCAATCACCAATTTGGAAGATCATAAGGCAAATAAAATTGCGGCGGATGTTTTAGCAACCTTCCTGCCGGATGAGGTTATCGGCGGTCTCTATACTGCCGTAGAAAAAGCAGGTCTTCGGGTGGCTAACCTGACACTGGAGCCGATTGCTGCTATTCAGGTGGCAATTCCAGAAAAGTTCCGTCTGTTAAACATTGCCCTGGTGGATGTGGGTGCCGGAACCTCCGATATTTCCATTACCAGGGAAGGAAGCATCATTGCTTACGGCATGATTCCAATGGCTGGAGATGCTTTAACAGAGCATATCACCGGAGCACACTTGGTGGATTTTGCAACAGCTGAAAAAATAAAGTTGGATTCCAATACAAAGAAAAAGAGTATTTCTTATAAAGATATTATGGGACTGTCCCAAAAAACCACTCCGGCGGATGTCAGAGAAGAACTGGTGCCTGTAGTAGAGCATATGACAAAACAGGTAGCAGACAAAATTAAAGAGTTAAACGGCGGAAAGCCGGTTAGTGCCGTGTTTGTGGTTGGCGGTGGCGGAAAGATTTCCGGTTATACCGAAAGTCTGGCGGCCCAGCTTGGTATTCCAAAGGAGCGAGTTGCACTTCGTGGGGAAGAAGTCCTTGGCTTTGTCCGTTTTGAACAGGAGGGAATCAAGAAGGATCCGACTTTGGTTACTCCAATCGGTATCTGCCTGAATTACTACGAAAACAAAAACAACTTCATTTTTGTTACTGTCAATGGCGAAAGTGTGAAGTTATATGATAACAACAAACTGACGGTGATTGATGCGGCATTGCAGAACGGATTCCCGAATGAATACCTGTTCCCGAGACGCGGTAAGGAATTAAACTTTACTTTAGACGGCGTGAAGCGCATGGTGCGCGGCGAAGCGGGTGAGGCGGCAGAAATTACGGTAAACGGCAAGCCGGCAGCCTTCAACTCTCCGATTGAGCCGAATGCAAAAATTGAAATCAAGGAATCTACGGTGGGTAAGGATGCTTCTTACGAAGTACGACAGCTTCCGGAATACCGTTCGACCATTACCTTTGAGGTGAATAAAAAGCAGGTAGTTTGTCCAAAGTTTATAGAAGTGAACGGCGAATTGGTTTCTGAATACTACAGTATTCAGGAGGGCGATGAGTTAAAGCTTCTTTCTTACTATACGTTGGAAAATCTGCTGGCATTTATGGATTTACCGTATACCGATCATATTTACGTAAACAACCGTCCGGCAGGCAAGGACGAAAAGGTATATGAAAATTTCTCCGTAGAGTGGTCTTTGGAGGAAAAACGTCCGGAAATGACCTTGGATGAGGTACTCAGTATAGAGGCAGAAGCGGCGGAAACCGTATATGCTGCAGCAGAGGAAGCAGCAGTGTCAGCAGATAAGCCGGCAACGGAAGCCCGGGCGGAGTCTGCACCGGTTGTTCCTTCCGTAGCAGCGGATATGCTGGTGATTGTCAACGGTCGTCCGGTTACGTTAAAAGGTAAGAGCGGCTACTGCTTTGTAGACATTTTAGACTATTATCCGTTTGATGTAAGCCAGACCCACGGTCAGACCGTGGTAATGCAGATAAACGGGGAAAAGGCCGAGTTTACCAGTCCGTTAGCGGCTGGCGACGTCATTGATTTATACTGGAAATAACAGAAAGCGAATTAAGAAACATGAGATTATGCAGCATAGCAAGTGGAAGCAGCGGCAACTGTATTTATGTGGGCCATGCTTCCACCCATCTGCTGGTTGATGCAGGCATCAGCGGAAAAAGGATTGAACAGGGGCTTGCAGAAATCGGAGTAGGGCCGGAAACATTAAGCGGAATTTTAGTAACCCATGAGCATTCCGATCACATCCAGGGCATCGGTGTTCTGGCAAGAAAATATCAGATTCCGATTTACGGTACGGTGGAAACGTTCTGTGCCATGAAAAAAGGAAAAACCAATATTGGCAAGGTGGAAGATGCCCTGTTCCAGCAGGTGCTTCCGGAAAACGAGGTAACCATAGGGGAAATCAATGTGACACCATTTTCGGTATCCCACGACGCAGCCAATCCGGTGGCATATAAGCTTTATGCGGATGGTTATAAAATCGGAATGGCCACAGACCTTGGAGTATATACCGACCAAATCATGGAACATTTAAGGGATTCACAAATTTTGTATCTGGAATCCAATCATGATGTAAATATGCTGATGGTAGGGGGGTATCCGTATTATTTGAAACAGCGTATTTTAGGAGAACACGGGCATTTGTCCAACGATACGGCGGCAGAGCTTTTGTGCCGACTGCATCATAACGGGCTTCAGCATGTGCTGTTGGCTCACTTAAGTAAAGAAAACAATTATCCAGAACTGGCATATGAAACTGTGAAAGCAGAACTTCTGATGAAAGTGGGAGAGGCGCAAATGCCGAACTTACTGGTGGCGCCCAGGGATGTGCCGTCCGGGATATTGGAAATAAAATAAATGAAACTTTTTCTAATTAAAATGCGTCAAATAAGTAATGGGAATAACAGAAAGGAAATTGAATTATGAAAAAAGCAGTGATTACAGTAGTAGGTAAAGACAGTGTAGGTATTATCGCAAAGGTTTGTACATACCTTGCAGAGAACAATATCAATATTTTAGACATTTCCCAGACGATTGTTCAGGAATATTTCAACATGATGATGATTGTGGATTTTAGTAAGACAGAAAAAGACTTTTTGGTTGCGGCAAATGAATTGGAAAACATCGGTGAGAGCATTGGTGTTATCATCAAGGCACAGAGAGAAGACATTTTTGATATGATGCACCGTATCTAAGAAAGGTAGGAACAGCCGTGATTAATATACAGGAAGTAATTGAAACCAATAAAATGATTGAAAAGGAAAACCTGGATGTGAGAACCATTACTCTGGGTATTAGTCTGCTCGACTGTATCGATGCGGATTTACAGGAATGTAAAAAGAAAATTTACAACAAGATCACCACAGTGGCAGAAAAACTGGTAGAAACCGGTAATCTCATTGAAAAGGAATATAAGATTCCGGTAGTAAATAAGAGAATTTCTGTTACACCGATTGCGCTGGTGGGCGGCGCCTGCTGTAAGAGACCGGAGGATTTTGTAGAAATCGCAGAAACTCTGGATGCAGCAGCAAAGACTGTTGGCGTAAATTTCCTTGGCGGATATTCCGCTCTGGTAAGCAAAGGCATGACCACTGCAGATAAGAACCTGATTTTATCCATTCCGAAGGCACTGGCAAAAACAGAACGTGTCTGCAGTTCCGTCAATGTAGGCTCTACCAAAACCGGCATCAATATGGATGCGGTGAAGCTTCTTGGTGAAATTGTATTACAGGCAGCAGAAGAAACTAAGGAAGCAGATTCCCTTGGCTGCGCTAAGCTTGTTATTTTCTGTAATGCTCCGGATGATAACCCATTTATGGCAGGTGCGTTCCACGGTGTAACCGAAGCAGATGCCATCATCAATGTCGGTGTCAGCGGTCCTGGTGTAGTAAAGACTGCATTAGAGCAGGTTCGCGGAGAAAACTTTGAGGTTCTTTGCGAAACCATCAAGAAAACAGCATTCAAGATTACCAGAGTCGGACAGCTGGTGGCAAAGGAAGCATCCCAGATGCTTGGCATTCCGTTTGGTATTGTAGACCTTTCCTTAGCACCAACTCCTGCTATCGGTGATTCTGTTGCAGATATTTTAAAAGAAATCGGTCTGGAGCATCCGGGTGCACCGGGTACTACTGCAGCCTTGGCATTATTAAACGACCAGGTAAAGAAGGGCGGTGTTATGGCGTCCTCTTATGTAGGCGGCCTTTCCGGTGCGTTTATTCCGGTTAGTGAAGACCAGGGTATGATCGATGCAGTTCGTGCAGGTGCTCTTACTTTGGAAAAGCTAGAGGCTATGACCTGTGTCTGCTCCGTAGGTTTAGATATGATTGCCATCCCTGGCGACACACCGGCAACTACCATTTCCGGTATTATTGCAGATGAAATGGCAATCGGTATGATTAATCAGAAAACAACTGCAGTACGTCTGATTCCGGTTATCGGTAAGGGTGTAGGTGAGGTTGTGGAATTTGGTGGTCTGCTTGGTTACGCTCCGGTTATGCCGGTAAATAACTTTGCCTGTGATGCTTTTGTAAACCGTGGCGGCAGAATTCCGGCACCAATTCACAGCTTTAAGAACTAAAATAACATGAAATCGTAACAAAGTTGCCATAGATTGAACAAAATTAGTAATTATACTGGCAGACAATGGAACAACTATAGAGGAAGAAAGGCAGAAAAGAGGAACATCATGAGTTATTTTTTGGAATCCTACGATTATAAAAAGGTGCTGTATTACTTTGAACAGCTAACTAAAATACCTCACGGCTCCGGCAATGTGCAGGCGATATCTGATTATCTGGTGGAGTTTGCAAAAGAACAGGGGGTATGCTATGTACAGGATGAAGCCTTAAATGTAGTGATGTTTAAGGAAGCAAGCCCGGGGTATGAAAATGCGCCGGTGGTAATGATTCAGGGGCATATGGATATGGTTTGTGAAAAGAATGCAGATTCCAACCATGACTTTGAAAAGGATGCTCTGGAGCTTCGTATTGTCGGAGATGATTTGATGGCAAACGGGACTACTCTTGGTGGGGATGACGGTGTTGCAGTGGCTTATGCCATGGCGCTCATTGCAGATAAAGAAGCAAAACATCCGGCATTGGAGCTGGTTATCACTACAGAAGAAGAAACCGGTATGGACGGAGCTAAGGCGCTGGATATGTCCGGATTAAAAGCATCCTATATGATTAACGTGGATTCCGAAGACGAAGGTGTTGTGCTTTGCAGCTGTGCCGGCGGAATGCGTCAGACCTGCACCCTTCCAATGAGCAGAATGGCAGCAGACGGTGTGGCATATGACATTGCGTTAACCGGTTTATATGGTGGTCATTCCGGTGCAGAAATTGATAAAAACCGTGTCAACTCCGTATATGCCATGACAAGACTTTTGTTTGAAGCAAGAGAACAGGTGGAGTTTTTCCTGCTTGATTTCCATGGCGGATTAAAAGACAACGCCATTCCAAGAGAAGCTTTTGCAACTGTAGTTGTAGAAGAGGAAGATACGGCTTTATTTGTAAAAACAGTAAATGAATTAACTTTAAAATACAAAAATGAGCTTGCTTCCATCGAACCGGGCTTTACTGTGCAGGTAACAGCGGGAGAAACTTCTGCATTTAACGTACTTGATCCGGTTTCCTTTGAAAAATTGCTGTTTTTCTTAATGCAGGCACCAAACGGTATCCAGCGTATGAGCGGTGATATCGAAGGCCTTGTGGAAAGCTCTTTGAATCTTGGTATTTTTGAAGTAAAGGAAGACGAAGCAGAGTTTAATTTTGCTCTCAGAAGTTCTTCTAAAACATATAAGTATTTTATGAGAGATAAGGTAGAATACCTGATTAGCTTTTTAGGTGGTGAGAGTTCTACCCACAGTGAATATCCGGCATGGGAATACCGCAGGGAATCTAAGCTGCGCGAAATTTTCCGTGAGGTGTTTACAGAAATGTATCATAAGGAACCAAAGATGGAAGCTATTCATGCCGGACTGGAATGCGGTCTCGTGGCAGAAAAAATGCCGGAACTTGATATGATTTCCATTGGTCCGAATATGCGGGACATCCATACACCGATGGAGGCACTTAATTTGCCGTCTACCATCCGGATGTATCAGTTTTTAGAAAAATTACTTACAAGAATCCAGTAAACGTATTACCTTTCCTTGCAGAATCATAGAATACAGTACCAAGGAAAAGAAAAGAGGAAGTATGGACAACGAAAATAAAGAGTTGGAGTTTGACCCGACAGAAAGCGAAGATTTTTATAACAATTTAGAAGCAGCCATCAGTGGTGCAAACGAACCGGAAACAGATGATCTTCCGGAACTGCTTCTGTCGGAAGATTTGTTTGGCGGAGTGGAAGAGGAAGAATTTTCCCAACCGGAAGACTCTTCCATAGATGAAGAATTATTTGCAGGAGTGGATGCTGCGCTGACAGAGCAAATTGAAAATGAGTTTGGACGGGATACGGAAATCAGCTCCGCGGATGAAGAGGAGCCGAATAAGTTTGTATCGGGCTGGAGAGCAATTCCTACCTGGACCAAAGTGCTGGTAGGGGTTATTTTTGCAATATTGCTTTCTGTCGGCTTACTGTTTGGTACCAAGGGTGGCAGAAAACTGGTATATAACGTCATTGTGGATATTGCGTTTAAAGATTTGAAAGTGGATGACGATGATAAATTAGTGAGCATTTCTCCGACTCCGGAGTTAACCGTTACCATTAGTCCGGAACCTACTGCGGAGGCTATACAGAGCCCGGATACCACACCGGAGCCTACAACAGATCCGAATCAGAATCCGGACACCACACCGGAACCTACCGTGGAGCCGGAGGTAACCCTGACTCCGACACCAACGCCGAAACCGGCGATTAAAATTATGGATGACGAGGATGTAATCAATATCCTGCTTCTCGGTGAAGAAAATCTGTTCAATGCAAATCGCGGCAGAACGGATGCCATTCTGGTGGCTTCTGTAAACCTCAATGGTGGTCCGATAAAGCTGATTTCTTTCCAAAGAGATTTGTATGTGAGCATTCCGGGATATCCGGATGATAAATTAAATGCGTCCTATGCCTTTGGCGGTTCCAAACTGATTATGTCCACTATTGAACAAAATTTCGGTATTGATATTGATGGCTATGTCAAGATAGGATTTGACGGTTTTGAAACCATCATTGACCAGCTGGGAGGTCTCCGTTTATCTTTAACAGCGAGAGAATCCGAGTATTTAAATACTACAAAGTATATCTCTAAGCCGGAAGAAAGAAATACGGTAGCCGGCTATCAGGACATGACCGGTGCCCAGGTACTTGGTTATTGCCGTGTCCGCTTCGTGCCTACCGCAGACGGAATTTCTAATGACTTCGGAAGAAACTATCGTCACCGTGTTGTATTACAGGCGCTGTTTGATAAGTTTAAAGGACAAAATATAACACAGCTCAGGTCTATTATGGATCAATGCTTCTCTTATGTTACCGTTTCCTCCGGTTTGGATGATCTGGCAAAAGAGTGCTTATTTGCAGTGGTAGAAAATAAAATGTTTGATATTAATACTATGCAGATACCAATGAATAATCTGTACAGTGATCCAAAAATTAATGGTAAGGACGTAATTGTAGCTAATCCGGAGAATGTTGACAGACTTCAGGAGTTCCTGTACGGTGATAATTAAGAGTAATAAATAGTCAGAGGAGTTTTAGTTTCATGGAAATACAGCTTTGGAGAGAAATTTTGGAGCCTTATGAGTTAGCAGTAGATGAGCTGGTGGTGAAATTCCGCCACCTCATCAAAGCAAACCGTCAGGGTGGAAAGTACTCTCCGATAGAACAGGTAAACGGAAGAGTAAAAACCATATCCAGTATTTTGGAAAAATGTCAGAAGAAGGATGTGGCATATGACCAGTTTGAAGAAAAAATAGAAGATATTGCAGGTATCCGTATTATCTGTCAGTTCGTGGAAGATATTTATAAGGTGGCGGAAATTATTCATAACCGTACCGATATGAAGGTCAAAAGCGAAAAGGATTATATCAGTAATGTAAAAGACAGCGGATACCGAAGCTATCATATGATTGTGTACTATACAGTAGAGTCGGTAAAGGGACCAAAGGAAATTCAGGTGGAAATTCAGATCAGAACCTTGGCCATGGATTTTTGGGCAACCATTGAGCATTCCCTGCAGTACAAGTATAAAAAGAATATGCCGGCTGTGCTTAGGGATCGTCTTCATAAGGCGGCAGATGCCATCGTCGTTTTGGATGAAGAAATGGCCTCCGTCCGGGATGAAATTATGGATGCCCAAAATTCCTTTAACCTTAAGGCAAGTGTGGTATCCGAAATATTAACAACCATTCAGAACCTTTATAAAGTGGCAAATAAGCGGGAAGTTGTCCGGATTCAGGATGAATTTTTCCGTGTGTATAACGAGGGCGATTTAAACGAACTCGCGCGTTTTGGAAAGGAACTGGATGTGATTGCAGAAAGTTACCGTGCGCAGAGTTTGCGTTAGGTAGAAAAGAGGAAAACAGTGATTACTTTACCGAGAGAATTTGAACAACGGATGAAGGAACTGCTGCAGGACGAGTTCCCGGAATTTTTACGGGGCTTTGAAGAAGAAAGACACGGAGGTGTCCGTTTTAACTCCTTAAAGGTAAGTAAAGAGGAGTGGGAACGGATAGCTCCGTTTGCCGCTTTGCAGGTTCCTTGGATTCACAATGGTTATTATTACAACTTAAATGACCAACCGGCGAAACACCCGTTTTATTTTGCCGGTCTATACTACATTCAGGAACCAAGTGCCATGACACCTGCAGAAATATTGCCGGTAAAGCCGGGAGACAGGGTTTTGGATATTTGTGCCGCACCGGGCGGTAAAAGTACGGAACTGGCAGCAAAATTACAGGGGAAGGGTGTTTTGGTTTCCAATGACATCAGTAATTCCAGGGCAAAAGCACTCCTTAAAAACTTGGAGTTGTTTGGTTCCAGAAACTCATTAGTAATTAGTGAGGCACCGGGCAAACTGACAGAACGGTTCCGTGGATATTTTGATAAAATTTTAGTGGATGCTCCGTGTTCCGGCGAAGGTATGTTCCGCAAGAGTCCGGCTATTATGAAAAACTGGGAACAGTACGGTGTGGAATATTATCATAAGCTTCAATTGGAAATTTTGGACGCCGTGCTTCCGATGCTGGCGCCGGGCGGAATGTTAGTATATTCCACCTGCACCTTTTCTCCGGAAGAGGACGAAGGCAGTCTTCAGTATATTTTGGAAAACTACCCGGACATGCATGTGATTAAGCCGGAACTTAACTATGAGGGCTTTTCTTACGGACATCCGGAATGGATAGAAAACGGACGGGAAGAAATTGCCAATTCCATTCGCCTGTGGCCTCATAAGTTAAATGGGGAAGGGCACTTCGTAGCGCTTTTACAAAAGGATGACACGGGAGAACGAAAGTACTATCCGGCCAATAACAAGAGAGTAAAACTGCCAGAAGAAGTAAAAGAATTTCTTGGCAGGCTTGCAATAGACCTTCCGGAGGAACGTTTAGAAATCAGGGAAGACAGGCTGTATTTACTTCCGGAAAATATCCCGGATTTAAAAGGGCTTCGTATCATGCGTTCCGGTTTACTGTTGGGAGAAATAAAAAAGAACCGCTTTGAACCAAGTCAGGCATTGGCCTGTGCTCTCCGCATGGAGGAATATGACGCGGTTTACAACATGGACATTGAGGATGAGGATGTCATCCGTTACTTAAAATGTGAAACCATCGAAGCAAAAACAGAAATGCCGGATGGATTTGTGCTGGTTTGTGCCGGCGGATTCCCTCTTGGATGGGCAAAGTCCCAAAGAGGAACGTTAAAGAATAAATATCTTCCGGGTTGGAGAATGATGTAATGGCGGAAAAAGACGCAAGATTAGATAAATATGTGGCAGAAAGTGCGGCAATTACAAGAAAAGAAGCAAAGACTGCCCTGTCCAAAGGACGGGTGCAGGTTAACGGCGAGGTTTGTAAAAACGGAGACCGAAAGATTTCTGCGTCTGATACGATAACGTTGGACGGTAAGAGTCTTACAGCAGAGGAATTCTTGTATTTGATGCTTCATAAGCCTGCCGGTGTAGTTTCTGCCACGGAAGACGGCAGGGATAAAACCGTCCTGGATCTGGTACGGGAGCAAAGTGCAGATTCTTTAGAAGAAGCCGGAGCAACGGGATACTTTCTCGGAAAGAAGGAAGTGTTTCCGGTTGGACGTTTGGACAAAGATACAGAAGGGCTTTTGCTTCTGACCGATGACGGGGAGCTGGCACATAAGCTGCTGTCCCCCAAAAAGCATGTAGACAAGGTTTACTTTGCCCGTTTGGATGGTGTGGTGCCGGAGGATGCACCGGCCCGTTTTGCCGAAGGTATCCGGGTAGGGCAGGACTATACAGCAATGCCGGCTAAATTAGAGGTGTTGTCGGTACAGGATGCTGTTTCCGAAGTGCATATTACCCTTCGGGAAGGAAAGTTCCACCAGGTGAAGCGCATGTGCCATGAAATCGGCTGCGAGGTAACTTATTTAAAAAGGCTTTCCATGGGAAATCTGAGATTAGATGAAGCTCTTGCGCCGGGCGAATGCCGAAAGCTGACGACAGAAGAAATTGCAATGCTGAAAGCATAAATTTGCATTAGAGGAAGAATGTTATGTTAGAAAATATAAAGGCAGTCATCTTTGATTTGGATGGCACTTTAGTTGACTCCATGTGGATGTGGAGAGACATTGATATCGAATATTTGGGCCGTTTTGGCATTCCGTTGCCGGAATCCTTGCAAAAAGATATTTCCGGTATGAGTTTTTCGGAAACTGCAGTATATTTTAAAGAGACGTTTGGCATTTCGGATTCTTTGGAGGAAATCAAAAAGACCTGGAATGATATGGCGTTTTATAAATATACCCATGAAGTACCGTTAAAACCGGGAGTCCTGGAATTTTTAAAGCGATTAAAAAAACGGGGAATCCGTACCGGAATTGCTACCAGCAACTCTAAGGAATTGGTGGAAGCAGTGGTGGAAAGTTTACATATTTCCGCGTATTTTGACGAAATTCATACCTCCTGTGAGGTAGCAAAAGGAAAACCGGCACCGGATATTTATCTTTTGGTAGCAGAGTGCCTTAAAGTAAAGCCGGAAGAATGTCTGGTATTTGAAGATATTCCGGAGGGAATTTTAGCCGGAGTACGTGCAGGTATGAAAACCTGTGCGGTGGAAGATGATTTTTCGTTAAGTATGACAGAAGAAAAAAAGGAACTGGCGGATTATTATATCACTCATTATGATGAAGTGGTATAGACTTCGTTAATTGCAATAAAACAACTATGAGGATATGAAGTACATGAAAAAACAGAAATCGGAACGTGGACAATACGGTTATTTGAAAGAAAAAAAGCAAAATTCACTATTTGGAACATTGCTCATGGTCGTCATTGGAATTGCCATATTTGTAACAGGACTTTTACTGAATAAAATGGAAGCTACCAATGTGTTTACGGTAATTGCCATTTGTATGGTAATGCCGGCAGCGAAATACTTTGTTTCCTATGTAATATTGTTTCCGTACAAGTCAATGGATTTGGAAACCAAGCAGAGACTGGATTCTTATGCGAAAGAGGGAGACACAGTTCTGTATGATGTGGTGTTTACATCCTCCGAAAAAGTGATGCATCTGGATTGTATTTATGTAACCGGTCATCAGGTAATTGGTTACACTTCCAGGGCAAAAGATAAAGTGCAGATAATGCAGGACTATTTAAAAAAGGAACTGAAGCTTCGTGGGATTTCCTATGCAGTATTTATCGCAACGGAAGAAAAACAAATAAAGGACAGAATGAAGCTGCGGGGCGAAGAAGCTGCAGAAGCAACTTTGGCGGCTAAGGAAGAAGTACTTTCCATGCTCCGTACGTTTACGGTATAGAAGATAATCAGATAGGAAAGAGGATAGACGGATGAAATCATTTCTGGTATCACAAAACGAAGCCGGCCAACGCCTGGATAAATTGTTATCCAAGTACATGGACACGGCACCAAAGAGCTTTTTCTATAAAATGCTCCGCAAAAAGAATATTACTTTGAACGGGAAAAAAGCAGAAGGCTCGGAAAAGGTGGCAGAAGGAGATGAAATCCGTCTTTTTTTATCGGATGAAACGATAGAGGGGTTTCAATCGGGAAAGAAGAATTTGGGCAGACAAAGCAGTAAATCCGCAGGGGCAGAAAAAGATGCGGTACTACCGCAGGTTCCGCTACTGAAAGAGAATGAAATCGTTTTTGAAGGGAAGCACCTTTTAATTGTTAACAAGCCGGCGGGAGAACTTTCCCAAAAGGCAAAAAAAGATGATATTTCCATTAACGAGCGGATTGTGGAATATTTAAAAGTGACTCAGAAAATTGGTCTGGATAGTTTTACACCGGGGGTATGTAACCGTCTGGACCGGAATACCACAGGTCTTGTTCTGGCAGGAAAATCCCTGGCCGGTCTGCAGGAAACCGCGGAACTGTTGAAGCAGCGTACCCTGCATAAATATTATTTGTGTATTGTGGCGGGAAAAGCAGATAAACCAAGGCACCTGACCGGGTATTTAAAGAAAAATACAGAAACTAATACGGTAGCTGTGGTTTCCGTAGAAGAGTTTCAAAAACAAAACTTAAATCCCAAGGAATATGACCGCATTGAAACAGAATTGATTCCGTTGATTACCAATGGTGGCTCTACATTGGCTGCGATTCAGCTGATTACCGGTAAAACCCATCAAATCCGTGCCCATCTGGCTAGTATCGGACTCCCTCTTTTAGGGGATACCAAATACGGGACAGAAACGGATAATAAGCAATCTGCTTCCGGTGAGAGATTAAACAGTATCAACCGGGCGTTACACCTGCGTTATCAGCTGTTGCATGCTTACTTATTACAGTTTCCAACACTTACGGGAGCACTTTCCGAGGTTTCGGAAAAAATCATTACGGTAGAGCCAAACGCAAAATTTGCGAGGGCAGCAGAAGAATTATTCGGGAAAGAAGAGTACAGACATGCCATCATGGAATTCAAGAGGTCTTCGAGGTTCCGCATTGGAGGAACTGATTAACCTCACTAACGAAAAATACAGAGAGAACAAACTGGCGCTGATTCAAAAGGTGCCGACACCGATTACACCGATTCAGATGGACCAGGAAACCAGACATATTACCATGGCCTATTTTGACCAAAAAAGTACGGTGGACTATATTGGTGCAGTGCAGGGAATTCCGGTGTGCTTTGATGCCAAGGAATGTGCCTACGATACCTTTGCCTTGCAGAACATTCATGCTCATCAAGTTGCGTTCATGGAGGAGTTTGAGCAGCAGGGCGGTGTGGCATTTCTTCTGATTCATTATACAAAAAAAGACCGTCTGTTTTATGTCCGTTTTCAAAAGGTAAAAGAATTCTGGGATCGTATGGAGCAGGGAGGAAGAAAAAGCTTCCGGTTTGAGGAACTGGAGGAAGAGTACGAAATCCACAAGGGACAGGGTGTATTTATTCCTTATCTGGTGGCATTACAAAAGGATTTGGAACAGCGTGAGGATTAGGCGGCGTATCCTGTGTTAGTTTTTTAACAGGATACGAAGGAAAGACTTGACAGGTGTACAACAATGCATTATAATTCCAATAATACATTATGCTAATTTGGTAGCACGTTACCAAGATAAAGTGAATTGCGATGGTAATCCGTACAAAGCGATATGGCGTTACCTGAAAGAATGGAGAGAATCTATGAAGGATATTTTATTACATACTCCCGGTGGAGTCAGAGACATTTACAATTCTGAATTTCAGAGAAAAGATGCGGTGGAGAATCATATGAAGGAAGTAATGGAGCAGTATGGCTTCCATCAATTTATGACTCCTACCTTTGAATATTTTGATATTTTTAATAAAGAGCGCGGCACGGTTCCGTCTAAGGATATGTACAAGTTTGTAGACCGTGACGGTGAGACATTGGTACTCCGTCCGGATATGACTCCGCAGGCTGCCAGATGCGTGGCAAAGTATTTTAAGCATGAGGAACTTCCAATCCGCCTGTTTTATCACGGCAGCGTGTTTGTGAATCATTCCGGTTATCAGGGCAAGTTAAAAGAAAGCACTCAGATTGGAGCGGAGTTGTATAATGACGCTACCCCGGAAGCAGATGCGGAAATGGCAGCACTGATGATGGATTGTTTAAGTGCCTCCGGTCTTACCAAGTTCCAGGTGGTGGCAGGTCAGGCAGATTTCTTCCGTGCATTGGTAGAAGAAGCCGGATTTAATGAGGAAGAAACCGACGAGCTGCGTCGTTTGATTGAAATGAAAAATGTATTTGGTGTGGAACAGCTTCTTTCTGAAAAGGAAATTTCCGCAGAATTAAAGGAAGTTTTCACAAAGCTGTCCAGCCATTTTGGTTCTATTGAAACCATACATAATATGAAAAAGCTGACCAAAAACGAAAGAGCGGTTGCAGCCCTTGTACGCTTGGAGCAATTTTATGATGCATTATGCTTGTACGGCAAGGAAGACCATATTTCCTTTGACCTTGGTATGTTAAGCCAGTTTAATTACTATACCGGCATTTTGTTCCGTGCCTATACTCACGGTACCGGTGATGTGATTGCTGCCGGCGGACGCTATGATTCTTTAGTGGAACAGTTTGGTAAGCAGGCTCCTGCCATTGGTATTGCGGTTTATTCCGACCAGTTATTAACCGCACTTTTACGTCAGGGCTTATTGGAACATCCTGCGGCAGAAGGTACTTTGATTGTGTATTCGGAAGCAGGCAAGAAAGAAGCAGTTGCCAGGGCGGCAGAACTTCGTGCAGAAGGTGTGTCGGTTACTCTTATGAAAGAGGGAACCCATACAGAAGAGGTTCTGAAACTATATGCAGAGCAAATCGGTGCTAAAGACATTCTGCACATTTAACAGAAAGGCTGAATTCATATGGAATATTTAACATTTGCGCTGGCAAAGGGTCGCCTTGCCACAAAAACTTTAAGCATATTAGAAACCATTGGTATTACTTGTGAGGAAATGAAGGATAAGGACTCACGTAAGCTGATTTTTGTGAACGAGGATTTAAAACTGAAGTTCTTTCTTGCAAAGGCGACGGATGTGCCAACCTACGTAGAGTACGGGGCGGCAGACATCGGTGTTGTCGGACGTGATACCATCTTGGAAGAGGATAAAAAGATTTATGAAGTGTTGGATTTAGATATCGGTAAGTGCCGGATGTGCGTAGCCGGTCCGGAATCCGCAAGAGAGTTATTAGAGAGTGGTCAGATGATTCGTGTGGCCACCAAATATCCAAAGATTGCCAAGGACTATTTCTTTAATAAAAAGCATCAGACGGTGGAAATTATTAAGTTAAACGGTTCCATCGAGCTGGCACCGATTGTCGGCCTTTCCGAGGTGATTGTAGATATCGTGGAAACCGGTGCTACACTCAGAGAAAACGGATTGGAAGTGTTGGAAGAGATTTTACCGCTTTCTGCAAGAATGGTAGTAAATCAAGTCAGCATGAAGATGGAGCATGAAAGAATTGCGGCAATTATTGAAAAACTGAGAAACCGGTAGTGTTATCCGTGAACCTACAGAAAGAGAGAATACATCATGAAAATTCTGACATTAAATGAAGAAAATAAGAAAAATATATTAGAAAATTTGTTAAAAAGAAGTCCGAATCAATACGAAGCCCAGACCGCTGTAGTGGCAGAAATTCTTGATAACGTAAAGCAGAACAAGGATGCTGCATTATTTGATTATACCAAGCGGTTTGATAAGGCAGAGTTAACTGCGGAAACGATCCGTGTTACTGATGCGGAAATTGCTGAAGCATACGAAAAGCTTCCGGCAGAGGTCCTTGACGTTATCCGCAAGGCGGCAGAAAACATCCGTATTTATCATGAAAAGCAGAAGCAGTACAGCTGGTTTGATTCTACTCCGTCCGGCACCATTCTTGGTCAGAAGGTATCTGCTATCGGTGCGGTGGGCGTATATGTTCCGGGCGGTAAGGCGGCATATCCTTCCTCCGTACTTATGAACGTAATTCCTGCCAAGGTAGCAGGGGTAGAGCGTATTGCCATGGTTACTCCTCCGGGAGCAGACGGTAAGGTATATGAAGGTACTTTAGTTGCAGCGAAAGAAGCCGGTGTTACAGAAATCTATAAGGTAGGTGGTGCCCAGGCCATTGCTGCTTTAGCATTTGGCACTGAGAGCATTCCGAAGGTAGATAAAATTGTTGGTCCTGGTAACATTTATGTTGCCCTTGCAAAGAAGGCGGTATACGGACATGTCAGCATTGACTCCGTAGCCGGTCCAAGCGAAATTTTAGTTCTGGCGGATGAAACCGCAAATCCTACCTATGTAGCGGCAGATTTATTGTCCCAGGCAGAGCACGACGAGCTGGCCAGTGCTATTTTAGTAACCACCAGCCGTGAACTGGCAGAAAAGGTAGAAAAAGAAGTAACCCGTTTTGTAAACCAGTTATCCAGAAAGGCAATCCTTGAAAAGTCCCTGGAAAACTACGGTTATTTATTAGTGGCAGACAATATGACAGATGCCCTGGATGTAGTCAATGAAATTGCATCCGAGCACCTGGAAATCATTACAAAGGACCCATTCCAGACCATGACAAAGGTAAAGAATGCGGGGGCTATTTTCCTTGGAGAATATGCCAGCGAGCCTCTGGGCGATTACTTTGCAGGTCCAAACCACGTGTTACCGACCAACGGAACTGCAAAGTTCTTTTCTCCGCTGAGTGTGGATGATTTTATTAAGAAGTCCAGTATTATTTCTTATTCAAGAGAAGCATTGGAGCCAATTCACGAAGATATTATCCGTTTTGCTAAAGCGGAAGGCTTAACTGCACATGCAAACTCCATTGCAGTACGTTTCGGTAAGGAAGTGAAGTAACAGTAGATTTGCGGCAAAGTGTGCTGCGAAGAAAGGAAGGTTACTATGAGAACGGCTAAAATTGAAAGAAAAACAAAGGAAACCGATATTGTTCTGGAACTGAATATTGACGGCACCGGTAAAGCGGAAGTATCCACCGGCATCGGTTTCTTTGACCATATGTTAAATTCTTTTGCAAGACACGGTTTTTTTGATTTGAAGGTGTCCTGCAAGGGTGATTTGGAGGTGGATTGCCACCATACCATCGAAGATGTGGGTATTGTACTTGGCCAGGCAATTGAGCAGGCTCTCGGCGGTAAGGAAGGCATTACCAGATACGGCAGTTGTATCTTGCCGATGGACGAAACCCTGTGCCTTTGTGCCCTGGATTTATCCGGAAGACCATATCTTAATTTTGATATGAAGTTTACCACCGACAGAGTCGGTGAATACGACACTGAAATGGTACGAGAGTTTTTCTATGCCGTATCCTACAGTGCCAAGATGAATCTGCACTTAAAGCAGTTAGACGGAACCAATAACCATCATTTGATTGAGGCTGCCTATAAGTCGTTTGCAAGAGCTTTAGATGCAGCCACAAAAGTTGATGAAAGAATTCAGGGCGTACTTTCTGCGAAGGGTGCGTTGTAAAATAGCTTGAAAAAAACAGAATGGAGAATACCATGAGATTATATCCTGCAATTGATATAAAAAACGGACAGTGCGTAAGACTTCGTCAGGGCGTGTTCGAAGATACTACGGTATATGCAAATGAACCATATCAGGTGGCGAAGGAATTTGAGGCGGACGGCGCAAAGTTCCTGCATATTGTAGATCTGGACGGAGCGCTCAGAGGTACCGGAGCTAACGATGCTGCCTTAAAGAAAATCGTAGAAAATGTAACCATTCCGGTGGAAATCGGCGGCGGAATCCGTACCATGGGAGACATTGAACACCGCCTTTCTTTAGGAGTAACCAGAGTGATTCTTGGTACTGTAGCGGTGGAACATCCGGAATTTGTTAAGGAAGCAGTGGAAAAGTTCGGTGCTGACAAAATTGTGGTTGGGATTGATGCCAAGGATGGCATGGTTGCTATCAAAGGCTGGGAAACCATCAGCAATGTAGATGCAGTGACCCTGGCGCTTTCCATGAAGGATTTGGGAGTGAAAACCATAATTTATACCGATATTTCCAAGGACGGCATGCTGTGCGGACCAAACTTTGCACAGACTGCGCGTCTGGTAGAGGCTACCGGCATGGATATTGTAGCTTCCGGCGGTGTTTCCTGCATGAATGACCTGATTGAACTGGAAAAAATCAATGTGGAAGGTGCAATTCTTGGCAAAGCAATTTATGAAAAGAGAGTAGACTTAAAGGAAGCGGCAACCCGCTTTGACTAAATTCCGAAAGGGAGGCGAAAGCTATGAGTCAGAAAAAGATTTTTGCATATTTGAATGCGCAGAATGAAACAAAGGAAACAATCCTTAATCTGGGTGGTTTTTATGACGGCAACGGTGTGGATGGTTTGTTTATTTATAACTATTCCAAGGATGAAAAAGAAAGAGAAGAATTCGTTTTAACTCTTCGCGAACTGAAGGAAAGAATGGATATCCCGTTCTATGCCGGCTGTTATGTGGATCGCTTGGAAGATGTAAAGAAGATTTACTATGCGGGAGCAGAAAAGGTGGTATTGGACCCGGAATATATGTCCGACACCGCACTGGTTAGGGATGCCATTATTAAGTTTGGGGCAACCTCTGTTATGATGCAGATGAATTTCGGTATGGCGGAAACCGTAGCGTACTTAGAGGAGTATAAGCAGAATTATGCGGAACTTTTACAGCTTGGTGTTTACGGTATTATGGCAAAGCATGTCACCATAAACGGTAAGTTTATTGAAAAAGTAAACGAAGTGGTTTGCCCAATCATGATACGGGACAGCCTGCAGAGAAATTCCATTACCGATTTACTGGAAGTACCGAACCTTATCGGTGTTGCTACCAATTATTACCGTGAAAAGGATGTTTATAAAATAAAGCAGTCTTTAAAGGAACAGGGATATGACGTGAAAGTACCGGAAAGTCCGGTGGCATTTGCGGACATGAAAAAGCTGGAGAACGGTCTGGTTCCGGTGATTGTACAGGATTATAAAACCAATGAAGTTTTAATGCTTGCTTACATGAACGAAGAAGCGTATAATTGTACTGTAAGTACAGGTAAGATGACCTATTATTCCAGAAGCCGAAATGAGCTTTGGATTAAGGGTGAAACCTCCGGACACTATCAGTTTGTAAAATCCTTATCCATCGATTGTGATGATGACACCCTGCTTGCCAAGGTAAAGCAGATTGGTGCGGCGTGTCACACCGGTAACCGTTCCTGTTTCTACCGCGATTTGGTAAAGACAGAATGGGAAGTGGAAGACAACACCAATATTTTGGAGAAGATTTACGCTACGGTAATGGATCGTAAGTTAAATCCAAAGGAAGGTTCTTATACGAATTACCTGTTTACCAAGGGTATTGATAAAATATTAAAGAAATGCGGCGAAGAGGCAACAGAAATTGTTATTGCAGCCAAGAATCCGGACAAAACCGAAATCAAGTACGAGATTGCAGATTTCTTATATCATGTAACCGTATTGATGGCAGAGTGCGGCATTGACTGGAAGGATGTTTTTGAAGAACTGGCAAACCGCGATTAAGCGGAATCGGGGTTAGGGCATTTTTGTGAAAGAGAGGGTTTATTACGATGGCATTTTTAACAGAATTACTTAGTTCCGGCATTCAGTATGTGCTGATGCTGGCAATTGCAGTGGGATGTTTTTGTTTGGGAGCAGCAGTTAGCAAAAACAAAAAGAAAAAAGCAAAATAAGCATAATAAAAAAGTAACTTCTGAAAACGTCAGCGATAGCGGTTTTCAGAAGTTACTTTTTTATTTTTAGGTATAATTCCTAGTTTCTGTCATATCGCTTAATTGCCTGCTCAATGTCAAAACCGGTCCGGTACTGCTCCAATAATTTCCGGAAACGTACCACATAAGGATTTTGGCTGGTCTCCAGCATGGAATTATCATAATAACGTTCGGGACCGCTATGACCGTCATCGCCGTACCAATAGGTGGTTTGCTGTTCGCATAAGTGAACCAGTTCATGGTGGATAAAAATAGCAGAGAGCGGGTCAAAAATCGTCAGGTCGTTGTGCTCCCTGTCCACAATGAAACCTGCAGCAACGTCATGGTAAAGGGTGTAAATCGGACGGAAATCATCTACGTTGGTTAGAAGAACAAAGGCTTTTCTGAGGCCACGTTTATGCCAGATGCCGGGGTGGTGTTCGTCACTGTGAATTTCCCAGGAGGTGTAGAACAGATGGTCAATAATTTCATCCCACTCTACGTATTTGTAGGTATTCCCGATGTTGAAGGCGACCTTGTCATCCATGACAAAAATAATGGTGTAATAGGCTTCCCTGATATTTCCGACTTCTTTGGAAAGCTTGTCTGCATAGCTTCGGACAGTAAGCATGGAAAGAATGTCTTTTGCAAAGTCTTCCGGGTGAAACATTGATTCTAAAGGAAATACGGAACCGATATTCTCTGCAGTTAAGGAAAACGGTTTTTTTGTTTTGATATGTTCCATATGCAGCCAGCCAAGATCATCTTGATATTGTCGCATGTATTCGTGAAACATAACTGCCTCTAATTCGTTGGTGAAATGTTTTTCACCGAAGCCTTGTAAGAAATTAATATCATCCGGGTATTCCAACGTAGGTTCCAAAGGAATAATTTGTTTCAATTCGTTTTTTTCACTCATAACGATTACTCCTTACATTATAATTTCATAAAAAATTATACAATAAAAAATCCGACGGTACTTCATCGACCATCGGATTTTAGAAGATATATTAAATGATTAAGAAGTCAGATTTTTCATTACTTCCTCAATTTTTTCATCCGGCATTGGAGTATCCAAAAACAGTTCCACAGCATATTTTGCCTGGGCAACCAGCATTTCCAATCCATTCACTGCGATAATACCACGTTCCTTTGCCTGGGCGAGGAGCTTGGTAGTGGTTGGGTTGTAGATAATGTCCACCACGGCGTTTAATGCCCCATATGGCGCAATATCCATAGGAGAGGCATCAACCTTAGGGTACATGCCTACAGGGCTTGTATTGACGATTACAGAAGCGTCTGTGTGCATATTAGAGGCCTGCTCGTAGGTGATAACTCCGGGTTCCTCTTTGTATTTTACGGTAATCAGTTCTTTTGGGTTCAGGGATTTAAGAGCGGCGACAATAGCTTTGGCGGCACCGCCGTTTCCGAGCACCAGTACTTTTTCTCCGGTGATTTTGATGCTATTGTTGCGGAGTGTGTATAAAAAGCCGGCATAGTCCGTATTATGACCGTAAAGCCTGCCGTTTTTGTTTACAATACAGTTGACGGCGCCTATGGCTTTGGCTGCCTCTGAAATTTCGTCCAAATACGGAAGAACCTCCTGTTTATACGGAATGGTTACATTGATGGCGTTAAAGTCATGGGCTTCCATAAATGGTGCAAATTCCTCTTTAGAAAGGGGAATCAGGTCATAGGTGTAATCAGCCAGTTGCTCATGTATAATTTTGGAATAACTGTGTCCCAGTTTTTCTCCGATAAGTCCGTAACGGTTCATAGGAATATCCTCCATGTGTTCTGCAAAAGTTATGGTAAATGAAAATACTTTATTGCAGTATAGCACAAAAGTAATAATATGTGAAGATAAAAGTTTTATAAAATAGATTGACGTATGAAGCGATTTGGTGGAAAATAAAGATAGTGTGTTAAAAATGGAGGAGTCCCATGTTCAAAATACTTGTAGTGGAAGATGATAATGAATTAAACCGCCTGTTTTGCAGAACGCTGGAACGGAATGGTTATGAAGCACTAGCAGCTGCTGATGCTTCAGAGGCATTGGAAATTCTGGATAAAGAATCGGTGGATGTAATTATTTCCGATGTCATGATGCCGGGAATGGACGGTTTTGAATTTGTACGTCAGCTGAGAGAGGCACAGATGACACTTCCGATCATGATGATTACAGCAAAAAGTGATATTAAAGATAAACAGAGCGGGTTTCTTTCCGGCGCAGATGACTACATGGTAAAACCGGTAGAACTACAGGAAATGTTATTGAGAGTACAAGCTTTGCTGCGACGGGCAAAGAGTGTCAGCGAGCGCAAGTTGTCTTTTGGAGGAACCAGTCTGTTATATGATGTCTGGACCGTAGAAGACGGACAGGGCAGTCAGATTCTTCCGCAAAAGGAATTTCAGCTGCTCTATAAGTTGTTGTCATATCCGGGGCAGATATTTACCAGACAGCAGATTTTAGACGATATCTGGGGGCCGGAAGGGTATGTGGACTCCCATACGCTAGATGTACATATCAGCCGTCTCAGGGAGCGGTTTAAGAAAAACGAAGACTTCGAAATTGTAACTATCCGGGGGCTTGGGTACCGGGCGGTGAAGAAAAATGGCTAAAAAAATAGAAACAAAAAAGGTTTTGGATGAAAAGCAGTTCGGTAATACAAAAATGCGTAACCGTTTAACGCTTGAAATATTGGGTGTATTGATTGTATATGCCGTACTGGCGGTGATATTGGTTGCTATCTTATTGGTACTCGGTGTTTCCCTTTCGGAGCTGTCCACACCGTGGACACTGCTTATTTTGCTGACGCTTTTGTGTTTGTTTTTATCTACGGTTGCTGCCTATTACCTGATGAAAAAGATTTTTAATCCGTTACAGCAAATCAGTGTGGCTGCAGGGAAAGTTGCATCCGGGGACTTTACGGCAGAGATATCTTATCAGGGGGAATTCGAGGAGCTGGAGCGTACCTTTGAAAACTTTAACCGGATGGTAAAAGAACTCAATTCCGTAGAAATTATGCGGAATGATTTTATAGCGGATGTTTCCCATGAATTCAAAACTCCGTTATCTGCCATCAGCGGCTATGCCACCTTATTACAGGATTCGGAACTTACGGAAGAGGAAAAGACAGAGTATATCCGGAAAATCTTTTTCCATATTGATAAATTGAATGATTTGACGGAAAATATTCTCCGGTTGTCCAAAATGGAGCAGCAACAGTTTTTGGAAAGTCCGGTAACCTTCCGTTTGGACGAGCAATTACGCGAGGTAATTGTGTTATTGGAACCAAAGTGGAGTGAAAAAAATCTGGAATTGGACTTGGAATTACCGGAAATACAGTTTACCGGTCATCCGTCATTGCTGTTTACCGTATGGACCAATTTAATCGGAAATGCCATTAAGTATACTGATGCCGGTGGAACAATCGGCGTTCTGCTTTCCGGAGATAAAGAAAGTGTCCGGATAACCGTCCGGGATAACGGCATTGGAATGGATGAAGAGACAAAGACTCACATTTTTGATAAGTTTTATCAGGGAGATACATCCAGAAAATCTCAGGGAAACGGTCTGGGACTGGCTATTTGTAAAGAAATCATCAGAAAATGTGAGGGTGAAATCACGGTGATAAGCGCACCCGGTGAAGGTTCGGAATTTGTGGTAACACTAAAGAAGGGGAAAGGAGCAGCGGTATTAGA
Source organism: Lachnospiraceae bacterium (assembly GCA_017622795.1). Lineage (GTDB taxonomy): Bacteria > Bacillota > Clostridia > Lachnospirales > Lachnospiraceae > SIG299. Next base: position 38,394 of record JAGAQI010000113.1, read on the forward strand.
ACTATAATGTATTTTATTAGCCATATTGTGCTGATTTTGTTTTTAGGTTTATCGGTTGCACAGGACATTAAGGAGCGAAAGCTTTCAAACAGCAGGAATGTTGCAAGCTTGCTGTGCGGATTGCTTCTTTCGGTTTTCCGCACTGATATAACAGTGGCGGAAGCTTTTTCGGGGGCTGCTTTTGCATTATGCATTGGTATCTTCTGTTGGCTTTTAAAGGTGTTCCGGGCAGGGGATTCCAAGTTGTTTTGTGCAGTAGGGGCATATATAGGTGTGAAATCGGTTTTTTCTTGCTTTGTATATACTTTACTGGCAGGAGCTTTGATAGGATTACCTTTTTGGGTTGCAAAATTACGGAAAAAAGAGAAAGGCTTTACCGAAATTCCTTTTGCACCGGCTATTGCAGTGGGAACGTTGCTTGCAGTGTATGTAGGAGATATTTGGATGAAAATATAAAGAAGTTTCAGTGGATTATTAAATGGAAACATGTTATACTTCTCGCATAATAAGAAAAGGGGGATAAAACGATGGAAGAACCAACGAGAAAAATCAAACCGCTGTCTATTGTGTTTTTTACACTGGCAGCAGTACTTATGGCAACTGCAGTATTCTTTATATTTTTTGGCGGTGTGCTGAAAAAGGAAGAGACGCAGGCAGAGCCAATTGACGTATATTATGCAACTGAGCAGGACGAACCGGTTTATTTGACCATGCAGTATATGTCTGAGTCTGTGGCTTATCTGGAAGCGGTAGAGAGCATGCAGTATTATGTTACGTTTGACAGCGAATGGAATCCTGCCGTAATTTGCTTATATGACAGCGAAAAGGAGACATACCAGCCTTATATCGACTGGCTTTATTCAGATGAGGAAGAGGGTGCTCCGGAAGAAATCCAAGTGACCGGTTACAGTGTGCCGTTTGATGAAGAGCTGAAACAGTACGTCATTGAAAATATCAATATTTTGTTCGGTGAGAAAATTGTTACCGAAGAGAATTTTACCAATTTTTTCGGTGGATTTTATTTGACGGTAGGACAAAGTAGTGGTGGCTTCAATACGTTCAATGCAGGAATATACTGTCTGCTCGGTATGGTGGTATGTATCATTATCGGCGTAGCTATCAGCTACAAGTCTCTTATGGAAGCAGCCGTTGCCGGAAAGGACAATTACCTGGAGGTGCACAAGACCTATAAGGGCAGAGGTGTACTTGGTGCGTTACTGGGAGCATTGCTTGGTGGTGTCCTTTGGGCGGTAGTGGGAGCACTTGGATTTATCAGCGGCTGGATTGGCATACTGATTGTTCTTTTTGCTACCACCGGATATAAACTTTTTGCAAAAGAGGAAAGCGGCTTTGGAACGGCAGTCAGCATTATTTTCAGTCTGCTTGTGATATTCCCGGCAACCTATCTGGCGGGAGTATGGACCTTCTATCAGGAACTGAACAAGGTTGTATCGGAGTATATTCCGCTGGGACGTGCGTTCATGGGATATTCGGAGTACCTTACCAATACAGACAACTGGGGCAATATGATTTACAATATGGTCATGGGCTATGTGTTCATGCTGGTGGCAGGCTGTTACAGTGCAGCCGGAGTGTCTAAACGGAAGAAAGAAGAAAAATCTGAAGTTGCCAAGATGGCAAATGTAGACGTAACTGCGGCGGTGTCAGAAGAGGACAACAACTATGATTCGTAATATACTTTTTGACATTGGCAACGTGCTTGCCAGCTTCCGTTGGCCGTCTCTGTTCCGTGATCTGGGCTTTGAGGGAGAAGCTTTTGACCGGATTGCGGCGGCTACGGTGTTACATCCGACTATGTGGAATGAATTTGACCGCAGTCTTATGGCAGATGAAGAGATTATTACAAAGTGTATCGAACGGGCACCGGAATATGAGCAGGAAATCCGGTTGCTGTTTAGTAAAACCGAGATTTTAGTGGAGGAATATCCGCATTCCTATGGTTGGATAAAAGAGCTGAAGGAGCGGGGATATCAGGTGTACCTGCTTTCCAATTACGGTAAAACATCCTTTGAGGCTGCAAAAGCCCATGGTAAGCTTAGTTTCCTTCCGTTGGTGGATGGTGCGGTGATTTCCTATGAGGTACAGGTGGTTAAGCCGGAACCGGAAATTTATCGGGCACTGCTTTCAAAATATGGTTTGAAAGCAGAAGAGAGTATTTTTTTGGATGATAAGGCAGAAAATATTGAAGCGGCACAGCTACTGGGATTTCATGGTATTGTGGTAGAGGGATATGCGCAGGCAAAAAAGGAATTGGAAGAGCTTTTGAGAGAAGCGTAGAAGTACAGTATATCGTATGTACAGGGGGTGAGTAATCACCCCTTTTCCTTTTCCCAAACAATATCGCCATTAATCAGGGTTTTGATTACGGAAGAAGTTAATTCCAACGGATTTCCGTCCCACAAACATAAGTCTGCATCTTTACCGGCGGCGAGGCTTCCGAGACGATGGTCTACACGGCAGATACGGGCGGCATCAATGGTAATAGCCCGCAGGGCTTCGTATTCGCTCATGCCTTCTTTGACAGCAAGAGCAGCACAAAGAGGAAGATACTGAAGACGGCACACCGGATGGTCTGTAGTCAGAGCTATGGTTAATCCGGCGTTTTTCAGGATTCCGGGGGTTTTAAAATCGGATTCGCATACTTCTTTTTTACTGCGGGCAGACATGGAAGGACCGACGATGGCAGGAAATCCGTGCTTTGCAAGTTCTCCGGCAATCAGGTGACCCTCGGTGCAATGGTCTAAGGTAAGGTCCAGGTCAAACTCTTTAGCAATACGTATTGCGGTGAAAATGTCGTCGGTGCGATGAACATGGGCTTTCAAGGGAATCTTTTTTGCGAACAGTTCCCGGTAGCATTCCAGCCGGAAGTTTTTTTCACCGGAATCTTCGGGAGTATTGTCTAAATATTGTTTTGCATTAAATAGCTCTTCCCGGATGATGCCGGCGATACCCATACGGGTGGAAGGGGAATTACCGTTCATTCCGTAGGTTGTCATGGGATTTTCGCCAAAGGAAATTTTCATAGCAGCAGGTGCAAGTACAATCATGTCATCCATGCAGCGCCCGTAGGTCTTGATGAAGGCAAATTGTCCACCCACAGGATTAGAGCTTCCGGGACCTGCCATGACGCCGGTAATTCCGGAAGCGAGTGCGTTATGAAAAGCACTGTCCATGGGATGGATGGAGTCTATGGCTCTGAGGTAGGGTGTGGCCGGAGTAGTATTTTCATTGCATTCATCTCCGATTCCCGTGATTTTTTCTTCGGAAATTCCGATGTGGCTGTGGGCATCAATAAATCCCGGAAAAACCAGTAGTCCGGTTGCGTCCAGAACTTGCATTTCATCGGTTATTGGAATATCTGGTGCTATTTTTTCGATTTTTCCGTTATGAATCAGCAAGTCCGCGGATATAGGTCCGTCGCTTTCCATAGTGTAAAGTGTACCTTGTTGAATCAAAAGCATGGCAATAATCTCCTTAAAAATAAAAATGATTTCGCAGTATAGTTTCTCTGATTTCAGACAAACTATACTTGTGTTGATAAGGAGGTGAATGTCATGAACAATAATCAGAATAATAACAATCAGAACAGCAATAATAACCAGAAGAATAATCAGAACAACAAGAAAAACAACAATCAGAAGAATAACAATAACAACCAGAACAGATAATCTGAGAGCAATAGAGAAAGGCAGTCCGGCAGTTTCCGGGCTGTCTTTTGTTTTGCAAAAATTTTATACAGCAGGATAAAATTTAAGTTATGTTTTTTCCCGGTACGGCATAAGATAGGACAAGAACGAACAAGCAGAAGTAAAAGGAGGTAACAATGGCATCAGAGTTAACTAAGATTTTTCCGGTAAGAATCCGTGAAAGACTGAATGGAACAGACTTGCTTGCAGAAGGATATACGGAGCTTCGGTTCCGGTGCAACGGACCTGTAATATTTCTGCGCGGGCGGGAGGAATTTTTCATACATAAAAACGGTGGCATGTGCAGGGAAGAGGAAAACGGGTATGTAATATCAGTGAATGAGATTCGGGAAATGATGGAATATATCAGTAATTTTTCCGTGTATGCCCACGAAGAGGAGTTAAAACAGGGTTTTTTAACGATACAGGGCGGTCATAGGGTTGGAATTTGCGGTAAGGTAGTATGGTCGGAAGGAAGAATAATGACCATCCGGAATATATCATTTTTAAATATCCGTTTGGCACGTGAAAATAAAGATTGCTCCAAAGAATTGCTGCCGTATTTGTTTGAGGGGGACAGACTGTGCCATACGTTGATTGTTTCTCCGCCGGGATGTGGGAAAACTACGTTGCTGCGGGATATGATCCGACAGATTTCCGACGGCGGGGCGTGGAAAAAACAGGATGGTGCAATAGAGAGGTTTTACGGCAGAAAGGTTGGAGTGGTGGATGAACGTTCGGAACTGGCAGCCTGTTATCACGGAGTGCCGCAGAACGACCTTGGAAAGCGTACGGATGTGTTGGACGGATGTCCAAAAACATTGGGGATTGAGCTATTATTGCGTTCTATGTCACCGGAAGTGATTGCGGTAGATGAACTGGGAGGAGAGAGGGATATGGAAAGCATCCGGCAATCCATCCATTGTGGGTGCACTATTTTAGCAACCGCTCACGGAGAAGGAAAAAGTTTATGGTTTGGTCCGGACGGAGCAGAAAAGAAGAGAGGGATTCCGGGAGGAATGTTTGAACGCTATGTGTTTTTAAAACAAGGAGGAAATCCCGGGGTAATTGAAGCGGTTTGTGACAGGGATGGACAGGAGGTGCGGTTGTGATGATAAAGCTGATAGGAGCAGTAATGGTGCTGATATCGGCCTATGCCATAGGTAGTCTTCTTGCACTCCGGGTAAAGGAACAGGAGAAGTGGCTGAAGGATATGAAAACTACGTTGTTTCTTTTGCTGGGAGAGCTGGAATATCGTCAGATGCCGTTGCCGGATGCCATGGAACGAATCAGTAACCGGCATGGCGGTTATCTTTCTGCTTTTTTTCAGGTGCTTTCGGAAGAAATGAGGAAAAAGGAAGGGTATACACTGCAGGAGTTGTGGTACAGAGTGGCAGAGCCTGTATTTAAGAATAGTCCGCTGTCAAAAACACAGGCAGAAGAGTTTGCGGAACTTGGTCTGTATTTTACGGAGTCGGATAAGAAAACCAGACGGGAGGCATTGGATTTTTATCTGAACCGTTTGGAAGAAGAGATTGTGCAGTTACGGGAAAAGGGAGCGGACAAGGCTTATCTTTGCAGGACCCTGGGGATGCTTGGCGGAATCTTCTTGCTGATAATGGTACTTTAGGAGGGAACGGAAAATGACGATTCAGATGATTTTTAAAATAGCGGCTGTCGGAATTCTGGTTTCTGTATTGAATCAGGTATTAAAGCATTCCGGCAGAGAGGACCAGGCGTATTTAACCAGTTTGGCAGGATTGATTTTAGTATTGTTTTGGATCGTGCCTTATGTGGCAGAATTGTTTGCAACAATTCAGGAACTATTTCAGCTGTAAAAGGAGAAGGAGGAGTCCGCTATGCTGAAGACGGCACTGCTTGGTATACTGACGATTCTGATTGCCATGGCCATGCGGCAGGGCAAGGCAGAGTTTTCTACGTTTGTTTCATTCACAGGAAGTATTTTAATTGCCTGGATTGCAGTTCAACTGTTGGACGGTATTACGGGAAGTCTGGAACGGTTAGAAAAGTTGATATCCATCGACATGGAATATATTGCACTACTGCTAAAAATGATAGGTGTTACCTATCTTTCGGAATTTTCTTCCTCTATATGCCGGGATGCAGGATATTCTGCAGTGGCCGGTCAAATTGAACTGGTGGGAAAACTCAGCATTTTGACAATCGGAATGCCGATTGTACTTGCTTTGTTTGAATTGATGGTAGCAATGATATGACAGAAGAATTCAAGATGGATTATTCAGAGATGCAGAAAACGGTGGAAGCACTGCTGCCGGGAGAACTTCCTTTTACCTTTGAAGAATTGGTAAACCGGGTAATTGCAGGTGACGTGGGTGGACTACAGGAGTTTTTGAGAGAAGTGCTATCCTGGTTGTTTTCTACCGTGTCATTTCCGGCAGAGCATGGAGTGAAGCTTTTTTTACTGATTTTATTTTCCGCTCTCTTTTCCAATCTCTCCAAAGCATTTTCCAGAGAAGGAACTGCCCACGTAGGGTATTTATGTGTATATTTTCTGATGGCGGTACATATGGTTTCGGGATTTATGGTTTCGTTGGATATTACGACAACCGGTATGGAAAACCTGAGCAGCTTTACCGGAATACTGCTTCCGATGTACTGCATCAGCATTGCTGTAGTTACCGGGTCGGTTACAGCGGCGGGATATTACCAGGGAACGGCATTTTTACTCGCTTTTTTTGAACTGCTGGCAAGATATTGCTTAATACCGCTTTCCCAGGCATATCTGTTACTTGCCTTTGCCTCCTGCATGCAAAAACGGCCTATCTTCCGGCGCATGTTGGAACTGATTGTCAGTTTGTTTGGATGGATAAGAAAAACAATGATAGGTATAGCGATTACCCTTGGTGCCGTACAGGGCATTTTGACACCGGCCATTGACCGATTGAAACGTACGACAATGATGAAAACAGCAACGGTGATTCCGGGAGTGGGAGATCTGATAGGAGGTGCCTGGGAAACGGTAATGGGGGCGGGGGTTGTATTGAAAAATTCCATAGGCATGGTAGGAAGTATTTTTCTGATACTGATTATGGCAATTCCGATAATAAAGCTGGCTTTGCAATACCTGATGTATCGTGTGCTTGCCGCCGTGTCGGAGCCGGTGGCGCAGGATATGACGGAACAGTTTTTACATCACATGGGAATTGCCCAAAAGCTGTTGCTGGAAACTTTAACATTAGGAGTTGTGATATTTATTCTGCTTTTGGCTGTGATGACGAGAATTACCGTGTAAAGGAGGAAAAGCATGCAGTGGGTTTGCAATATTGCCATGTTTATGATATTGTCCGGTATTGTTCTGGAACTGATAGCAGATTCGAAATATTACAAATTTGCCCGTTGGGTAGCCGGAGTTATTTTACTGATGCAATTTATAAAACCGCTGGCGTCATCGGAGGAACTATGGAGCCGCTTTTGGTCAAAATTTAATTCTTTTGATTATGCCCTGGGGACAGACCGGATATTGGAAGAAATATATTATGAGGAGGAACGTATAGAAAACTCGGTTTTAATCACATATAAAGAACGTATTGCAGAACAAATCGGGATGTTGCTGGAGAAGAGTGGTTTGAGAGCGGTAAGCACAGAAATATCCGTGGCAGAAGACGGAGCAATAGAGAAATTATGGATAAGGGCAGCTTATTTGGATGGAACGGAGAAGAAAGAATCCGGGATTCCTACAGTTGTTCCTATACGTATCGGAGAAGTGAAGCAAAAGAAAACAGTTTCCCCGCTGGAACTTTATATTAGGGAAATGCTGGCAGGTTTTTATCAGATAGAACAGGAAAAAATTGAGGTTATCATACAGGAGGCAGAATAAGATGGATCTGCAGGAAATAATGTCAAAAGGAAAGGAAAAACTTTTTTCCTTGGGAATAAAACAATGGGTGATGCTTCTTCTGGCAGGCGTATGTTGTCTGGTAATAGTCTTTCCCATGGGGGATAAGAATAGCGGCACGATAAACGAGACCGACCGGGGACATCCGGAGAGAGAACTATATGCGGAGAAGGAACCGGTACAGGAAACCAATTATGAGGCAGGATTGGAAGAAAGACTGGAAAACCTGCTGTCCGGGGTGGAACATGTGGGGAAAGTAAAAGTAATGATTACAGTAAGCAATTCGGGACAAAAAAATGTATTACAGGACGGAAGCAGGGAAACGGAACAAGTAACGGAAACAGACAGTGCGGGTGGTAACAGACATTCTGTAAGCGAAAAAAAAGAAGGAACTGCGGTTTTTTATGACATAGCAGGAGAGAGTGTCCCATATATATTAAGTGAGACCTATCCGGAGATTATCGGTGTGGTGGTACTTGCGGAGGGCAGCGGAACCGGAAGCGTCGATTTAGATATTCTGAATGCGGTACAGGTACTATTTGACGTTCCGGCGCATAAAATTAAAATAATGAAAATGAAATAGGAGGAACAATGAAAAAATTATTTAAGAAAAACCAGGTGATTATTACGGCATTGGCACTGATGATATGTGCAGCAGGATATCTGCAGTTTTCTGATGCGGGCGAAGAGGCAGACAGCCTTGGTGCGAAGGACGGGTATGAGTATAATGTGTCGGAGAACGAAGGGACAGGAACAGAGGAGGCAGATGGTATCACAATTAACGTAGGCAATATGGATGATGGCAGCAGTATTGCAGAGGATGTAACTGTTACGGGAAAAAGCGAAGAGGTAGCGGATTCTCAGGGAAATGATGCGGAAGGTGATAGTCATCAGATCGGAGAGGCTGTAATGGTAAGTACTACCCTGCAGGGAAATTTCACCACAAACGCCAGATTGGTGAGAGAACAGCGCCGTGCTCAAAGTAAAGAAACATTAATGGGAATCATTGATAATGCATCTTTAAGTGAAGAACAGAAGCAGGAAGCAGTAGAAACTCTGGTTAATTTAACTACCATTGCGGAAAAGGAAAACGCAGCGGAATTATTATTGGAAGCAAAAGGCTTTGCTGATCCGATTGTCAATATTTCCGAAAATGAGGTAGATGTGGTAATCAATGCAATCAGTGTTACAGACCAGCAAATTGCCCAGATTGAGGATATTGTGACACGAAAAACAGGTTATGAAGTAGAGGATATTACGATTACCGCAGCAATTCAGGAAGATTGATTACATAAAAAAATAAGAAAGCCTTTGCAAAATGCGGATAGTTTGGTATAATGTACTCAAGATAATTAGGAGGATACACAATGTCTATGGAAACAGAAAACGTAAATGTAATAAATGAAGAGGTTAAAGAAGAAGTGAAGGAGTTCACCTCCGAGGTGAAAATTGCCGGTGATGTCATTGCAACCATTGCAGGTCTGGCAGCAACCGAAATCGAAGGGATTGCTTCCATGCAGGGCAATTTAACCAACGAGTTGGTTGGTAAGCTTGGCGTAAAGAATTTGACCAAGGGTGTAACCATCGAATTTGATGAAGAAGGTGCTTCCGTGCATGTGGCATTGTCTGTCATCATGAAGTACGGCTACAGCATTCCAAAGGTATGCAAGGCAGTGCAGGACCGTGTAAAGAGCGCTATTGAAAATATGGCTGGCTTAAAGGTCCTGGATGTGAACATCAACATCGTGGGTGTAGAAACAGAAACAAAGTAGAACGACACAGCTCGGAGCTCAAGGGTTCCGGGCTTGTTCTGCAATACAACAGAAAACTATGTTTTCTGATTGTCACGAAAAACAAGGAGAATTGTATGACTAAGCGCGAAGAAAGAGAGCATCTCTTTAAATTATTATTCTGCAAGGACTTTCATGATGTGGAAGAACTGAAAGAACAGGTGGAACTGTATCAGAGTCAGCAGGAAATCAGTGATGAAGAAGCCTTTGCTCCTGTGAAGAGTAAATTAGAGGCTGTAGTTGCAAAAGAAGGCGAAATCGACATGATTTTATCTAATGCAGCAGAAGGCTGGAAATTAAACCGAATGGGTAAAGCAGAACTTACCATTTTGCGTATTGCAACCTATGAAATCCGTTTTGATGAAGAAGTTCCTGACAAGGTAGCTATTAATGAGGCGGTAGAGTTGGCTAAAAAATACGGTAATGATGCTTCCTCAGGCTTTGTAAACGGTGTACTTGCCAAGGTAATTGCAAAATAGAAAAGAAGGGGAACTATGGCAGAAATTTATTCTGTATCCCAAATCAACACGTATATTAAACATATGTTTGCCGGAAATACTTTATTGAATCACATATATGTGAAGGGAGAAGTATCCAACTGCAAATATCATACTTCCGGACATATTTATTTTACATTAAAAGATGGCGCAGCACAAATTGCCTGCGTGTTATTTGCCGGCCGTCGTGCCGGCATTTCTTTTCGTCTGGAGGATGGACAGAATGTCATTGTATTCGGTAACATCAGCGTGTATGAACGGGATGGAAAATATCAGTTGTATGCCGATGAAATCCGTCAGGACGGTATCGGGCGGCTGTATGAGGAATTTGAATATTTAAAGAAAAAGCTGGGGGAAGAAGGTCTGTTTGACTATTCTCATAAAAAAGAGATTCCCCGGTTTGTAAAACGCGTAGGAATTGTAACTGCGGCAACAGGTGCTGCCTTACAGGATATTTGTCAGATTTCCGGGCGCCGGAATCCTTATGTACAGTTGATTCTGTATCCTGCCAAGGTGCAGGGAGAAGGTGCTGCACAAACCGTGGTGAAAGGCATCCGTGCTTTAGACGGTAAGGTAGATGTTATTATCGTAGGCAGGGGCGGCGGTTCCATTGAGGATTTATGGGCGTTTAACGAAGAAATCGTGGCAAGGGCAATTTATGACTGTAATACTCCGGTAATTTCTGCGGTAGGGCATGAAACGGATACCACAATTGCAGACTATGTGTCCGATTTGCGGGCACCGACTCCGTCAGCGGCAGCAGAACTGGCGGTATATGATTATAAATATTTGCAGGAAACGTTAGCTGACATTCATGGCAGTATGGCTAACCGGATGTTAAGCAAGATACAGGAAAACCGTATGCTGATAAAACAAAAACATTTGCTGCTGGAGCGGTTCCATCCAAGGTTTCAGCTGCAGCAAAAGCGTCAGCGGGCGGATGAACTGGCAGAAAAGCTTTCTGATAAAATGAAAGAAAAAATCCGACAGAAGCGGCAGAAGGTAGAATTGGCTGCCGGTCGGTTAAACGGTCTTTCTCCGGTGGAACGGTTACAGGGCGGTTATTCGGTTGCCAGCAAAGACGGCAGGGTTGTGAAAGAGATTTCCCAGGTAAATGCGGGCGACGAGCTTGCGGTCGATGTTACCGACGGAACTATTTTGACAACAGTAAAGAGTGTGCATCTGAGAGAGGTAAAGTAACGAATACAGGTTTTATAGGATAGAAAGGGGAAAACTATGGCAGATAAAAAGAAAACGGAAGAGCCGGTACAGGAACTTTCGTTAGAGGCTTCCCTGGATCAATTGGAGCAGGTAATGCAGGAATTGAGCTCTTCGGAGTTGTCTTTGGAAGAATCCTTCACAAAGTATAAGCAGGGTATGGATTTACTTTTAAAGTGTAATCAGGCCATCGATAAGGTGGAAAAAGAACTGATGATTTTAGAGGAGAACGGAATCAGTGATGAATTTTAGTGCGGAATTAAAGGAAAAACAGGATTATATTAACCGGGTGCTGGATAAGTATCTTCCTGAAACGGAAGGCAGACAGAAAACCGTGCTGGAGGCGATGCGCTACAGCGTAACCATCGGAGGAAAACGCCTTCGTCCCATGATGATGGCGGAAGTATACCGTACCTTTGCCCCAAATGCAGATTTGTATTTGGCGGAGCCTTTTATGGCAGCAATGGAAATGTTGCACACCTATTCCCTGGTACATGATGATTTACCGGAAATGGACAATGATATGTACCGTCGGGGGCAGCTGACTACCCATGCCAAATATGGGGCAGACATGGCAATTCTGGCCGGAGATGCCCTGCTTAATTATTCCTTTGAAACTGCATGTAAAGCATTTTCCGACGGAAGCAATCCGGCGCAGGATGCCCGTGTAGCAAAGGCATTGCAGGTGTTCGGTAAAAAAGCCGGCATTTTCGGCATGATTGGCGGTCAGGTAGTAGATGTGGAAAAAACAGGACAGGCTTTGACGGAAGAAGAAATTTCTTTCATTTATGAGTTAAAAACTTGTGCTTTGCTGGAGGCATCCATGATGATTGGTGCAATTCTCGGCGGAGCAACAAAAGCGGAACTGGATTTAGTAGAACGTATGGCAAAGAACATCGGCATGGCATTCCAAATTCAGGATGATATTTTAGATTTAACCGGCGATGAGGCAAAGCTTGGCAAGCCGGTGGGCAGTGATGAGAAAAACGAGAAAACAACCTATGTGACACTGCACGGAATAGAAGCATCTTCCATGGAAGTAAAGCGGCTTTCCGCAGAGGCAGTGGAGCTGGCAAAGAAGATAAACGGTACAGAGTTTTTATGTGAGCTGATTACCTATCTTACCGTGAGGGAGAATTAAATGGCAGGTATTTTAGACAGAATCAATCAACCGAATGATATTAAAGAGGTCAGTCCGGCGCAGTATAACCGTCTGGCAAAGGAAATCCGGCATTTTTTGCTGCACCGGGTATCGGAGCACGGCGGACATCTGGCGTCCAATTTAGGTGCGGTGGAGCTTACCATGGCGCTGCATCTGTTTTTGGATTTCCCAAAGGATAAGCTAATTTGGGATGTAGGCCATCAGGCATATGTTCACAAAATCCTTACCGGCCGCAGGGAAGGTTTCCATACTTTGAGAGAATATCAGGGAATGAGCGGGTTCCCAAAACGGAAAGAAAGTGAGTGTGATGCATTTGATACCGGTCACAGTTCTACCTCTCTTTCAATAGCAAACGGTCTGGTAACGGCAAGACAGTTATCCGGCGGGGATGAAAAAATTGTGGCAGTAATCGGAGACGGCGCGCTTTCCGGCGGTATGGCTATGGAAGCTTTAAACAATGTGGGGAAGCTGCACAGCAACCTGATTATTGTTTTAAACGATAACAATATGTCCATTTCCGAAAACGTGGGCGGCATGGCAAACTATCTTGCTAAAATCCGTTCCAATACGGCGTATACCGGCTTTAAGGACGGTTTGGAAGATGTATTAAGCAAATTTCCTATCGGTGAAACTATTGCAAAGAAGTTAAAGCAGTCCAAGAATTCGTTAAAGCATTTATTTATCGGCGGAATGTATTTTGAAGATTTGGGTATCACCTATATCGGACCGATTGACGGACATGATATTGAGCAGATAACCAGAGCATTGGAAACCGCATCTAAAATGCCAAAGGCAGTGCTGGTTCATGTGGTTACCAAGAAAGGAAAAGGCTACGGACCGGCAGAACAGGACCCGGGACGCTTCCATGGTATTGAGCCGTTTGCCTTAAAAACAGGAGAAATTTTACGCCCGTCAGAGGGTGTGTCCTATACAAAAATGTTTTCCGATACCATGCTGGAGTTAGGAGAGCAAAATAAAAAGATAGTCGGTATTACGGCTGCAATGCCGACAGGTACCGGCCTTACGGAGTTTGCAAAGAAATACCCGGAGCGGTTCTTTGATGTGGGTATTGCGGAAGAACATGCGGTAACCTTTGCTGCAGGTATGGCGGCGGGAGGATATCATCCGGTAGTGGCAGTATACTCCACATTCCTGCAAAGAGCGTATGATCAGATTCTGCATGATGTGTGTATCGGGAATCTGCCGGTAACTTTTGCGGTGGACCGTGCGGGAATTGTCGGAAAAGACGGTGAAACCCATCAGGGAGTATTTGATTTATCATATTTGGCCCATATTCCGAATTTAACGGTAATGGCGCCAAAGAGCACTGTGGAACTGAGAGACATGCTGCATTTTGCAGCTTCCTGTAATTATCCTGTGGCAGTGCGCTATCCGCGAGGAACCTCGGAAGAGACGGATGGTTTACCGGTCACTGAAATTATGCAGGGAAAAGCAGAGCTTTTGGAAGATGCCGGCGTTCATATGGCGGGGAAATCCGTAGCTTTTGTGGCGGTCGGTAATACGGTAAGTCTGGCTTATAAGTTAAAGGCACGTCTGGAGGCAGAAGGAATTTCCGTCAGCATTGCCAATGCAAGATTTGTGGCGCCTATGGATGAAGAGTGTATTCTTTCCTTGGCAAAGCGTCATGATGTTTTGGTAACTTTAGAGGAAAATGTGGCAAGAGGCGGTTTCGGTGAACGTGTTTCGGCGCTATTAATGGAGCAGAATACCGAAGTTCGCCATGTGCCGGGAGCACTATCCAACTGCTTTATTGAACATGGCGGTCAGCAGACCCTTAGGGATTTATACGGATTAAATGAAGACAATTTGTATGTAAGAATCAGGGAGGTTTTATAAGCAATGGCAAAAGAACGTCTGGATGTGCTGCTGGTAAAGAGAAACTTGGCAGAATCGAGAGAAAAAGCAAAAGCATATATCATGGCGGGCAATGTGTTTGTAGACGGCGTCCGGGAAGATAAAGCAGGCAGCAGCTTCGAAGAAACGGTACAGATTGAGGTAAAAGGTCTGGCCATGAAGTATGTGAGCCGCGGTGGCTTTAAACTGGAAAAAGCGGTGGAACAGTTCGGAGTAAATCTGGAAGGGAAAACCTGTATGGATGTAGGTTCTTCCACCGGTGGATTTACCGATTGTATGCTGCAAAACGGAGCAGTTAAGGTGTTTGCTATCGATGTAGGAACCAATCAGCTGGCATGGAAACTGCGTACCGATGAACGGGTGGTTTCCATGGAAAAAACAAATATCCGTTATGTCACCCCGGAAGATATCGGGCAATTGGTGGATTTTGTGTCCATTGATGTGGCGTTTATCTCTCTTTCTAAGGTACTTGGTCCCGTATATGAACTAATGGCAGAGGGTGCAGAGATTGTATGTCTGATTAAACCGCAGTTTGAGGCCGGCAGGGAAAAGGTCGGTAAAAAAGGTGTTGTCCGTGATAAAAAGGTGCATGAGGAAGTGGTAATTGCCGTTACTTCCTTTGCGGCAGCAACAGGTTTTGAACTGCTTCGCCTGGACTATTCCCCAATCAAAGGACCGGAAGGCAATATTGAATATTTATTATATGCCAGAAAGAATGAGCGTGAGGCGGAAGAAGCACGCAATACGGCATTACAGGATATTCTTTCCTTTGTTACAGGAACAGTGGATGCCGCCCATGGTGATTTGGATAAATAACTTGTATTTTTATGCATAATATGATAAAATATTCGCAATGGATGCATATTTTGATGTGGGTTCATTGCGAATTTTTGTTTTATGATATTACGGAGAGAATATGAACAAGTTTTGTATTATTGTAAATAAAGACAGAGATGAACATTTGGAGCTGACCGGCAGGGTGCAGGATTTCCTTGCAGCGCAGGGAAAACAGTTTGCAGTGCGGACGGAATCCCTAGATACGGCAGATGCGGAGTGGAAGCCAATTCCCGAGGATGTGGATTGCATTATTGTTCTTGGTGGTGACGGCACCATGATCCGGGCGGCAAACCGTCTTCTGAAATACGATATCCCGATTTTCGGAATTAATGCGGGAAATTTAGGATATCTTACCGGCGTGGAAGCGCGGGATGCAGAAAAAGGCTTGGAACGTATCTGTAACGGAAACTTCCGGGTGCAGAACCGCATGATGTTAGACGGTGAAATTAACGGGAACTATGCAGACTCTGCATTAAATGAGGTGGCCATCACCAGAAGCGGTGTCAGCCGAATGATTAACCTGGCGGTATATGTAAACGGTGCCTTGCTTGATGTGGTTACCGGTGACGGTTTGCTGATTTCCACGCCAACCGGTTCCACCGGATACAATTTGTCGGCAGGAGGAGCCGTGGTGACACCGGAGGCACAGCTGATTCTGATTACACCGATTTGCCCGCATTCCTTGAGCTCCAGGGAAATTGTGGTGTCCGGAGAGGACGAAATTTCCGTGGAAATAAGACAGAACCGCAGAGGTCCCGAAGTAGGTGCGGTGGCAACCTTTGACGGCCGCGCAGCTATTGAATTAAATACAGAAGATAAAATTGTTGTAAAACGTTCCGCCTATACAACCAAAATGGTACAGCTGGATGAAAGAACCTTCTTTGAGGTGCTTCGTTCCAAACTTGGTTCTGTAGGAAAAGAGTAATCGGGAGGAAAGTGGAGAATGAAGAGCAGCAGACAAAATAAAATTGTGGAAATTATCAGAAAGTATCATGTGGAAACCCAGGAAGAACTGGCGGATTATCTGGAAAAGGCCGGTTTTGCGGTAACACAGGCAACCGTATCCAGAGACATACGGGAATTAAAACTAACGAAGGTACCGACGGAAAGCGGACGCTCCAAATATGCGGTGCATCAGGGTACTACTTCAGCATTAAATGATAAGCTGGTAAGAGTTCTTAGGGACGCTTATCTTTCCATGGACAAAGCCCAGAATATTTTGGTTATTAAGACGGTGTCCGGCATGGCCATGGCGGCAGCGGCAGCCCTGGATTCCCTGGAACTGGATGCCATTGTCGGTTGTATTGCGGGAGATGATACCATTATGTGTGCCATCCGTACCGATGAACAGACAGATGAAGTGATGCAGGTGATTTCCGATTTGATTTATGGGAAATGATTATAAAACGGAGAGTTGGCGCTTGTCTAAAAGTTTTTTTGACAAGTGCCATTTTTTGTGGTAAACTTTGTATTTAGAAAACATTTTAGATTAGAACAGGAGAGAAAATATGTCCGGACATTCTAAATTTGCTAATATCAAGCATAAAAAAGAAAAAAATGACGCAGCAAAGGGTAAAATCTTTACAAGAATCGGCCGTGAAATCGCCGTAGCAGTA